>JABIZD010000017.1 GCA_018666555.1 Gammaproteobacteria bacterium
CGAGGTCTTTGTAATCAGTAAAATATCGGTTAGATTAATTGATCTAATCAACCTAAGGCTGGGAGTTGTTATGAAGAATATGTTGCGTTTTATTACCTGCTTTTTCCTTGTTTCGCTATTCGCTGGCACCGTTAATGCCGAAACCCCTGAGCACAAAATTTCCAAAGCGGAGATTATTAAGATTGCCATGTCTGCTGCACCAGACAATATTAGCGCGCAAGCAACCATCCTGAGTGCGGCTGGGACTGTGTTGAGAGAAGGTTCTAATGGTTGGACCTGTATGCCAGGCACCCCGCCAAATGAAAATGTAAACCCCATGTGTGTCGATAAAGCCTGGCAAAAATGGCTCACTGCTTACATGAATCAAGCGCCCTATAATTCTGAAGAAGAAGGCTTTGGAATGACCTATATGTTGCAAGGCGATGCGATGGTCGATAATAACGATCCGTTTAATACGGATCGATCAAAAGGGGTCTGGATTCAGGAAGGCCCGCATCTAATGATGTTGATGCCGGAAAGCCTGATGAAGGATATGCCAAGAGATCCTTATGCCGGTGGTCCATATGTAATGTGGGAAGGAAATGATTTTGTCCATGTCATGGTGCCATTAGAAGTAACAGAAAAACCTGAATAGCGTTAGCAAAGCCGGCTAAAAGCAGGGCTGTGTTACTGCTTGTTTAGGCGAATTTTGGTTGCCTGGTGTTGTTAATTCAGTCGATCTGGACTAATAAAATTAAACACGGTGGTCTGATGTTAAACAGGCCACGATGTGGATTGCTTTTACGGAATTCGATTAGAGTTGGCCGTTAGGGTAATTGATCCTGCGGTTCATTTGTCTTTTCGTTATCAGCCGAGATCTACATTTAACCAAGGTCGGTGTTTGAAATAGCGGTGCTCAAAGGCTTTGATTTTTTCAGATTGTTGTAATGTGACTGAGATATTGTCGTATCCGTTAAGTAAGTTCTGCCTCAAGCTTTCATCGATTTTGAATTTGATTGTCTTGTGGTTCATTTGGACTTGCTGGGTGTTAAGGTCAATAGTAGCCATTAATCCGTTATCAGATTCGGCCAGGTAGAACATGTGATCTACCTCTTCCTGTTTTAATTCGATGGCAAGCAAGCCATTTGCAAAGCAGTTGTTATGAAAAATATCGGGGAACTCCGGGCAGATTATGACTTTGATACCATAGTCTCTAAGCCCCCAGACAGCGTGTTCGCGACTGGAGCCACAGCCAAAATTTTTCTGGGCTAATAGAAGAGTTGCCCCTTTATATTTGGCTGAGTTCAGTTCGAACTCGGGATTGGTTCTGCGCTTGGAAGTAGGGATGTTGACATCACCGGGATCCAGATAACGCCAGTTGTCGAAAACCCAGTCGCCATAGCCATACTTATTAATACATTTAAGATACTGTTTAGGCATGATCGTATCGGTATCAATATTGGCGCGGTTCAGTGGCACTACCTGGCCTTGATGACGAAGGAATTTTTCCATCTGTCTAAACCTCGCTAACTGTTCTGGCATCAACTAGATGCCCGGCAATAGCCGCAGCTGCAGCCATGACAGGACTGACCAGATGGGTTCGACCGCCTTGTCCCTGTCTTCCTTCGAAATTTCTGTTTGAGGTCGAAGCGCAACGTTCTTCAGGTTCTAGATGATCTGGATTCATGGCGTTGCACATGGAGCACCCGGGTGCTCGCCACTCGACACCAGCGGCTTTAATAATAGTGTGCAGGCCTTCCTGTTCTGCCTGGGCTTTGACCAGACCGGAGCCTGGCACAACGATGGCCTCCTTTATGTTGGCTGCGATGGTCTTACCGGCTAGCAGGTTGGCAACACTGCGAATATCTTCAATTCGACCGTTGGTACAGGAACCAACGAAGACACGATCAATTGGGATACCGATCAAGGGGGTTCCTGTTGATAACCCCATATATTTCTGAGCCCGCTGATATTCTGCCTGCTGAACGGTGTCGCTGAGTGCCTCTGGATCTGGAACACGACCTGTGATTGGTACGACCTGATCGGGGCTGGTGCCCCAGGTGACATGGGGAGCAACATCTCGGGCGCTGAGTCTGATGTCCTGATCGAAAATAGCGTCCTTGTCGCTATGGAGAGTTTGCCAGTGCTCGAGAGCCTGCTGTAGAAGTGGGCCTTGGGGCGCAAATGGGCGTCCTCGGAGATAGGTTTCAGTTGTCTCATCAAATGCAACTAAGCCTGCTCTGGCTCCCATTTCAATTGACATATTGCAGACCGTCATTCTCCCTTCCATTGATAGCTGGCGAATCGCTTTACCGGCATATTCAATGACATGACCATTGGCGCCTGCCATACCGAGTTGACCAATGATGTAGAGAATCAGATCTTTGGCTGTACTCCCTTGGGGTAGTTCGTCGTCTATCTGAATGCGCATTGACTGCGGTTTTTTTTGGCTGAGGCACTGGGTTGCCAGGACGTGCTCCACTTCACTGGTACCGATCCCCTGGGCTAAGGCAGCAAAGGCGCCATGGGTTGAGGTATGAGAATCGCCGCACACGATCGTCATGCCAGGCAGGGTAGCGCCCTGTTCCGGGCCAACGACATGCACTATGCCCTGACGGTTATCTTCCAGGCCAAACTTTAGTATTCCATACTCGCTGCAATTTTCATCGAGGGTTGTGACTTGCAGTCTTGCAATCGGATCATGGATTGCATTAATACCTTGTTCTCGCCCAGTGGTAGGAACCTGATGGTCTGGTGTGGCTAGTATCGAACCCTTGCGCCAGGGCATTCTTTGGGCCATGCGCAAACCTTCGAAGGCCTGGGCAGAGGTGACTTCATGGATGATATGCCGGTCGATATAAAGGACTGATCTACCACTGCGGTTTGTATCGACACAGTGGCTGTCCCAGATCTTGTCAAATAAGCTGTTTGTCATAATGTTAACTGTAGGAACTCAGTAGCCTTTAGGGAGCCCAGCTTCAGCCGTAAATCCAAATAGGGATTCACCGGCAATGGTCTCGCTGAGGGTCTGTCGTACTGACAGTAGTTTGTGTATATCGATTCCTGTATTGAGGCCCATGGATTCAAGCATGAATACCAGATCCTCGGTGACAATATTGCCACTTGCACCAGGTGCAGCAGGACAGCCACCGAGTCCACCAAGGGAGCTGTCCAGGGTGGTAATACCTTCCTCAAGAGCAGCGAGTGCATTGGCCAGACCTAAACCTCGGGTATTGTGCAAATGCACACCGGTGAGTTTGTCGTTACCAACGACGGAGCGAACTAGTTTTATCAAGTGCCTGACCTGAGCTGGGTTCGCTGACCCTGTAGTATCGGATAAGCCGACCTCGTCGCAGCCTGCGGCGATGACTTTTTCGGCTATTTCCGCTATTTTTTCATCTGCTATTTTCCCTTCGAGTGAACAACCAAACGCGGTTGATAGGCCGACCTCGAAATGAGGACGTTTTTCCTTTGGTAGAAGACTTAGCATATCCACTATTTGGTCAATTTCGGCGAACATCTGGTCGTGTGAACGATTCAGGTTCCTTTGACAGTGCGTTTCGCTGACTGAAAACGGAATCGACATCTTATCCGCCTGGGCTTCGACCGCTGCCTTGGCACCATAAAAATTTGGCACCAGTACTGCGACCGAAAGACCCTTGATAGCGCGAGCAAAAGAAACCAGTTCCAGGGTATCAGCAAGCTGGGGCATGTATTTGGCGGGCACAAACGAGCCGACTTCGATTTCCGTAACACCGGCCTCAGCCTCTAATTGTATCCAGCGCTTTTTTGCCTCGGTCGGTAAAACTGCATCTATATTCTGCAGGCCATCCCGGGGTCCAACTTCACTTACCAAAATATCAGGTTCAGGCATCGGTCTATTCTCGATTAGTCAGGGTTAGCGGTTTCAGAGTCTGTTTGTCCTGCATCAACCTGGTTCAGCCGGGCATGACCCATAGTAATACCAACACTGGCAGCGCCATAGTAGACCAGTAGATAGACGAGGATCGATACAGCCAAGCCAGCAAGAGAGGGCACCATCCAGTCCTGTTCTATGAAGGTACTTCCTGCACCCACTATATAAGCGATAAATGCAGCTGGGTTCCAGCGAGGTAGATCGTCGATTCGGTCCGCATTAAATCGTCGTTTGTTAACTATATAGTAGTCAGCAATGACCGGGCCAATTAAAGGCGGCACCAGGCTGGCAAGTAAATTGATCCAGTCAATAAAGTGCTGATAGATGCCAAGGCCAAGTAGGGTTCCCAGTAATCCACATATGACTGTCATGACCCGTTGGGGTCGTTTCAAGACGCTCGAGGTTTGTATTACTGGCAGGTACAGGTTGGCATCACCTGTAGTCCAGAGCGCCATACTCATGCCAATCAGTCCCAATCCTCCTATAAAAAATCCCTGCAGACGCATGTAAGTAGTGAAGTCATGCGTACCCGCAACGATGCCACCCATGGATCCGATGATCTGCAGAAACCATTGGGCGATGATTAGGACAATGAACGGGATCGCTAAAGCGACCCATAATTTTTTTGCAAATCGCGCATACTCAGCCATGACAATAGCACCGGCGATCCAGGAGCCGATGACAAGATTGATGGCTTGCATTTGTGAGATCGGGGCTTGCGAGGCATTGGCGGCTGAAAGCGCGAGAAATGCATTCCAGCCACCGGCTTGATCAATATTGATGACAGCGGCGTATAGTCCCACCAGGATCAATATGATTACGGATGGCATGCTAACCAGCTCAAGTCCTCGAACTCCGAAATAAGTGGTGGCTGTGAACAGGACACCGGCCAGTAGCGCAACAAGGTAAAATGTCGGGCTTTCAAAATCCTGGGCCCAGGCAAAGCCGAACGCCCCGACTACGATACCTTGCCAACCGATTAATAGTAGGGCGAGGAACAATACCGGCAGGTAAGCACCGATTCCGCCGTAAACGAAACGATACAGTAGGCCGCTGTTGCATGCGGTCTTATAGCCAATATATCCGACCAGTGCGCCGATGATAAAATTTGCAAAGTTACCTAGAAAAGAGGCGTAAACCAGGTCAGGCCAAAAGTTAACCCCGGCACCCAGGGCACCGCCTACAAATAGTCCAGTGACCAGAAAACCCCATCCGAAAGCTAATGTCAGTAAAGGCAATGCGTCCCGGCGTTGCTCCGGACTCAAAGGCGTCAGCGGATTGTCCGCGCTTGACTGCTCTTGTTCGGCATCAAAATGCCACCATAATTTTAACTTGTCTAGCATACCAACCTCCTGTTTTTATCTGGGTTTGTCTGTAGCACGCCAACCGTCTGTAATCTTTATTGTTAACTGACTAGTGTTTTTTCTAGATTATAGTTTATCATTTGATAAATTAGCAAATTGCATTAAATCAATAAAGAGGGGTATTCATTTTGACGGAACAGGATAACTTGCCGTTAAGTGGCGTTAGAGTTATTGAATTCTCGCATATGGTCATGGGGCCAACTGTGGGCGTAATATTGGCTGATCTTGGTGCTGATGTTGTTAAGGTAGAGCCCATCGATGGCGATAATACGCGCCGGCTGCAAGGTTCGGGGGCGGGGTTTTTCTCAATGTATAATCGTAATAAGCGTAGCATTTGCGTTGACTTAAAGTCCGATGCTGGAGGCGCTTTGGCAAAGAAGCTGATTAATTCAGCGGATGTGGTGATTGAGAATTTTCGACCCGGTGCAATGGACAAGTTGGGATACGGATATGATGCCCTCGCTGTTGATAACCCTGGCCTGATTTATTGTTCTGCTCGTGGATTTTTAAGTGGTCCGTACGAGCATCGCGCGGCTCTGGATGAAGTCGTGCAGATGATGGGCGGACTTGCTTACATGACTGGTTTACCCGATCGACCGATGCGAGCGGGCGCGTCAGTTGTCGATGTGATGGGTGGTATGTTTGCCGTGATTGGTATTCTCGCTGCTCTGGAATCGCGTCACAAGACAGGCAAGGGTAAACGGGTTGTGAGCTCGCTGTTTGAAAGTGTTGCTTTCCTAATGGGCCAGCATATGGCTCAGGAGGTCGCCCAGAATGCACCGGTTAAACCGATGTCTATTCGGACCTCAGCCTGGGGCATTTATGATGTCTTTGCTACCCAGGATGATGAAAGTGTGTTCGTTGCGGTAGTCAGTGATACCCAGTGGCGAAAATTCTGTGAATCGTTTGAGTTGGACGATTTCCTGGCTGATAAGTCGCTAGCTGCCAATGGCGATCGAGTTCAAGCCAGAGACAGAGTGCTTCCCGTTATTCAAAATCTGTTCGCTACTTTTACCAAGTCAGAGCTGATGACGCGCCTTGATGAATGTGGCTTGCCGTTTGCTGGAATTGGCAAGCCATCAGACTTGTTTGATGAACCGCATTTGCTGGCATCGGGAGGATTGCTGGATGTCACCCTGCAAGACGGAACCCAGACCAGACTACCCGGCTTGCCGTTACAGATGGATGGCAAGCGGTTTGGCCTTCGCCACGATCTGCCAAAGCATGGTGAACACACGCAGGAAATACTCAAGGCTGCTGGATTCGCAGATGAAGAAATTAGCGGGCTGTTCGATGATAAAGTAATTGCCTAGTCGTTGATCGGCCTGTTTGCATGGGCCCAGGAACGTTTTACTTGATCAGCCCTAATGAATTCATCGATGTCTGTTTGTAGCTGCAGAGTTAGGTCGATTGGGTCGAGGCCGTTCAAAAGCATTTGCTGATATGAGGCCTCTATCCGAAATGAATAACGTTGCTGATTAGGGGTTGTTATCTGACTGTGTTGAAGGTCGATAGAAAGTTGATTTAATTGTGGGTTTGGGACTACTTCGGTCGCAATATCCGCTATTTGTTTTTCATCAAGTATGATCGGAAGTACGCCGTTGCGAATGCAGTTGGTGTAAAAAATTGCGCCGAAGCTCGGCGATACAATTGCGCGGATACCGAAATCCTTGAGTGCCCAGACAGCGAATTCACGCGATGAACCACAGCCCATATTCTGGCCTGTTAACAGAATTGATGCATCGGCGTAGGCCGGTTGATTCAGAACAAATTCAGGATCGAGGTTGCCGGCCTTTACTACTCCCTGAAGATAACGCCAGCCAGCAAATAAACTGCCGCCCAGTCCTTCACGCGAAACACGCTTCATCTCCCGGGAGGGTAGGATTGCATCGGTATCGATATTGACGCGCAGGAGCGGGGCTGCAATGCCTTGGTGGGTTAGGAACTTTTGCATAGTCAGTCTTGTATTGCCCGGAAATCAGTGATGTAACCGGTAACAGCGGATGCAGCGACGGTAGCGGGACTGGCAAGATGAGAGCGTGTTCCAGGTCCTTGTCGGCCTTCAAAGTTTCGATTAGTACTGGTAATGACTCTATCGCCAGAATTAAAGCCCTCACCGCCAGCGTAGAAACACATAGAACAACCAGACTCACGCCATTCGAAGCCGGCCTGCCTGAAGATCTGGTCAAGGCCTTCTTTTTCAGCAAGGGCTTTAACCTGTGTTGAGCCCGGCACGCAGATTGCCTTTACGCCTGGCGCAATTGAGCGCCCTTTGAGTATATTTGCTGCGATGCGCAGATCGCTGAGCCGACTATTGGTGCACGAACCGATAAAAGCCGCCTGGATGGGTAAATCAGTAATGGGCATCCCTGGTGACAAGTTCATATAATTTAGTGCACGATTTATTGCGTTTTTCTTGGATGCCAGATCTGTACTGTCAGGATGAGGCACTACTGCTTCAATTGAAACGGCCTGCTCTGGACTGGTTCCCCAGGTGACCGTTGGGGCTATTTCGGTGCAGTCGATTTCGATTTCGTGATCGAATTTGGCATCAACATCAGTTTGCAGCGTTGACCAGTACTTCGTCGCCGTCTGCCACGCCTGCCCCTTCGGGGCAAAAGGCTTGTTTTTTAGATAGTTAATAATTTTGTCATCGGGAGCGATAATGCCAGTGAATGCAGAAAACTCGACAGCTAGGTTACACAGAGTCTGGCGGGCCTCCACATCTAGTTCTGATATAACAGGTCCTGCGAATTCTACTGCGCACCCTGACCCACCGGTAGCTGAGAAGGTGGATATCAGGTGTAGTGCGAGGTCCTTCGCTGTCACGCCGGGACTAAGCTTCCCCTTGAACTGAACCCGCATCTGTTTAGGTTTAAAAAAGCGCAGGGTCTCCGTTGCTAGCGCGTGTTCGCATTCGCTGGACCCCACGCCAGTAGCCAGGGCGCCGATGGCACCAAGAGTGCAGGTGTGGCTGTCGGGGCAGATCATGGTGCATCCCGGTAATGCGATAGCCTGTTCGGCAGCCACGACATGCGAGATACCTTGCATGGGATCTTCGAGGTCAAACAGCGTAATGCCGTGCTGGTTCGCTAACTGACGGGTTACCTGTATAAATTCCTTTCCGCCCGGGGTCGTAGTGTTATCGCTGCGACCAGGTTTGGTATCGACAATGTGATCCATAGTACAGAATACGTTTGCAGGATTTTTGGTTGTGCGCCCACTGGATTCGAGGCCGCTTAATGCCAGGCTACCGGTACGTTCATGCAGGAAGATCCTGTCTATATAGATGAGATAGGAGCCATCTTCGCCACGCTCTACCGTGTGATCATTCCAGATTTTATCGAATAGAGTCAGACCGGGTGGTTTTGGCATGGCTGGTTGCTCCAGGGCATTATTTTGCAGTCTATCATTTCAAGCTGTTGTCGGAATGCCGTTGCCTGATAGCTGGCCCCAACCTGGCAATTCGTGGAATAAAGATCATCACTGCCAATGCTGAAACAATGTGCATACTGCCGACAGCCAGGAACACGGGTTGGTAAGAAAACGTATCAATAAGGACCCCAACTTGTGACTGGAACAAAGCGCCGCCTAGGCTGCCAGCAGCACCAAAAATACCCCAGATTGTTGCCACTTCCTTGGCCGGAAACATATCGGCTGGTAACGTAAAAAGGTTGGATGATTTGAACTGGATTGCAAACAAGCCAATACAAATCAAACCGATAAAGGTTGCAGTGGACTCAGTATTTGCAGCTGGAACGATCGCTAGAACAAGTAAAGCACCAATCCAGATGATGAGTTTTCTGGCTGCGTCCAGAGACATGCCGTTGTCGATAAGTTTTTTACCGGCCCAACCGCCGGAGAGACTACCAAGGTCTGCGGCAACGAACGGAATCCAAGCAAATAGGCCGATTGCCTTGATATCCATGCCACGCTCATTTGCTAAATACAGGGGTAACCAGAATATCAAAAAATAGAAAGCACCATCTGCGAAAAACCTGCTGATCATCAGGCCCCAGGTTTCACGGTATTTAAAAAACTCGAGCCAGGATTTTGTGGGCTGATCAATGGCATCAACTTCTTCGATGATTTGAACTGCTTCCTGAGCAGGCAGGTTAGGATGATCCGCGGGTGAGTAATAGGCTCTATGCCAGAACCAAAGCCAGACGAAACCGATCAGGCCAGTTATGACGAATGCCCATTGCCAACTAAGCATGACAACCAGAGAGGCAACTATTGGTGGCGCAAGAATAGATCCCAGGCCAGGGCCAGCAGTGACAATACCAACCGCTAAGGATCTCTCAGTTGCAGGGAACCACTCGGCGATAGCTTTATTCACCGCCGGAAAATTTGCTGCCTCGCCGATCCCCAGTAACACCCGGAATAGAAAAAATGATCTGAATCCCTGGCCGAAGGCGTGCAATATGCCAGCGATACTCCAGAGTGCAACTGCAAAAGTAAGGGCGCGTTTGGTGCCGAGGGCATCAATGAGTTTACCGCCAAACAGCTGACCAAACGCATACGCAAACAGGAATGCTGCGGATAGGTTTCCATAGTCTGTATTGCTCAGCTCAAACTCATCCATGATGACGGGTGCAACGATGCTGAAGGTGAGCCGATCAATATAATTAATGGTAGTAATCAGCAGTAGTAGAATGCTGATTTTCCATCGTATTGGTATGGTTCTTATATTCACACGTTAGACATTGGGGTGACCTTTCTAAGACCGTTCTACGGATTAGGGTCGTTTGGTAGGGCGTGCAATGTACTGGCCTGTTGGTTCCCCAACTATTCTATCATTAGAAAATACTGTTTTTCCGCGCAATACGGTTCGCTTCACTTTGCCGCGAAGTTCCATTCCTTCGAACGGCGTATAACCCTGGTGAGATTCAGATTCTTCAGCCTTGACGGTGAAAACTTCATCTGGGTCGAGTAACACAATATCGGCATCATAACCTACGGCAACGTCGCCTTTATTGAGTAATCCGTATCGCTGAGCAGGATTCCAGCATACGAGCTCGGCCATCTTGTTATAGCTCATACCACGCTGAGAGCCTTCGCTGACAAGTCCTGAAAGCAGGTATTCAGTGCCGCCAAAACCGGATTTTGAAACCCAGATATTATCGCCATCCCCGGGATCCTGATTATCTGTTTTAAGCTCTTCAGAGCAACAGGCATGGTCACTGACAACCCAGTCCAGGTTGCCATCCAAGAGTGCCTGCCACAGATATTCGACATCCTCTCGAGATCGAATAGGTGGATTGACCTTGGCGTGGCAGGCCGCGGGACTATCGTAATCGAGTAGCAGGTGGCCAATAGTTACTTCGCGTTTAAAATTGATGTGCGGGAAAACATTCTGCATGATCATCGCTGCTTCCACCGCTTTTTTCGAGCTCAGGTGGAGAAGATTGATATTAAGGCAATCCGTTTCATTGGCAAGATACGAGGCAATCCAGATTGCCAGACCCTCAGAATGGGGTGGTCGAGCTGCACTATAGGCACGCAGCCCGGTTAAGGAATCGTCCTGCTGCACAATTTTAGTGTAGGCGTTGAGAATATCGGCAAGTTCACAATGCAGGCTTACACTGATTTGGTCTGCCATTTCTGGGTATTTTTTTATCAGTTTGGCCGCAGAACGCATAATAAATTCAAAATGAGCGATATCGTAGCTGTCGTCCTCGTCCGCCATCAAGAATTCTCTTTGGGCTGCCGGATCAGTTTTACCGTGTAACCCGTAGCCACCGTAAAACATGAATATCTTGAAGGAGCAGACACCGTGGTCTGTTAACAGCGATTCCATCTCATCTATGTGTGAAGAGGCGATTGGCGCGAGATGGTAAGCATAGTCGACTGTATAGTTGCCCTCAGAGGTATCAAGCACCTCTGGATAAAAATCTGCGTACGGGCCTCCCTTGTTGAGGTAGTATTGGCCAGTACGGAAATAGGTAACGGCGGTGGTAACCCCTCCCATCGCTGCGGCTTTACTTTCTGTAACAGCATCTTCTGCCAGTGGCGAATAGATGCCGACATGCATATGGGTATCGACCAGGCCTGGGAAAGCTAGCAGCTTATTGCCTTCGATAATTTCGGTTGCTGCCGATATTGGGATATCGGCCTCTATTAGAGCGAACTTACCGTCTTTTATTGCGATGTCGACCAGATCAACTGTATCCGTATTCGGCCGAGCGAGGCGAACGTTCTTGATAATAGAATCAAACTGCATGATGATTTCCTCTTCCTTCTGAAGATAATAAGTTCTTTATTTATCAGATGATAAACTAAATTCCCTGCCAATTCGAGCAGGCTAACGAGCTAAAATATGATCGTAACAGAGCGTTTTTGGGATTTTTCCAATCGGATCTATCAGCGTGAAGCCGTGCAACAGGCCTGCCTCGAACTGCAGAACCAGCATAATCTGGATGTTAATATGCTTCTATTCTGTATTTGGTCAGGCATTGTTCATGGCGAGTTGGCAGATGCACTCTATGGCAAGGCGCTGCGAGTATCATCGAATTGGCGTAGCCGTTTAGTTCATCCTCTGCGGCAAGCTCGTTCCTGGATGAAGACTGGATTGGCATCAGCTGGATTCAAGGATGATCCATCTTATCTTGAGCTTCGCGAGCAGATTAAGGTCATTGAACTCAAAGCAGAAAGACTGCAGCAACTAGAGCTTGAGAGGTTAGTTGAGAGCCAGCCTGCTGCGGACTTTGATCAGACTCTGGCTATTGTTCAAAACTTGAAACGATATTGCCAAAGTCAGACACTCGATTTAGACCCGCCAGTTGTAATGTTAATGGCGGTGCTTTTAGAGGCATCGGTGCCGGATGAGAATCTTGAATCAGCGCTACTTGCAATGTCTTAGGGTTACTTCTCGGTTGACTTGCCCTGCCAGCGTTTTACCTTGCCGCTATCCAGGCCAAATAGATCCAGTAAGCGGCCAGCTGTGTGATTAACAATATCTTCTACGCTTTGTGGGCGATTATAAAAAGCCGGCATAGGCGGTGCGATGGTGACGCCCATCTGGGAAGCTTCGTAAAGTAAACGACAGTGCCCAGCATGAAGTGGTGTTTCGCGAGGTACGACAACTAGTCTCCTGCCTTCCTTGAGGACCACATCGGCTGCACGAACTAAAAGATTGTCTGCATACGAATTTACAATTGCTGAAAGCGACTTCATGGAGCAGGGGACAACGATCATGCCGTCTGTTGTAAACGAACCGCTGGCGATGCTGGCGCCCACATCTGTAACCCGATGTACCTGGTCCGCTAGAGCTTCAACATCCTTGATAGTCCAGTCGGTCTCAATGGGGATATTCATTTTACCTGTGGCGGAAATTACAAGATGTGTTTCCACTTCTGCCTGCTGCTGCAATAATTCAAGCAGCTTGATGCCATAAATTACGCCACTTGCACCTGATATACCGATAATAAGCCGCATAGGTCGATCCTTAATCCTGAATACTAATCCAAAGGTAAAAATGAGTACCGGAACGGCAGTGTAGCACAAGCATTTTCTCGATAAGGCAAGGCCATAAAGACGTCTAGCTAGCTTTAATATCAATTGCAGCGTTAATGCCTGCAAGGCGACCGAAGGTGGTTGCCGTCAACAGACCGTTACCGGCAAGATAACCAGAGGCATCTGGACCGGAGATACCCCGAGCTGCGCCGCCCCCTGCATATAGATTCTGCAATGCTGATCCATCGGCTCTGAGTACCCGTCCGACGGCGTCGACGCAAAGCCCTCCCTGGGTGTGGAACAATGCGCCAGTCACTTTGACCGCATAGTAGGGAGCAGAAAGCAAAGCCTTGCCCTTAAACCGTCTACCGAAAGCATCTTGGCTGCCTGCTCCAGCTAGGCTGGTAATTTCGCCAAGTGTTTTTTCCATCTCAGACAGGGGTAGTCCAGTTTTCCGGCAGATATCCTGCAGCGTGCTGCCATATTGGATAGCGCCGGCAGCGATAGCATCCCGATAGTCATCAAATTCCAGCATCAGCTGGTGACGAGGTTCGTCGTAGAAAGTCCATGCGATTGCACCAGGCTGTTTTATGACATCTACGGCCTGCTCTGAGTAGCCTCTTGATTCATTAGAGAATCGTTGACCATTCTGATTCACCTGAATACCACCCTCGACGATGACAGGCCATAAAATGGGTATGCCATGCCCTTTTGCCAATCCTCCATGGCCCTGATAGGCAGTCATATCGCCTACCTCGGCACCCAGCTCCCGCCCCCAAGCAACAGCATCACCCTGATTTCCTCGATGCCCGAAAAACTCTCCTTCGGCTATTTCCGGCATATATTCACGTACCATGTCAGGATTGCCAGCAAACCCGCAACAGGCCAGGATGATCGCACTGCAGGCGAGGTCTTCATGTTTGCCATCGGGCCTTTGGCAACGTAGCCCGTGTACTTCACCATTGGGCTCAGCGAACAGCCCGGTCACGGTCGCGTCGGTTAAGATGTCGACCCCTATTCTTTCCGCAGCATTGCAGAGGCTACCCATGAGCTCTGCACCGGTTCGATTTGGAGTTCCATGCATGCGTTTAATCGAATGTCCTGGATAAAGGAAACTGTCTACCAGCGATAAAGGTACCTGTAAGTCAGATGCCAGCCACTCCACCGTATTGGCAGACTCCCGGGCAAGTGCCAGGGCGATATTTGCATCGGTTTGATATCCGGTTTTAGCACACACATCTTGAGTGAACAGCTCAGGCGTGTCAGTAATGCCTGCTTTAGCTTGAAAGGATGTCCCGGCAGCGGGTATAAGCCCGGTCGACATCGCGGTGGTGCCGAGTGCGCTGGGGTCCCGTTCGAGTATGAGTGTTTCCGCGCCGGATTGTTTTGCAGCAATTCCCGCACACAGGCCGCAGGCGCCAGCGCCAATAACAGCTACTTCTACAGCTGAGTTAAATTCGGCTTCTTCTTTTGACAAGATACTCATGACAGGGCTTTGTTCTCCATATGTTTAACGTTTTCACATTCAGCTAGCAGAAATGGGTCACTTCGAGCGTAGCGAAATGCATTACGAGCCGCGAGCCTGCCGAGTGTAATAGCGGGACCTACACTCATGCCACTGAGTACCGCAGTACCCATCATTTGCGCAGACCCAAGGGTCTCGCCGACGGCAAATAGTCCCTGGATCGCGGTATCGTTTGCATCCACTGCTTGAAGTAGATGATTGACGGCAATGCCACCGTGAGAAATTAAAATGCTACCGGTAATTGGAATGCTGTAAAAAGGTTGGTTTGACAGGGTTCGGGTCAGTTTCTGCCGACGGTAATCAGTATCTACTCCCGCGTTAACAAACTGATTGAAGCGAGCAATGGTTGCTGTCAGGCGCGTTGCATCAACGTTGATTTTTCTGGCGAGGACGTTGACTGTATTAGCCTGCTTGACGATGCCGCGTGAAATCCCATCCTGTATTTGCTTTTCGTCCCAGCCAATAATTCCTGGACCGGTTTTCCTGGTCTGATGATCAAAGATATAATAGAAGCCAAAATCCTTCTGATTGAGGAAGGCCCTTTCCCTCTGGTCAGGATTGAGAGTCTGTTCATTGACAAAGCGGTCACCTTGTTTATTTACCCAGATACCATCGGTAAGGTGATCGGGTGCATGCTGGAGTCGTCCGGAAGCTCCTTCGACTGCACCCGGGAAGGAAATAAACTTGTCCATATTGATGAGTCTTGCACCGACTTGTTCGGCCATAACGATGCCATCGCCTGTGGCATGAGGTAAACAAATCACTTTTGATTTTGCGATCTTTGGGTTGTATTTGGTTTTAAGGGCATCACTGGCACCATAACCTCCAGTTGCCAGAATTACAGCATTCGCCTTTAGTTCGGTTATCTTGCCTGACTTGCTGCGCACCTCAACCCCGATAATTCTATTTTCATGATTTTTAAGCAGCTTCGTGATTGAGGTGTTTAACTGGAGTTTAATCTGGCCTGTATCGATGCGTTTTTGCAGTTCTGCTTTCAGTGGATGCAGCAGTGAGCGTGCATATTCGGGCCCCATGTAGGTGCGAGGGGCACTGTAGTGTTCATGGTCGTTTTCAAAAAATGGGGATTCCGGTGTGAACTCAACACCGATCTCGGCTAACCAGTCAATCATCGCAGCAGCGTGTTCCACAGCGAGTTTCAGCAGCTCTGAGTTGTTTTCATACCGGCCCATTCGCATGGCATCGCGGTAGTGCAGAGCAGGCGAATCTTCAATCCCTTTAGCTATCTGTAATTTGCTGTTGGCACCACTTATGTGGCCCCCGGAGATATTCAGCATGCCACCGATAAAGGGGTTTTTGTCGACCAAGAGGACCCTGGCACCCAGATCAGCGGCCTGGATTGCTGCCGGCATGCCAGCATTGCCGGCACCGATTATGAGGATATCAGTGGCTCCATCCATGAGCTTACTGGTGCTTTTGTTGGCTGAGGCTAGCAAGGGATTAAGAGTTGATATAATTCCAGTCTCGGCTAGAGCAACCTTCATTAAGTCTCTTCTATTTAGAGCCATGGTGATCATGCCTTTTTCGTGGACGACATCAAACCGGGTGAGTTCCAGCTTTTAGCTGGTACTGACAATGGCAGGATTATTAGTTTATCATTTGATAAACTAATATCATACATGATGTAAGCGGTTGGCCGGTTATAGCACCATCATGGTCTGCCTTTGGTACGTTTGGAGGCCATCAGTTGAGGAATACAATGACATGAATAAATCTATTTTTTTCAAAATCTGCCTGGTTTTGTATCTGGCCCTTGTCAGCATAAGTGAGGTCAATGCCGATAAGACTAGTCCTGAATTTCAACCACTACGAATTATTGATGTTGCCGCAATGGACTGGGATAGTTCCTGGGCGGGGTTAAATGGTACTAGCCAGGGGAAATTGCTGTATTCAGGCGGCGGTAGCATGATGCTACTGGTGTCGTTTAATCCTGGCTGGGACGCGGTTAATAAAACCCGTCACTATCATGACTTTCATGAGTGGGGTTACGTGCTGGAAGGTGATTTTCTGATTTATGATTTTGTTAGTCCCGAGCAGTTAATGGGAACCAAGTACACGATGCGAGCGGGTACCTGGATGAGCCGGCCACCCTTTAGTATTCATGGCAATCGTCCGGATGCCATGTTGCAGCAGCAGGTAACACCTCCTTCTGTGCAATTGGTATTTGCAGAAGGTGGTAAAAATTATAGCCTTGATCCAGACAACAAATGGTACAGCGATGATTGGAAGCAGATACAGGAATGGACTCATCCGCTTTACCAGAATTCAGCTTTACCTGAGTCCATGGAGTGGGAGGATTCAAGAGACCTGCAAGGCGCTAAAATAAAATTGCTGAGTAATGATATTGCCGGCGGGTTTAGAGCCAGACTCGTTTATCTGCCGCCAGGCTGGTCTTACTCTGGTGGCCAGGCTAAGTCGTATTATAAAAAGGCCCGTCGTTTTATCTATGTGTTGGCTGGAGATCTAGCCATAGGGTCAGATGTTCCCGGTGCCGATACCAGAACCATTGGTAAGGATTTCTTTGTTGAGCAGGCACCGATGAGCCTCTGGCAATGGGCAGATGGGCCGAGCACCCAAGCCGGTAGCATGTGGCTTGAAGTCACCTATGCTGAAGGAACCCGATTTGGTAAGGGGCCTATCGAGCCCCTGCGTTTTATACCCTGAATTGTCGTTATTGTTTAGCGACTTCAGCTCTGAAGGGTTTTAGTCCCTTCCATAAGAACAGGGCTGCAAGCAGGCCTGAACAACCAGCCATAATAGCGAGAGAAAATCCCACGGCTTGATCATCGTGAAAGACGTAATCGGTGATCAAGGCAATGATGGTCGGACCGAGACCAATGCCGATCAGATTCAGGAAAAACAGGTAAAAGGCCGATACCATTCCTCTCATGCGATTCGGGGTAACCTGTTGCAGCGCTGCCGCTGCTGCTCCAAAGCCGAAACTTGCGAAGAATAGAAGTGGGCAATAGATCACAAGAACCCATTGAAGTGTTGGCATGAATGGCACCAGCACTGCAAAGGGTATGCAGCCAATGCCAGCCACCAGGCCGGTGCGCATCGCGCCATCTACGAAACCTTTTCGACCCAGGTAGTCGGTTAGCCAACCGCCGACAATAATACCAGCGGTTCCGAAAACTAATATTAATGCACCAATGGTCGGCCCAGATTGCCCCACAGACATATCAAAACTTCGGCTTAAAAAAGCCGGGGTCCAGGCGGTAATCCCGTTGAAAACAACTCCGAGCAGAGAAAAACCAAGATAATGGGTTCCGAAAACACGCCATCGGGCTCGAACGTAAGCAAAGACTTCGGTCATCGAAACCAGGTCACTTCCTGAGGCCGAGTTTATATGCCGTACCGGCTCGCGTACCGTATACATGAGCGCGGCAACGATCAGGCCGGGTAGCCCGACAATGAAAAATGCAGCCTGCCAGGATCGAATGGTACCCACCACGGGCAGGGTGATTTCCGGTGTGCTGGTTATCGCAGCGATAACGGTACCACCGATGATAAAAGCCAGTCCGGCTCCAACGAAGGCTCCAGTAGTGTAGACACTCAGTGCCCGGCCAAGTTTTTGTGGTGGGAACAGATCGGCGATCATTGAATAAGCAGCTGGCGACAAGGCAGCCTCACCCACGCCGACGCCAACTCTGGCAGCGAACAGTTGCCAGTAGCCGCGAGTGATGCCGCAAACTGCCGTCATCAGGCTCCAGGTCGCGACTCCCAGGGCGATAATGCTCCGCCTGTTGTACTTGTCAGCAAGACGTCCGATTGGGATGCCCATTACAGTGTAGAAAATAGCGAAAGCAAATCCGTGTAGTAGGCTGATTTTAGTATCACTTAGCTGAAGATCCTGTTTGATAGGTTCGATCAGCAGGCTGAGTATGAATCGATCAGCAAAAGAAAAAGTGTAAGCGATGAATAAAATGGCCAGGGCATACCAGGCGATTCCGGTAGAAGGCCAAGTGGAATTTTCGTTGGTTACTGCGTTATTTGATGTCATAGCGATTTTCTCAATTAGGTCAAAGAAGCTGAATCATATGTTCGTAGCTGCCGGGCTTGTTTGATATTTAATTTAGCAAATGATAAATTAGCGTGAACATCATATATGATGTTCGAGGGATGATGCTAGTAGGGCGACAGGCTTTATGGTAGTTTTTTGAGGTTGAATTACTCGGTTTGGTCACTCTTTGAAGGTGATTCAAGGTAGGTCGGTAAAGGGCCGTCGGTAAGTTTTGGGTTTCAGTGAATAGGGGAAGTAGATATGAAAAGACGTGATTTTGTTAAGTCAGCAATTGGTGTGGCAGCAGCAGCCTATATACCTGCTAGTCAGGCGGCAAAGTTTCCTGCTGAGCTGCTGGTGCTATCCCGTACGGGCGTCGAAAAAGTCTTGAAACGAGGAGAAATTGAGGACCTGGCAAGTAGTCTCAGGAGAGCTTTATTAGTCCCTGGTAGCCCTCGTTATAATGAGGAACGAAAGATCTGGAATGGTTTGTGGGATGACCGTCGACCTGCATTGATTGCGCAATGTATCGACATCAGTGACATCATCAATGCAGTCAATTTTGCACGAACCCATGATTTGTTAGTCGCGGTTCGTGGAGGCGGGCATGGGATCTCAGGCCAGTCGGTTTGTGATCGAGGCATGGTTATCGATCTGTCCGAGATGCGAGGTGTATACGTCGATACCAAGACCCGGACGGCCAAGGTGGAAGGCGGTGCTCTGTTGCAGGACCTGGACAGGGAAGGCCAGTCCTATGGTCTGGTGTGCCCGGCTGGAGTGGTATCGCATACCGGCGTCGCAGGACTTACTCTGGGCGGTGGGATCGGTATTCTGATGCGTAAATACGGTTTGACCATCGATAATCTACTTTCCGTGGATATAGTTACCGCTGATGGCAAATTACGACACGCCAGCGCTGATGAGAATCCGGATTTGTTCTGGGGTGTGCGCGGCGGCGGTGGAAATTTCGGTGTGGTCAGCATGCTTGAGTACCGTCTGCATGAATTTGGGCCGAACATTCTGACGTCAAGTAGCTTCTATGAGCAAAGCCAAGCAAAGGACATGTTCAACCGGTTTTTTGAAAACTCTGAAAATGTCCCTAATGATTTTCATATCTGGGCGGGGATGAGTATTCAAGAGAACGGAACACCCTTGACCATGATGGGCTTTACCTATGCGGGTCCGATGGATCAGGCTGATCGCATGACTCGACCATTACTGGGCCAGGGTAAACCTGTGTCGGAATTTACGGTTCCGGTTAATTATGTTAAGCAACAGAGTCGCATTGATGCTCATAACGCCCACGGCCGCAGTTATTATATTAAGGGCAGGCATGTTAACGATTATGACCCAGCCATGACGGATAACATCCTTGAACGTTGGCAGCATGACCCCCGCAGAGTCAATACCATGCGCCTGGTGACCTTTGGTGGCGCTATAGCGGAAGTTGATAATGATGCCACGGCCTGGCCGCATCGACAGACGAAATGGGATCTGGAATTAGGTGCAAGCTGGACGGGTGCTGAAGATTCTGAGGAATTTGTCGAATGGGGGCGGGACTACTGGGATTCTATCCTGCCCTATACAGAAGACAGTTTTTACGTCAATGAAATTATGGATGAGACCCAGGCTGAAATCACAGCTAACTATGAGTCGAATCACCAACGTCTGGTTGCCCTGAAGAATACCTATGATCCAAAGAATCTATTTCGTTTGAACGCGAATATCAGACCCAAAACTTAGAGAAACAGCAAATCGGTAATGAAAATGTATAAAAATAGTAATTCACTCTACTCATCCGTTCTTTATGTTCTCCTGATTGCTGTCTCCGTGAGCAGTTGTACAGATCAGGAACCAGAACAGCCCGTAGTCAAGCAGGGTCATGAAATCGTGACCTTTGCTCGAGCAGCGATGGGAGGTGAAGACGCCTTGCAGCAGCTTACCGGGTTATCCTTTCGCAGTGATCGAGACTACTACATTATGGGCCAGGGTCCTGAACCGGGTCATGGTTTAATGAGATTGGCTCGTGCCGAGATGACGGTTCAACGCGATACAAAAGGAGACAGGTTAAGGCTCGATACCGTAACCAGAAACCCGGCTCGAGGCGGAGGCTATACAGAACGGAAAAGTCACGAATTAATCATTGGTGAAAACGGTTATTTGCACGATGCGGGATTTTTAGGATTGCTTAAGGATGCCGACAGAGCCTTGCCCGCCGATAGAATGGCAGCAACGCTTAAGACTGAATTTCTGCTCAATCCTCACCTCATTCTTCAGGAGCTGATAGATGGTGAGTCAATACTCGCGAGTGATCAATCAAGTGGTACAGTCCAGGGTCGGTTGTTCAATGTTGAAGAGGCAATGCCGGTTACGTTGGACCGCGTTCGTCAGACCGGCAAGCGGACACTACTTGCGACCCAGGTCTGGCTCGACCGTTCCAGTGGAACGCCCTTCCACGAGCGCATGGTTGAAAAAATCGAAATTGATTCCGACTGGCTAAAAAACTGGCGAGCTGAAACGGCTATAGATCCAGATGCCCATTATGTGCTGGTCGTTGATGATGAGGTTTATCCAATTACGCTCTATATCAATAAGCAGTCAGGTCAATTAGTCAAACTGCATACCCTGGAATGGGACGTTGTTTATGGTGATGTATCGCTGGATGTTAACTACCTGGACTGGCAGGTCAAAGATGGCGTGAGTTTTCCGCAACGGGTCCTCATGTCATATGGTGGTGCCCCGAGAATCGAGGTGTCGCGATCTGAACTCAAGGTCAACCCTGAGTTTGATGAAATATTTTTCACACCACCTGAGAATATAGCCTATGTACACGATGAAGAAGTCGCGGAAAGGACTCGAAAGCTGAGTCAGAGCTTGCTGATGTTCGGCTTTGCTGGCGTAGGTAGGCCGACTATAGAGTCTATTGAGCTATCTCCCCAGATTCAGTTGCTATATGCGGCGCCGAAGGACGGTGTCTTTACCATGGTCATCGAGCAGGAAAATAGTTTGATTGTTGTTGAGCCTGGTCAGAATGACCTGAAAGGGGAGGTCATTATTGACCGATTGGCCAGTGAATATCCGGATAAGCCGATCAGCCACTTGATTGTTTCGCATCATCATAACGACCATGCCGCTGGCATTCGCCCCTATATCGCTGCTGGTGCGGAGCTGGTTGTGCACGACACCGCGGTGGACTTTTTTAAAGAGCAGACCAGTCGACCTCAGTCACGAGTTTTAAAGGATGCCCTGGACCGACAGCCCACGGAAGCAATCATTGTAGGTGTTGCGGCAGATACCCCTTTGCGAATTGAGGATGCCCAGTTGCCGGTGGTTATTTACCCTCTGGCGATGGGGCATGTGCCTGATATGGTTTTTGTTTTTGTTGAAGGCCCGGATCTGCTTTATGGCGGAGATTTATATATCAGCGGTCTGGCCAGGGATTTGCGGTCTGGCAAGAAACGGCCCGCAGACATTCTTCCTTTTCATGCTGCCAAATCGTTGGATGAAGGCATTCGGCAATATGGGCTTAAGGTGTCCAGTCTAGTGGGCTCTCATGACCAGCAGGTCGTCGTATACGAAGACTTAACAAATTACCTCAGCGACTAAGAATATAAGCACTTACTGGAGCTAGAAAATGACGAAACAATATGTAGGTAATAGCACCTCTACCCTGGACCACGCTGCATTTGTTTCTGGCCGGTCGACGTACACAGCGGACCATATCTTTCCGAACCAGCTCCATGCCCATTTTGTTCGCAGCACCCATGCGGCAGCAAAAATAAAGCGGGTCGATTTGAGTGGAGCCGAAAGAGTATCGGGTGTGGTATTGGCGATGGACGGTATGCAGGCTGCGGAACATCTCGATCCCATCCCCCACTTTGTTGACCCCATTGTTTTTGGTGGTAAAACGACAAATCTTCGCTGCCTTGCCTTGGGCCAGGTCAGTTACTTTGGGGAGCCTGTAGCGGTGGTGGTTGCCAAAGACAAGAAAACAGCACTGTATGCAGCTTCGCGGGTTAATGTTGAGTACGAACCAACCCAGGCGGTACTTGATGCTTCTGACGCAATTGACAGTAATGCTCCAAGAGTAGTGCCTGAATGGGCTGATAATATGCTCATGCAGGTCCCATTCGGTGGTGGAGATTGTGCTGCGGCCTTTGAGGCAGCCGATCACATCGTTAAAACAAAATTAAAAGTCCACCGGCAGTCTGTTCAGCCCATAGAGACCCGCAGTTACAATGCCGTATGGGATCACCGTGAAAGTGCCATCACGCTATACGCAACAGCGCAAAATCCCCATCCACTTCGATATGTATTAACCAATGCTTTGCGCATGCCCGAGAACAAAATGCGAATTGTTACCTCAGCAAGTGGTGGTGCATTTGGCCTGAAGATGCATGGTCATCCCGAAGAAGCGCTTATATGTCTTCTGGCTAAATTGACTAAGCAAGCCGTTAAATGGATTGAAAATCGCGAGGAATGTCTTCTTACAGGGGGCCGAGAGCAAGAACATGAAGTCGATTTTGCGATTAATGCAGATGGTCGAATACTCGGAATAAGGGATCATTTTCTCGCAAATGTGGGTGCACCAGGAGGAACACCTGGCTGGGGTATGGCTTTTTTGACTGGTTTGTCGATGCCTGGACCCTACGATGTTGCCGATTTAGATGTATTGGCCAATATTGTGGTCACAAATAAAGCTCCTTGGAGTTCTTGCCGGGGTTATGGCAAGGAGGTGACGGCGCTGGCCCTTGAATTGGGTATCGATAAAGCCGCTCGAGAATTGAACATGGATCCCGTTCAGCTGCGTTATAAAAACTTCATTAAATCAGATGCGTTTCCAAAAAAGAGTGCCACCGGATTGATCTATGATTCGGGTGATTATCAGGGTGTTATGGAGAAAACTCTGCAGCTGATTGATTATGATGGCTTTCGTGACCAGCAGGATGCGCTGCGAGAGGAGGGCACCTATGCAGGTATTGGTGTTGCCTATGAACTAACACCGGAAGGAGGGGCTCTGCCCGGTACACTCGTGGCTGGATACGATACCTCGACCGTCAAAGTTGACCCGAGTGGCTTTGTTACCGTATTAACAGGTGTTACTGACCCGGGTGGCGGCAACAGGACTGGTATCGGCCAGATTGTTGCAGATGAACTCGGCGTAGAGTTTGAAAAAATACGCGTAGTGCAGGGTGATACACAATCCTGTCCGTATGGTTTTGGCAACTATAGTGGCCGCAGCACGATTGTGGGAGGAGGGTCCGCAGCGTTGGCGGCCCAGGATATTAAGCTGAAGATCATTACCCTTGCGGCGGTAATGATGGAAGTTCCCGAGGAGACCATTGAGATAGCCGGCGGTATTATATCAACCTCTGCTGATGCAGGCTCACAGATGAGCTTTGTTGAAGTCTGTTATGCGGCTTATACAAGAAATTATGATATAGCCGCTTGTATTGAGCCGCCGCTCGAATCGACACGCACGTTCAAACCCGGGCTGATTAGCCATACACCGGATGAGGAAGGGAAAATCAACCCTTATCCGAGTTATTCGAATGCGGCCTATGCTGTGGTGTGCGAAGTAGATATTGAAACCGGTAAGGTTTCTCTGAAAAAATTCGCAGTTGTTCATGATTGTGGCAAAACAATTAATCCGATTTTAGTAGAAGGCCAAGCCTGTGGTGCCGTTGCTTTTGGAATTGGCGGGATGCTGGGTGAAGAAATTCTCGTCGATGAGAGTGGCAGGCAGTTAACCACTGATTTGGTCGATTACACCATGCCCCGTGCAGCTGACGTTCCGCCAATTGCGCTTGGCCACCATGATACGCCTAATCCGATTACATTTATGGGGCTTAAGGGAGCTGGAGAGGCTGGTGTCGGTGGTTCTGCCGCTGCGGTGGTCAATGCCGTAAATGATGCATTGAAATGTTTGAATGTAGAGGTCCTGGAATTACCTGTCAGTGCACCCATTGTGTGGAAAGCCATACAAGCGGCGTCATTGGGCTCAACGGAGACAGAATCGTGAATCTAAGAATGCAATATGCGCGACCCAGAAAACTAGATCAGGCGACCGAGCTACTTGATGCCCTTGGTACCGGGGCCATGGTGATTGCTGGAGGACAGGAGTTGATGCCGTATCTGAATTATGGGCGCATCAGTCCGTCCATATTCATGGACATCAGTGGTCTGGCAGAACTTGAAGGTATTGAGGAAACAGCTCAGGGAATTTCCATTGGCGCATTGACAGTACATCGGCAGATTCAGATAAACCCTGTTATCAACAGTGCGTTGCCACTGCTGTCTTTTGCGGCCGCACAGATAGGGGGAGGCAGGCAGGTTCATAATCGAGGCACAATTGGCGGAAATATTGTTGCAATGCATGCTCTTTATGACATTGCTCCCGCGCTGATTGCGCTGCGTGCCCAAATTGAAGTTGCCGGAAATCAGGGCTTAAGAACGGTTCCGCTGACTGAGCTTTTGGTTGAAACTGACCATGACTTGGGCACCAAGACGCTGCTGACACGAATCGTCATTCCGGCTATGGACCCAGCCAGTGGCTGGGCTTATGAAAAACTTAAAATAACAGAGGGTAGTTACGGCTCAGCTAACGCAGCAGCCATAGTCCTGCGCAAGCCAGATGGAGATCTGCAGGTTGATCTGGTGGTTGGTGCCGTTGCTGAACAACCCGTTGATCTCACAGGCCCGCTATCTGAGCGGCTTAGAGATAATCCTGATACTGATTTGGATGAGCAGATTGACGCAGTTTGTCAGGCGGTAATCACCGATCCTATTTCTGATCAGCGTGGACATGCTGAGTACCGAAAAGCCATGGCTTGTGTAGTTGCGAAACGGGCAGTCGCAGCTGCAATCAAAAAAATAAAAACATCTTAAAGGAGCAGGATCATGGCAGTTGATATGCAAGAACTTGTGGAAGATTCCGTTTTGTTACAGTGTCGGGTTAATGAAACCCCCTGTGAAGAGTTTATTCACCCAACCACATCTTTGCTTGATTTCCTCAGGGAGAATTTGCTTTTAACGGGTACTCATATGGGATGTATGACAGGGCATTGTGGCGCTTGTACGGTCATGGTTGATGGCAGCATTGTCAAATCGTGTATCACGCTGGCGGCCAGTGTGCAGCGAAAGAAAATTTCAACCATAGAAGGATTGGGCGAAAAAGAGTCGTTACACCCGGTGCAGGCCGCATTCTGCGAAGAATCAGGATTTCAATGTGCCTATTGCGCGCCTGGTATGTTGCTTTCGACAGTGGAATTACTTAACGAAACACCCGATCCATCGGATGCAGAGATTCGTAGTGCGCTGTCCGGGAACTTATGCAGGTGTACGGGTTATCAGAGCATTGTGCGTGCGGTACGAACTGCCGCGAAACTTTACACCGCGGACAAGGAGACACAGGAATGAATAGTATTTCGCCAGATATCAGGACGCTTACCGTCAAGAAAGCAACGCCAGAAGCACTCGCAGATTATGGTCAGGTGCTCGGTTACAACGCCGATATAGATCCAATGCCAATCGACTTTTATGGCGGTACCGTAAAAGTCCGTCGTGTTGTTGATTTTGTTTCTGATGAGCAGACCGAGCTGCCGCTGGTGACAGTCCAGAGGCGGCCCTACGAGGTGCGCTGGATGGAGCGGCATTTCAAGCACACGCAAACCTTTATACCGCTGGCTGGTGCGCCTTTTGTGGTTGTTATGGCGCCGCCGAACGAAGCCGAAGTAGCAGATCTCGATCGCGTAGAAGCTTTCCTGTTTGATGGTTCTGCCGGCTTCACCATGAAACTGGGTACCTGGCATGAATTCCCATTTGCAGTTCAGGATGACACTAATCTGATTGTGGTACTGCGCAAGGAAGCAACCGACGGTTTGATCAGAGACAATGTGATTCAGGATGAGGCGCAAAGCCCTGATCTGGATAAAAAAGATCTGCTTGCGCGATCTAATGTCGTGTTCCAGTTTGAGGTCTAAATAAACTAATTGATTAGAACCATAGGCTGTGGCCTACGGGAGGAAGCATATGGACAAAAAGTTGGATAGGCGGTCCTTGCTGATCGGTGCTGGTGCGGCGACCGTTGCCACGGCCGCCGCCGCATTTAATCCTGAACCAGTGCTTGCAGCCGGAAAACGAAGGGTTCCACTGGATTTTTCAGACGACAAAGATAACGTCCGTGCCTACGCTAAATTGGTGGGTACGGTAGAGGATGGTCAGGTCCATTACTGGTATCGCGGCACCATCTTCGGTGTTACCCCTGATGCCACCATGGCCATGATCGGATTCACCGGTTTACTCAAGATGATTTGGAAAAACCTCGGCAATGGAAGTTTCCATTATCGTAATTATGACCTGGGGTACTTTACGGAACCCAATAGTGATGTACGAATCGAAGAATTTACCAACCCTTTTACCGGCAAGGTTAATAGACCTATTGATATAAAAGGCGGACCATTTGATGTAGTGATCGCGCCACGACAGTATGAGTGGACGCGATCGGGTGATGATATCTGGTTTGCAGAGGCAAAGCATTTCAGGTTCCAGAATAAACTCGCCCCGGAAGACTGGCCTTTGGCATCAACCGGGGAGACGTTAAACATGCTTTATCTGGACGGATTTCATGGCAAAGTATCGGACTTGGAAGACCCCGATATCGTCAGCGCTCCTGCTGATTTGGGTATTCACCACGTCAATCCCTGGTACCCGTTTTTTTTAATGGGTCAGCAACCGGGGGTTAACTACTGGCACGGTCGGGGTAAGAAGATAGTCGATGAGTCAGATGTTTCTCCGGAAGTACTTGCCTATGCTAATGAGAAAATACCCGATTTCATAAATTCCGGTCCTCCGTGGGTATCAAGAACCGACAGCTACCTCGATTATAAGACGCATCGGAAACCCGTTCTTGATTAGCCATCAAAACCCACAGTTTGAATCAGTTGAAAGAGGGAGCCATGCATAAAGCTTATATAGATACAAAAGTTGGCCAGCTTCATTATCGTATCGGTGGAGAGGGGAAACCTTTACTGCTGATTCACCAGGACCCCCAGTCCTCATTGCAGTATGCGCATACTTTTTCGAAATTTATTGATGCCGGCCTGCAGGTGATAGCACCTGATGTTCCCGGATATGGCATGTCAGATGCGCCTGCGAATCCGCTTAGTATTTTAGAATATGCGACGGTATTTAAGGAGTTTCTTGATCATCTGGGAATTGATAAGGCAGTCGTTGTCGGTCATCACACCGGCGCATCGATGGCTTGTCAACTGGCATACCAGTTTCCGGAGAGCGTGAGTCGGTTAGTGTTGCACGGCCTACCCTGGTATACCCAGGCAGAGCGCGAAGAAAGACTGGCGCGACCACACATGGATTTTTCTGCACAAATGGATGGCTCTCATTTAGCCAGTCTCTGGGATTTGATCGGTAAGATGTCTAGAGGTGTATCGAAGCTGGAGTCATCGCATATGGCGGCTTTTCATACCCTCTGGGCTGAGGATAAGCACTGGTATGCTCACCACGCGGCGTTTAGTTACGATATTACCACAGCGCTGCAATCCATCCAGGTACCGACGCTGAATGTTACCAATAGCGGGGATATTCTCCATTTTGTAGCTGGACGCATTGCTGAATTAAGACCTGATTTTGAATTCGTCGAGCTTGACGGTGGAACTTCATACATCATCCGTGACGAGCCAGACCTTTGGGTTGAAGCTATCCTGGATTTTGTTACTGCGGCGAATTAAATCATCCAGCAAGCTAGGACTTCCAGCCATTGATGATATCGCCCCATTTGTCGTTAATGTGTGACAAGATGTCGGGCTTCTCAGCAAGCAGGCACTCACGGTTCATTTTCGCGTAAACTTCCGGTCCGCCTTCATCCGGTCGCTTTCGGGTGGCATCAATGACGACCCTGCTGCCAGATCCGCGTGTGGGTGAACTTGGATCGCCGCCCATAGCGCCGGCTTTCTCGATAATCTCGGTTGCTTGGTACGGTTGCCAGCGAGCGCCTACCGTATGCATTACCTCAGTGAAATTGTGAACATCCACATCTTCATCGACGACAATGGCAATTTTGGCGATTTTCAATGAAGTGGCAATCTCCCGGCCGATTGTCATGGCTTCATCCGCATTTGTTTTTCTGATACGAATGAAGCAGTACCCTGGGGTTTGTAGCGGAAAGTGAACGCTGAGAACATTCGGGAACCGTTGCCGGTAGTTTAAATTTGAAGTCATCTCAAGTGGTGCAGTGAGAAAGCCGCGGTGTATACCAGTGAAATTGTTGATGAAGATAGGTTTTTTGCGGTGGGTTACGGCAGTAATGTTCATATAGAAGTTTTCTGGTTTGTGTTCTCCTATATAGCCGTACATTTCTCCGAATGGACCTTCAGGTTCGAAATCAAACGGAATTTCGCCTTCTATCACCATTTCTACATTCGCGGGAACCCGCAGTTCGCTGGTTTCACATTTCACCACTTCGACAGGTCGGCCGAGAAAACCACCGGCAACTTTCAGTTCATCCTGGCCAAGCCGGGTCGTCTTTGAACTGCTCATGGCAAATACGATGGGATCGGCGCCGATCACGACAGCAGCTCTCGCAAATGGTTCTCCGCGGTCTTTCATATCCATTAGAAAGGTCCAGCCGTGTTGATTGCGCTCTGGGTTGACGCTTATCTTCCTGGGGCCTTTGACCTGGCACCGATAGGTGCCCACATTACGACCATATTTTGGGTCTTCTAGTATGACATTGCCGGTATTGATATAGGCGCCACCGTCCGCTGGGTTAGTTTTGATGAAAGGAAACTGAAGGATATCGATGGCATCGTCGAGCAGGGTTACTTCTTTGCAGGGTGCGTCCTGCCTTGAAACCTCGACGGGTTCGACGGCAGGCCACTGGCCGTCTTTGTCTACCCGTGTTTCCAGTTGCTGGAGAGTTGATTTGTAAAGTTGGCGTTGGTCATATCCATGGGCTTCGACTCCAAATGCCAGGGGCTCATATTGCCAACGGCCCCATGGGTTGCCGATCACCGGGCCATCCATCCAGCGGCCACCAGATTTTATTTTATTAAAGGAAACGATCGGCGCCTCGCTCCAACCGACTTTGTCGATCAACTGATACATGAACCCGGTTGCTTCATAGGCATCCTGGTCAACTTTATCAACGTGAAGGACTTGGCCGAGCTTATCGACAGCGTCTATATATTCGCGTAGTGAGCCAAAGGGACCTGAAACGCGATTAGGATTGTTTTGGTCTGTATTTGCCACCTTCGACTCCGAATGTTAAAACGGTTTAACCTCTCCCAGAAAGGCCATTAATACCACCAGTAGCCAGATAAGAAAAGCCGCTCGATTAGCCATGCTGTTGATTTCAACCAGCAGTTTTTCACCTTGAGCTCGACTATCTCCATCAGCCAGGACCAGGTCGAACGCTCCTTGCCAGCGCATCGCGATTCTGCGTATCCACACGCCATTTAACAAGATGGCGGCAAACAGGATAATCTTCATCGCAAGCCATTTGTGGGCGATAAATTCGCCGGTCACCAGGCAGTATGTGCCAAATGCTGCCATGGCTCCAATGACCATATAACGTATTCCCATATCAAGGCGTTGCAGACGTGCGCCCTTTGCTGTGCCTTTATTAAAGTAAACCAGCCAGACCAGGCCCAGCCAGGCCAAGTCGGCAACCCATAGCAGTAATAGCCAGATACCTGTAATGGGTGAACCATATAGCTGGGCGAGGGTGAAGCCGACGGCGAGTAGCAGTACCAGCGAGCTTCTGGCAGTCATATCAACGATGAACCTAAGATCGCGAACGCGAATCCGTTCTTCCAGACTAAGCTCTGAACGGGTGATGTATTTGCCAATGTAGTGCACTGCAACATCGCCACCGATGGCATATACAAACAGGAATACATGTATAAAGGCCATCAGAAGGTGAAAGTTAATCGTCAATTGAGTGATCCTATTGCGTGGCTTAGCCTTAATCAGGTGTATTGAAATTCTTATTTATCAAATGATAAACTAAAAACCTGACAGGTAAAAGGGTACCGCTGAACACGCAGCAATGATGAATGTACCTGCTGTCATATTAACCTGACTATTAATGAGCGTAAAACTGATGAAAGCGATGCTGTTGCAAGCCCCTTCGGACCTGGTTCAGACAACCGTTGATGACCTCACGGTGGGTGCGGGAGAGGTATTGGTTGAGGTGACTCATTCTGGAGTTTGTGGCACTGACTTGAAGATTTTCCGCGGTGACATTCCTGTGCAATATCCCAGAGTGATGGGTCATGAAATGATTGGCAAGGTAGTCACCGCCCCTACTGCGACGGGTCTCGCGATAGGCTCTCGGGTTGTTATCAATCCGGTTTTGAGTTGTGGCCAGTGTTTCTATTGTCAGGCTGGTCAGGAGAATCTGTGCCCGAGCGGGTTTCTTCTCGGAAGAGACAAAAATGGCGGTTTTGCAGATCATATCTGCGTTCCAGCCGAGGCAGTATTTCCCCTGCCCAGTCAGATCAGTAATGATTGCGCGCCACTGATTCAAGTCATGACGACTTGCCATCACGCCCAGAACCTCTCATCCATTAATCCAGGAGAGACCGTTGTCGTTGTTGGTCTCGGGGTTAGTGGGCTGTTGCATGTGCAGTTGGCGAAAGCCAGAGGCGCGTCACGAGTGATTGGCATAACAGGAAGTCCAGTAAGACGTTCCATGGCAGAAAAATTCGGCGCGGATGACACCTTTTCTCCTGATGAGGATGTTACTCAAGAAATTCTTAACCTGACCGGTGGGCGAGGAGCGGATCTGGTCATCGATTGTGTGGGGTCGATGAATACGCTTCGGCAGGCAATCGAATTGGCCCGTCCAGGCGGTCGTCTGCTTCTATTTGGTATCTATACAGATGAAATTGCCACGCTGCCATTTTATCAGCTGTATTTTAAGGAGCTCATCCTTACTAACGCTCGAGCGGCAAAGGCAGAGGATTTCCCAGCGTGTATACAGCTGGTGGTGGATGGCACCATTGATCTTGATTCGATGATCAGTCATGTTTTGCCGCTGGTCGAGCTTGAGCAAGCGATTCGGATGCTTGATGAGCGTGATGAAGCCCGTATGAAAGTCATATTGGACCATACCTAATATTGGGGTTTTAAGATGAAAAGAAGAAATTTCCTATATGCAGGGCTTTGTGCTGCAGCGATCGCCCCTTATCCAATTTGGCGACATTACCGCGGTGACCGCAATACATTGGTGAGCATTAATGCTGTTTCTAATTTAGGTGGAGAGGTATCACTGGATGCCAGCATTCTTGCCGAACTCAGTAAGAGTATCGACGGTAACCTGCTGTTTTCTGACTCTGAAGGCTACGAACAGGCAAGGCAGGTTCGCAATCGTATGGTCGATAAATATCCTGCTCTGGTGGTGCAATGTACGGGTAGTGCGGATGTCAGCAAGGTAATTAACTTTGTAGATCACTACCAGTTGTTGACAGCAGTAAAATGTGGTGGTCATAACATAGCCGGGAACGGTACCTGTGATGGTGGCATTCTCATTGACTTATCGCCGATTCAGGGTGTGCAGGTTAACCCGAAACTTAGAACCGCTCAGGTCGCTGGGGGTTCATTGCTGGCAGCTTTGGATGAACAGAGCCAGGCGCATGGTTTGGTGACCACTTCCGGAACCGTGTCTCACACCGGAGTTGGTGGCTTAACCCTGGGTGGAGGGTTTGGTCGTTTGGCGCGTCGTTTTGGACTCACATCCGATAATGTGCTTGGGGTTGACATAGTAACGGCGGATGGCCGTCTTAAGCGGGCTAGCGCAGAAGAAAATACCGACTTATATTGGGCAGTTCGTGGTGGTGGCGGTAATTTTGGTGTAGTGACTTCGTTTGATTTCCAGCTTCATGCCCTACCACAACAAGTTGTCGGTGGTGAGATTTATTACCCCTATGACCAGGCCAGAGAAGTGATCAATTTTTATGCAGACTACTGTCAGGATATGCCAGATGAAATGTATGCGGACCTGGTGATATTCGCCCCACCTTTTGGCTTACCGGATGCACTTTACATAAATGTCTGTTACTCGGGTCCCTTGGACAAGGCTGAGAAGGTTTTAGCACCACTAAGGCGCGTCGTTAAACCAATTAAAGATGAAATAAAATTGGTCGACTATGTCGAGTTGCAGAAAAGCAGCGATGACACTGATCCAAGAGGTACGGGTCAGCACTTGAAAAGTGGATTTACAAAAGGTATCAGTCCAGCGCTTGTAGATGCGCTGGTTGACAACCTGGAATCAGATCTGTTCCGCGGCAGTATGGCTTTCTTCCAGCAAGCCGGTGGTGCAGTTTCTCGAGTTGAAACTTCGGCTACAGCCTTCCCGCACCGTTATGCAAGCCACAATCTAACCATCGGTGCCGTGTGGCCACATGGTGTTGATCCTGAGCCCCATTCAGCCTGGGCTGATGCCTATTGGAATAAAGTGAAGGGTTTTACAGACGGCTTTTATACCAATGATGCCTACGGCATTGATGCGGCGGTGGCAGAATCTAATTACTTGACCAACCATGATCGTCTGGTGGAGGTGAAGACGAAATACGACCCTGCCAATTTATTTCGCGTCAATACCAACATCAGACCAGCGTCACAAAAACAACCCAGTTAGTACTTTAAATGCAAATTAGTTGCTCACTCGTTTGACATTTAACTTATCAATTGATAAATAAGAGGTGTAAATTTATCTTCGCGAGAAACTCAATTTTGAGAAAGTGCTTGATCTCACTGTTTCTGTTTTGCTCATCGCCGGCTTTGGTATTGGCAGGCAATCTGCTATTGCCTGAATTTCCGTTTCCCGGAGCCGAGTTTCAGGATTGTGATTTTTGTCCTGTGCTGACGGTTGTTCCGGCCGGTAGTTTCATGATGGGTGCAGCGCCTGATGACCAGCAGAAACAAGAAGACGAAGCGCCTAGCCACAGAGTCGATATTGAGAACAGTTACGCTATCGGTAAATTTGAATTGACTCGTGGTGAGTATGAAAAATTTGCTAATGACAGCCAACGCGATAGCGAGGGAGGTTGTTATTTTCGAACTGGGCTAGAGCCGGAACTGGAGATCGCCTTGAGTTGGCGAGACCCCGGTTATCGTCAGGATAACAATCATCCGGCTGTCTGTATCAGTTGGGATGATGCTACCGCCTATGTTAAGTGGCTGAGCAAGGTGACCGGTCAGTCCTATCGTTTGCCGAGTGAAGCAGAGTGGGAGTATGCAGCCCGGGCCGGGACGGTTAGTGAAAGATATTGGGGGATGTCCGCAGATGAAGGCTGTTCATACGCTAACGGGGCGGACCTTACAGGAGAGACGGATATACCAGGTTGGACTGTGGCCAAATGTCATGACGGTCATTCCTTTACGGCTGCTGTTGGTTCACTAAAGGCGAATGATTTTGGGCTTCATGATGTGTTGGGTAATGCAGGTGAGTGGGTAGCAGACTGTTGGAACGAGACATATGAAGGTGCGCCTGATGACGGCACAAGCTGGCGAGACGGGGACTGTGCCATACCGATTCTGCGCGGCGCTTCCTGGCATGACCATCCGAAATTCCTTCGCTCGGCTAACCGATATGGTTTTGGCAGCTATGGTTTTAATTTTGACGGCAGCGCTAAAAGTACACGTTATTACAATTTTGGCTTTCGTGTGGCCAGAACTATCGACTGAAATTTATTTTTACTATTGGAGAAACAGCTTTGGCTAATTTTGGAATTGCAGGTGTTGATTGGCAGGAAAGGATTAACTGGGAACGATTGCGTACTTATCGCCTAGAAAGCGCTCGTGACAGGATGAAGGCACATGGTCTTGGTGCCATGTTGTGCATGTATGACGAAAATGTCCGCTACCTGACAGCTACCATAACGCCAGGCTGGTGCAGGTTGAAACCAGGACTGCGTTATGCCCTGCTGTGTGGTGATGGTCTGCCCGTCTTGTTTGAACAAGGTGATATCGGCGTGCAGATTAATCGACATTGTCCCTGGCTTCCTGAAGAGAATATTCGTTATTCCTATGCCTGGATCAAAGGTGCCGCCGGGCCTGCCGCTGAGGAACAGGTGAGAAAATTCACCAAAGCAATCCTCGAAGAAATGCAGCGCCATGGTGTGGCCGGTGAAAAGTTAGGAGTGGACTTTGTTGATATCAATATGATGGGAGCTTTCGAGCAATCAGGTATCACCTGGCAGGATGGTATGAGCGCCATGATGGAGGCTCGAGCCATAAAAAATCAGGATGAGCAGGAATGCATGCGCATGGTCGGTGCCATTGGTGATGCTGCTCACTGGCAGACCATGAAGTTCCTTGAGCCGGGAGTTACTGAAAACCAGGTTACCGCTCATATAATGGAATATCTGTATTCCTTCCCTGGTATGGAGGATGTAGAAGATGTCATTGTTTCTTCAGGCCCTAATACCTGGCCTAATTGGCGTAACTTTTCTGACCGAATTATTCTACCCGGTGATATTACCTTCATGGACCTGGCTGCGTTAACCTGGAATGGATATAAATCCTGTTATTACCGCACCTACTGTGTTGGCCGGCAGCCAACTCAGGAAATGAAGGATTATTACTCGATGGCATTAGAGTGGCTTTACGATTCGATCGATGCTGTTAAGGCAGGTACGACTACTCGCGAAATTGCTGAAAAATGGCCTTCTGCTAAAGAAATTTGGGGCTATGAAGAGGAAGACCAGGCAGCCGCTAACCTGTGGGGCCATGGCCTCGGTTTAGCACAATATGATCCGCCGGTTATATCGCGTATATGGTCGCTTGACCATCCCATTGAAATAAAGCCAGGGATGGTTTTTGCACTTGAAACGCAACACGGCAAGCCACTTGAATTTGGCGTTCGAATCGAGGAAATGTTGATTGTCCATGAAGACAGGACCGAGATAATTTCTAACTTCCCGGTTGAGGAAATTACGGTTGTGGATCCTATATGAGGTTATCAGGCGGGAGCTGAATAATGGCTGGTTTTATTGAAAATCTTAGATCAGAGCGTTCAACCAATGCTGCGCGCTTCGGTTCCAAAGCAGCCAATCAGGCTATGTTGGGACAGGCTGGTCTGCCCATACCTGAGGGTTTTTGTTTAGATGCTGGGGCCTATCGAAAGCAGCTTGCTTCGATTGGCCTGGCCAATCTTGCCGAGCGTGTCGCAGCGCTGTCAGGTGAGGAGGAACGGCAGGCCGTATCGGAGATAAGGATCGGTCTTTTTGATAGCCCGATAACGCCTGAGGTTGAGACGCCTCTGTTGCAAGCCTGGAGTGAACTATGTCAATCGACAGGCTCAACAATCGTCGTTAGGTCATCTGCATTGTCGGAGGATCTGGCAGACAGTACTTTTGCAGGTCAGTACGAAACTTTTCTAGGACTTACTACCGAGGCTGAGTTTCTGACGGCGGTTCGAGCTTGCTGGGCCGCTCTCTGGTCGCCGCGGGCGTTACGCTACATGGAAAGCCGAGACCTGAGCACCAAAGATATGGCGATGTCGTTGTGCATTCAGGAACTGGTAGGTGGAGAGATTTCAGGTGGCGGTATGAGTCGTATGACTGATGGAAATATGTCGATTAGTTCCTCGTTAGGGCTCGGTACGGCAATTGCCCAGGGAGAAATTGTACCGGATAGGTATATCCTGAGTGCCGACAACGAGTGGCTCGAAACCATCCCTGGTCGGACCGGCCATCAGGAAAACTGTTCGCTGCATTCGCCGACCAGTGGTTCAAGAAAGGCGCCGATGGTTCAGCAACCCTGCTTGAGCCAGGCGCAGGCTGTTGAACTTGGACATCTACTGAAACTTGCTGAAAAGCAGATGGGTTTTCCGGTGGAAATAGAGTGGACCGGCAACAAACAGAAAATCTGGTTGCTACAGGCGCGTCCATTACAAATGATCGCCAGTGTGCCGCAACATGAAACTGCTTTGAAACAGTCTGGCTTGCGCGGCCAACCTTCAGGAACTGGTTGGGCCTCAGGGCGGGCTTGCGTTATTAATTGTGAATGTGAACTGGCCCGGGTTGCACCCGGTGATGTGCTGGTCACGCAGGTAGCCAGTCCTTCTTTGAGTCAGGTATTACCCCGTGTAGCAGGCGTTATCGCGGAGTTGGGTGGAAGCACGTCGCATCTGGCATCGCTGGCAAGAGAGCGTCAGATTCCGATGGTGCTAGGTGTGCTTGGTGCAACGCAGAGGATTCCTGATGGCGTTGATGTCAGCGTTGACGGTGTTATTGGCCAGGTAAGCTGGAGTAGCTAGCTGGCTTGTAAATGATATAATGATATGTTTATATAACATATTAATTCAATTAAGTGATAGAGATAAAATGACTGATTCTCACCCTGAAAAGAAAGCAAAAGGCCCTCTCACTGACCTAAGGGTTATCGAGCTTGGGCAGTTAATTGCGGGCCCGTTTTGCGGCCAGTTAATGGCGGATATGGGTGCTGACGTCATCAAGATTGAGCCACCGGAAATCGGTGATCCAATGCGGGTCTGGGGTCGAGGGGATTATCCACTTTGGTGGACAGTCTGTGCCCGCAATAAACGCTGTGTTACCGCTAACCTTCGTGAACCCGAAGGACAGGACCTGGCCCGAAAACTGATCGCCCAGGCTGACATGGTTCTGGAAAATTTCAGGCCTGGAACAATGGAACGCTGGGGCTTGGGTTACGAGGAACTCTCGAAGGAGAACCCAGGTTTAATCATGGTCCGGGTGTCCGGATATGGGCAGTCAGGACCGCACTCCGGTCGCGCGGGATATGCCTCTATCGGCGAAGCGCTAGGTGGTATGCGTTACCTTTGTGGAGAGCCGGATAGACGGCCCAGCAGAACAGGCTTGTCGATGGGCGATTCAATCGCAGCTACTTTCGCTTGTACAGGCGCACTTGCTGCCTTGCATCATCGTGAAAAAACTGGTGAAGGGCAGGTGATAGATGCGTCGATATTCGAATCGGTGCTGAATGTCATGGAAGCAACCATCCCCGAATATACTGTCAGTGATTACATCAGGAAACGATCGGGCGCTACCTTGCCCAATGTGGCCCCTTCTAATATTTATAGCTGTAAAGATGGCGAATTTTTAATTGCAGCAAACCAGGATACTGTGTTTGCTCGGTTGTGCGGCGTGATTGGTCAGCCCGAACTAGCGCAGGATGAAAGGTTCAGTACCCACACGGCAAGGGGTTTAAATGCGGTTGAACTCGACGGCATCATTGATGACTGGACACAAACCAAGACCATCGCCGAGGTAGATCAATTGATGGAGGCCAGTGCAGTGCCTGCAGGCGGCCTTTACAGGGCCCCTGAGATGCTGAAAGACCCCCATTTCATTGCCCGAGAGGCCATTATTGATACACCTACCGAGCAGTGGCCAGATCTGAAAATGCAAAACGTATTTCCTAAGATGTCTAAAACCCAGGGCGAAGTGCGCTGGACTGGACCCCAGACACTGGGTGAACACAATGAGAATGTATACACCTCTCTGCTTGGGCTCAGCAAAGCAGAACTCGCAGAACTAAAAAATAAATCGATTATTTAAAGGACAGCATAGATGACATTTCGGCTAGGAGTTGATGTTGGCGGCACATTCACCGATTTACTGTTGGTTGATGAATCTTCGGGACAAACTTACATGGCTAAGGTCCCGTCGACACCGGAAGATTCTTCGATTGGAGTATTAAACGGTATCGATCGCATTTGCGATGAGTCTGATATTGATACAAAGCAAGTAAGTCAGGTCATGCACGGCACGACGGTTGCCACCAATGCGGTTTTGACCCGAAAGGGTGCAAAAGTAGGCCTGATAACCACCAAAGGCTACCGCCAGGTGCTGCAGGTAGCGCGTTCGTTTTGTCCCGGTGGTCTAGGTGGTTGGGTCAGTTATATGAAGGCGCCGATATTGGCTCCGCTTGAACTCACCATAGAAGCAGACGAGCGTCTTGACGCAGAAGGCAATGTAATCAAGGAACTCGACGTTACAACATTACGTCAGGATCTGAAGCGATTGGCTGACACTGGAGAAGTTGAGGCTTTAACCGTGTGCCTGTTGAACTCCTACGTCAATGGCAGTCACGAGGAAGAGGTTAGAGCGGTTGCTACAGAATTCTTTGCAGATATTCCCATTTCTATCAGTTCTGAGGTTGTTCCGGAAATGCAGGAATATGAGCGTGCTGAGACGACTGTGGTTAATTCCTATGTTCGCCCTCAGGTATCCAAATATGTAGAAAACCTGCAATCCTCTCTTGAAGAACGCCTGCGTGACGATGTCAAACTGGCGATTCTTCGTTCTGATGGCGGCTTGGCCTCGGCTCGAGCATCAGGTGAATCACCTGTGAATATGCTTTTGTCCGGACCTGCCGGCGGCGTTGCTGGAGCCATGTATTTTTGCAAGCGCGGAGGATTTGAAAATATTCTGACATTTGACATGGGAGGGACCTCAACGGACGTCGCTCTCATGCAGGATGGTAATGCCAGAATTCGTCGTGAAACGAAGGTTGGCGACATCACGGTTCGCGCACCTTCAGTTGATGTGCGTACGATTGGTGCAGGTGGTGGCTCGATTGCATTTGTTCCAGAATTGACCAGGGCGCTTCGGGTTGGCCCGGATTCCGCTGGTGCAGACCCCGGACCGGCAGCCTATATGAAGGGCGGCGATAAACCGACCGTCTGTGACGCCAACGTTGTACTCGGGTATCTGCCGTCGGACGTCAAACTCGGTGGCGCAATGACGATTAACAAGGAAGCTGCTACCAAGGCCGTGCAGACACTCGCAGATGCGATGGGTATTGAGCTGATGGCCGCGGCCGAAGGTATTGTCAAAATCGTTAATGAGTCGATGCTCGGTGCGCTCAGGCTAGTGTCAGTAGAACAAGGATATGATCCACGCGATTTTGCAATGGTTGGCTTTGGTGGTGCTGGACCACTGCATGCCAATGCATTAGGCATATTGTGTGGTTCGTGGCCAGTCATCGTACCGCCCGGACCAGGCGTGTTGTGTGCCTATGGTGATGCTACCACCCAGGTTCAGGATGAAGCATCGCGTACCTACGTGACTCGAGTTGACTCCATTTCTGCTGAGGATCTTATTGCAGAGTTAGAGCAGCTTCGGCAACGGGCTACAGAATCTTTTAAGACCGATGGTATTAGTGAGTCTGAGTTAGAGATCTCTTATCAAGCCGACTTTCGCTACGCAGGACAAGCATTCCAATTGTCCCTCGGCGTGACCATCGACCAACTTCGACGGGATGGTCTTGGCGCGTTAACAGATGATTTTGATCGTCAGCATGAACAGTTATTCACGTTTGCCCATGGCAAGGATCACGAAATTGTCATAATCAGAGCAGTGGTCAAGGCAAAAAGCAGTTTAACAGCTGATTTGACCGAAGTTAGTGAGCAGAAAACTGACCTTGCTGCTGCCGTGCTGCACAGTACCGAGGTCTATGTAGATGAGAACTGGCACGACGCGACCATTTATGACCGAAGCAAACTGGGTACCGGCACGGTTGTTCCAGGCCCGGCTATTGTTGTTGAGATGGATTCAACCACATTGATTCTGCCCGCTCACGCTGCCACCGTTGATAAGGTCGGTAATCTTTTAATTAATCCTGCATAACTGGGAGTTCTTTAATGACAGCAACTATTGTTGAGACAAACTCTAAGCCCTTCGAATCAATTGATGTTGATACCGTCACTGTTGATATTATCGAGAATGCGCTTAGAAACGTGCGGGTAGAAATGGATGCGGTATTGTTTCGTACTGCTATGAGCCCGGGAATTCGCGAGCAGGGCGACTGTTTTCCGATGGTCGCCAACCGTGATGGCAAAATGGTCGTTGGCCAGTTTGGTTCATTTATCCGCGGTTTTATGGAGGCTTATGATGGGGAAATAGAGGAAGGCGATATTATCCTGACCAATGATCCCTATATGTGTAATGGAGCTGTCTCGCATTTACCGGATTGGATCATACTGGTGCCTATCTTTAAGGACGGGCGTCATTTAGCTTGGGCGGCGATGTTCGGTCACATGTCCGATAATGGAGGTATGGTACCTGGGTCGATTCCGATAAGGGCAGAAACTATTTACCAGGAAGGCATTCGGATTCCACCAACCAAATTGTATAAAAAGGGTGTACTTCAATCTGACGTGCTTGAATTAATTTTACACAATGTGCGTACTTCAGAATGGAATCGTTTTGATCTCAATGCCCTGGTTGCTGCGTGCCGAACCGCCAGTAAGCGATGTGTTGAAATAGCAGAACGTTTTGGTGACGATACCTTTTACACGACTATGCAGACGATGCTGGATAGAAATTTGGAAGCCATGCGATCGATCATTAATATGATCGTTCCGGAAGAGCCCAGCTATTTTGAAGACTTCATTTGTGACGATGGTGTTGGTAAGGGGCCATACAAGATAGCCTGTAAGCTTTGGCGAGAGGGTGATGTAGCAATTTTTGACTTTGAGGGCACTGACCCGCAGGCAAAGAGCTCGGTCAACTTTTACCTTAACGAAGATATGTTCAAGATGTTTTTCGGCTCGTTCACGATTAATCTGTTCGATCCACATATTCTCTTCAATGATGGTTTCTATGAACTTGTTGAGGTGCGTATCCCTGACGGCAGCCTATTGAAGCCCAAATTCCCAGCGGCACTGTCAGGAAGAACCCACGCACTGGGTCGCATATTTGATGTCATGGGTGGTTTATTAGGCCAGGGCGCGCCCGAGGCCATGAATGCTGCTGGTTTTTCTGATAGCCCGCACTTATTTTTCTCTGGCTACGACAAACAGGGAAAGTGGTTCCAGTTGTTCCAGATTGGTTTTGGCGGTATTCCCGGTCGACCGGTGGGTGATGGCCCGGATGGACATTCGCTTTGGCCAGGGTTTACTAACGTGCCTAATGAATTTATCGAAGCCTATTTTCCTCTGCGCGTAATTAGGTATGAACCCATTGCTGATTCAGGAGGAGCGGGTCTGCACAGAGGTGGTAATGGACTGACCGTTGCCTATGAATTCCTGGTTGATGGCCATATCGGTATCCATGACGATCGTTGGTTAACCTATCCTTGGGGAGTTCAGGGTGGTGATCCCGGTATGCGTTCCAGCAAATTGTTAGTACGCGCCAATGGTGATGAGCAATGGCTGCCTGCAAAATGCGATGAAGTCACCGTAAAACAGGGCGATGTATTGCATTTTAATACCTGGGGCGGTGGTGGCTGGGGAGACCCACTGCAACGAGACGCTGCTCTAGTCAAAGTCGATGTGGATAGGGGGCTTGTTTCTAGGGAGGGTGCGGGTCGTTATGGTGTCGTTATTGACGATAACGGTAATGTTGACGCGGCAGCGACTGAATCTTTACGGGATTCCATGCGCGAGCAACAGGTTGATACCGGACTCTTCAATTACGGTGGCAGCATAGAAGAGCTCAAGGCACGGTCTCTTGAGGAAACCCATCTGGAAGCACCGACAACACCTACTTTTTGATCGTTTAGGCTCTCAGGGCTAATCGTTTTGCCGGAGTCACATGGACGAGTTATTAGTTAGGTTGAGGTCTGAATGGTTGTCTGCTCAATACGGTGTGTTGGAGCGAGTACCCCTATATCACCAGATATATTCGACCCTGAAAGCTTCTATTCTGGACGGCTCGATTTCATATGAAAGTCAGATGCCGACTGAAAACCAGATCGTTAATGCTTTCGATGTGTCGCGAATTACTGCCAAACGCGCAATGGATGAGCTTGCAGCCGATAAACTGATTATAAGAACGCGGGGCAAGGGCTCGCATGTAGTTTATCGCTTTAGTGCCAAACCCGTTCGCGCTCCGCTCATTGGTACGCTGGAAAGTCTTATTGATATGAGCGAACACAGTATTGTCAGGGTCGTATCGGTTGAGCAGGACGTGCCGCCTGTGGATATCGGCAAGAGATTAGCACTATCCGAATCTGAGCAGGCGCATAAAGTGATTCGGGTCAGTAGTAATGAAGACAGAGAACCTTATGCTTATTATGTTAGCTGGACTATTGGAATTGAGAGCGGTTATTCCAAACAACATCTTGAAACCAAACCTCGCCTAGAGCTTCTGCGAGGCAATGGAATTGTTTTGACTGAAATGCACCAGAAGCTGAGTGCGATCAATGCACCACCGGAGATAGCCAGGGAGCTGGATATTTCTCAAGGGGCCGCATTACTTGCTGTTCGGCGCCTGGGTTGTATCAGTGATGGAACCGTGGTCGATATATTAGACGGTTTTTATGACCCCCAGCGCTATCAGTACGCCATGGTAATGAGTGTTGACTGAGGCCGGCTGTAAGGCAAATGGGAATAGCGAAGGAGAGTGTGGGCTTGACTGAGGATCTGAAAACCAACTATTCGCTTTATGATGGCCGGCTTGGATTTGGAAATCGGCCTGCGCTTATACTGGTCGATTTTGTCAGGGCTTATTTTGATGAGCAGTGCGAAATGTATGCAGGAGTTGAAAACGAACTGGCTTCTGCCCTTCGAATTCGTGATGTAGCGCGTAGGGCAGGCATTCCGATTGTCTATACTAATGTGGTTTATGAGTTAGATGGTAGTGATGGTGGCGTATTCTACCGCAAGGCACCGGTGCTCAAGAATTTTGTAAAGGGTAATCCCATGGGAGAATGGCCAGAAGGTTTGCGTCCGGCCAGCGGTGAACCAATCATCTCCAAACAGTATCCGAGTGCGTTTTTTGGTACGCAATTGTCAACCCTGTTAACCGAACAAGACGTGGATACCTTAATCATTACCGGTTTGACTACCAGCGGATGTGTTCGGGCCACTTGTGTCGATACGATGTGTAACGGGTTCATTCCCATAGTGGTCGCTGAAGCCTGTGGTGACCGGCATGTTGACCCTCATGAGGCCAGTCTTTTTGATATGAATGCCAAGTATGCTGATGTCGTTAGTGAGACTTCAGCCTGTGAATACCTACAGAAATTTGTTGAGGAACTAAAGTCATGAAGCAAAAGAAAATAACCATTGTTGAAGTCGGTCCACGTGACGGTTTACAAAGTGAACCAGAAATACTGCCTACTGCCAGCAAGATTAAATATATTAGCCAGGCAATTGCAGCAGGAATCACTCGACTCGAAGTTGCCAGTTTTGTGAATCCGAAAAAGGTACCTCAGATGGCGGATTCTGAACAGTTACTGGCAGAATTACCTATGACAGATGCGGTGTCTTATATTGGTTTGCTGATGAATGAGCGGGGTTTGGATAGAGCCCTTGAGACTTCCGTTCATGAAATTGGCATGGTGGTAGTTGCCACTGATACCTACAATATGCGCAATCAGGGTGTGCCTACCCAGGAATCGATTGATGCCTGGCTGAAAATCGCCGAACGAGCAAAGGCAAATGGCAAGGCTGCAAATGTCATGATTTCTTCGGCATTCGGATGCCCATATGAGGGCGAAGTTGCGGTTGCGCATGTTGTTGAGATAGCCAAACGCGTGATGGAAGCTGGGCCGGCAGAGCTGGGTATTGCGGACAGCATTGGCGTTGCCGTTCCGAATCAGCTGACTGACCTGGTCGGTGAAGTGCGTCATCATATCGGTACTGATATTTCTTTACGTATGCATCTGCACAATACGCGTAACGTCGGCCTTGCAAACGCTCAGGCAGCAGTTGATGCCGGAGTTGATTCCATTGATGCGAGCATTGGTGGTATTGGCGGATGTCCATTTGCACCCAAGGCAACTGGCAATATCCCTACCGATGACCTGGTTTATATGTTGAATCGATCGGGTATAGAAACTGGAGTTTGCCTGCAGGATATAGTCAACACGAGCCAATGGCTGGAACGTGAATTAGGTAGGGAGGTCCCTGCAATGCTGCCAAAGGCGGGTATTTTCCCCGATGTCGCCATCGGTTAATAGATCGGTTAATAGATCGGTTAATAGTTCGGATAATAGTTCGGTAAATAGACCGCTTAATCAGGCAGTAAATAAAGAGACAAACTCGATACACGAGATGGGAGAAGAAACTTTGGAAAAGTGTGACTTATTGATACGTGGCATGGTAATCACGATGAATGAGAATCGGGATGTCTACACGGATGGCTATCTTGCCATCACCGATGGTCTGGTCGTCAGTGCCGGCAGCAATGCCGACTGTCAGTTCACCGCGGCAGAGGAAATCGGCGGTGAAGGTCATATTGTGATGCCTGGATTAATCAATGCGCACGCTCACCTGGTGCAGGGATGCCTGCGAGGTATGGCTGAGGGAACGACCTTTGAGGAACGGTTTTTTGGGTTTTATTACCCTATGACGGGAGCCTGTGATGAGCAACGGTCATACGTTTCAGCGATGCCACCCTTGCTTGACCTGGTTCGTCGCGGGGTAACTACTACCACGGATGATCATTTTACTCATGTTCATAAAAGGTCCATAGATGGGGTCATTGCAGCCGTTAAAGATGCCGGGATTCGTTGCAGGATGGCTCGTCTTACCATCAACGACAAGGATGCAGTACCTGAAGGCTTTCGGGAAGATCTCGATGTTGGCCTGGCTGAGACGGAACGGGTAAAGGCCGAGTGGGAAGATGATCTAATCTCCGTGACAGCTTCAACCATTGGAATTACTTATTGCGAACCGGATCAGCTGAAGGAACTTTGGCAGTGGACGGATGACAATGACCGGCAGTTTGATATTCATGCGCCAGCAGTATTCGATCAGAAGTACCTTGCCGAGCGACGTGGTTGGCAGGGAGGGTCGTTTGAATGGCTCGATCAGGCAGGTATTCTGGGGCCCAACGTTATTGCCGGGCATGCCCAGAATCTGCGCCCCGGAGAGGCGGAGTTGATTCGTAGCCGTGGTGCTACCATCGCCCTGGTTCCTGATATGGAGCAGGTGCTTGGCCTGGTTAGCTTTGATGCCAGACAGTTTCTTGATCGAGGTGTAACCTGTGGCCTGGGTCTGGATGGGCCAGTAGTGGCCTATGGTCATGATTTATGGACGGCCATGCGGAGCTTCCTCACCGGGCAGCGGCTTGGTGATGAATATCGACGCAGAGCCGGCGATGCTGCATCAAAATGGACTGGCGAGGAGGTGCTCTATGGTAGCGCCGAGCAAGCCCTGGAACTTGCTACTATTGGCAGCGCCAAGGCGTTGATGATGGATGACCGTATAGGTTCATTGGAATCAGGAAAGGATGCCGATGTTGTCCTGATTGATCGCCGCGGAGAAACGCACCTTTCGCCACCTTCGGCGATTATTCCGAATCTGGTTTATGGTAATGGACCGAGCCCAGAGTCAATTCGACGAGTGCTGGTTCGCGGGCGTACCGTTGTTCAGGATGGCGAACATGTCAGCATTGATCGACATAAGGCAGTCAAAAAACTGGATGAATTACAGGATACCCTTTTTGACGAGGTGAATACCCGACGGTTTTCTCGTATCCGTAGTCGATTCAACTGGATCTGAGTCGCGCCTGCCAGGGGCGCAGGTCACTCAGGAATGATAGGTAATAATATAAAAGCAGGGCTTTCTGGAGAAATGTGCAAGCTGGTTGTGCCGCCGAACACCTGCATTGGTCGATCACGCGGGTCATCATGCAAAAACGGACCACAGCCCTTTAGATCATTTTTGAAGTTGGAGAGGCGTTCGCTTTTTGCGTTGGGGTTTTCATAGTCCCGCCCGCGTATAGATAAACCAATTTTAAACCCGGCAGGTATAACTATCGATGTGGGCCAGACTTCAATGTCCAGTTGTACCGGTTTACCTGGTTCCAGCAACTGCTGTTCGTCATGCTTGTGATAAGGTCGCCAGGGCTTGGAAAGTTCGGTATCCAGTTTGCGATGAGATGCCCTTAGCCAACCTTGACCGATTGGTGTATTGGGATCAATTGCTCCCTGAAATACAATTTCCTCATTATCAGGGGAAAAAACCTGTAACACGATAAATAGATCTGCATCTTTAGTAGAGGATGAGATCATTCCTTGGAAAGCGGATGGTCCCGTTATTTCCATGTCAGTCGATAGCGGTTCGGAATAAAAGGTTAGGCCATCTTCTTTGGCATCGAAGCTGAGGGTGGCAGAACTGACTGGCTTTTGTGTCGATAAAGACAGGTTTTCATGAATATAAAATGACGTCCATTGCGTTCTCGGTATAGGCCAGTCTTGTTCGTGGCGTTGCTCGAAACCGTCGATTTTTCTTATTTGCAATTGAACTCGGGGTTGCTCGTCCCAGCCATTATCCAGGCCTTTTAGGAAATAATCAAAGAACCGCTTCTGTAGTAATACACCGTAGTCAGTATAAAACTCTGTCCAATGTTCTAACCCATGTGCTTCAAGCCATTTGTTTTCACTTGCCGCGCGCATAAAACCTTCGAAGTTTCCCCGCGGGTGTAATCCTTGACCTCCCCAGTTTGCGGCAGTAAGAATGGGAGTGGTTATTTTTGACCAGACTGCGGATCGAATCTTATGGTAGTCGTCGTCGAATGGGTGAGAATATATTTCATTGCCGAAGTCACACCGATTAGCGGCTAACTGATCCTCACTGAGCGTTTCGTCCCCGCAAATCTGCCTGCCCGTGACTAAACTGACCGGGCCTCTGCTGCCAAGCCCATATTGAACTGACTTTACCTGCATGTCATACCAGTTCGCCCAGAACGTACTGAGAATTCCGCCGTGATGGGTCATATCGCGGTACCAGTCGGCAGATCCCTCCCAGATACAGATTGCAGCAAGATGCTCAGGTTGCAGCGAAGCAACCTGCCAGGCATTGATGCCATAGTAGGAAACACCATTAAGACCAACTTTACCGTTGCTCCATGGCTGTACGCCCGCCCAATTAATGCATTCAGCAAAATCTTTAGTTTCCCGAGGAGAAAAATGGTCAACATAGCCGGGAGACGCGCCACATCCTCGCGAATCAACGCGCAAGCATACGTATCCGTCGGGCACCCACTTTTCCGGGTCGGCTACCTCCCAGCTCTGATATAAGTTGCTCGAACCGGCAGCGACGTCCGGGTGTTCATCTACCATGCGATTCCAGGCGCTGGGATAGCCTTCCTGAAAAGCAAGGCCTTTAGCGTAGGGTCCGTGAGTCATAATGACAGGATACTGAGCTTCTTTAATGGGTCGGAAGACGTCAGCCTTCAGTACGAGGCCATCACTCATTTTAATTTCACAATCCCAATCAACACGCATACCATCTCTAATTTCAGATGTTCTCAATTTAGGTCCTCTTTACGGTTGTGAGTGGAATTGGCTAGATCGATCAGGTAATGAACTATCTTTACGGCATCATCGTTACCAAGTCCTGCATCAACGGCAGCGTCGTACATGCTTAATGCGCCTTTTGCTACCGGCATAGGTAGATTATCTTCCAGGCCTGTTTGTAGAATTGAATTCAGGTCTTTTTGCATGCCCGTGACATCAAACGCGACTGTTCCTGCCTGGCCGAGCAGGTAGGGGGTTTTAAGTGGTAATACGGCCAAGGCTGCAGATGAGTCCTGTATGGTTTCGAGTATCAGTTCAAGGCTCAGGCCACCGCTGGTACCAAGACTAGCCGCCTCTGCCAGTGATTCCCAATACACTGCCAGTGGTAGGTTAACGACTAACTTGAGTAGAGAGCCGCGCCCGGTCGGACCGGCATGAACTATGCGTCGGCTTAATATTTCCAATACTGGACGGGCCCGTTCAAGGTCTTCGCTGCTAGCCCCGCAAAGTATCAGTAGCTGGCCTTGTTCAGCAGGTCCGACAGTCCCGGAAACGGGTGCATCAATGAAGCAGGCATCTTTGGCGAGAAGTTCTTCAGCCAGGGACGAAACTGTTGATGGACGCAGGGTGCTCATATCGATAAATAGCTTGCCACTGATTGCGCCACTGAGTATGCCATCAGTACCAGTATAGATTTCCTCGGTTACCGTATCATTGCCAAGCATGGTGATAATGAGATTAGCTGAGTTAACCAGATCAGAAACTGAAGAGGCAAGTTTTGCGCCATGGGCTACCAGGGTGTCTGCTTTTTCGGGTGAGCGGTTCCATACCGTGATAGCAACTCCAGTCTCAAGGAGACGGGTTGCCATAGCAATGCCCATTTTTCCTAACCCGATAAAACCGACAGTTTCCAAGATAACCTACTATTATTTATTGTTAATCCGGGACGTAGGAGACCAGGTCCAGGAGTGTATTAGCACCGTTAACGACAAAAGGGCCCTCTAGCCCAATGGTAGTTGAAGCTGGCTTATCCCCCGGGAAATAGCCTGCCCAGCACTGTATTGATTCGGCGAACCATTGTAGGTCATTGTGGAAGCAGGCGCGGCGAACAATGTTCTCAACTGAAGTCCCTGCTGCGGCTGATATTGCATCGATATTCTTCATCATAAAGCGCATTTGATTCTGCCCTGGAGAGCCATACCAGGGAGCATTGTCTGGACGCAGCATACCTTCTGCCAGGTTTCCAGTTGAGTCAAAGGCCATTTGTGTGCTGAAGAAAAGAAAGTTGCCCGCTTTTATCGCCTGGGGTTCGTGGCCTGGTTGTTCTGGTGCATCCGAGGTTTCAATGGTTTCTTTTTTGATGGTTGCATCATTCGCCAGCAAAGTCAGAGCGATCTCTACTCTGGCACCACGGTTGCCCATACCCATATATGGAATAACGACCCTGGCGGGAGGATTGGAGGGGAAGACTTCCTGCCAGACACGATCCATTGCGGCAAAATCCTGAGGGTGACCGATGTAGACTTCAGCCTTTACAGCTTGATCCAGGCAACTTCCAGCGGCTTCTGCCAGAGTGGCGAGCTTTTCCAGGGTGTATCGGGTTTGTTGTTCTACCGAGGATGTGTACCAATGGTCTGGATGGGATTGGGTGTGTTTTGCCAGTGCCGTCGGTTCGCCCAAATGGGCTGCACCCAGGTTGCCGTTGGTCCAGTCAACCGGTCCTTCGCTGGCGAGAAAAACCCAATCACCACGACGTAAAGCAGGCGTGTGTTGCATGTGGGCGTTCGCATCGCCAAAGGTGATGGTTTCGTTATCATCAGCGAAGCAGATCATATCCACCTCGAGATTAGTGTCGCGCCACATCAGCTCACGGACGCTGAGACTGGAAGAGGGCGGGCACTGATCGACATAATTTTTCCTGACGTTAATATAGGGTGCGACGGATATGCCAGGCCAATTGTTGCCTTGCTCAAATTGTTTGTAGGTCGGTTGGCTTGATACAAACCACTGCCAGATTCGGACCATATCCTTGTTGATGTCGCAACCGGTCGCCTTGATAGTATCGGTGAGGTTACCGAGGACAAAATCAGCTTCACTAGCCAGTTGCTCTTTCAGGAAAGGGTTTACTTGTCTGATTGAGGCATCCAGGCCCGTTTTAAAGTCGCTAGCGAGTTGACCTGCTATAAAAACCCAGCCGCCGGCTTTAATTGCTGGGCTGTAAGGCATGAGAGGTTTTGGCACACCCGCTTCGAGTCCAGGCCAGATTGCTTCCGGTGCTGCATTTTTTTTGTCTTTTTGCATACCTTCTACTCTCATGAGTGATGATTGGTTTCTTTATGCTTGTATAAAGCTCAGTCAGTGAGTTTATCCATAACGGTATAAATGGCTGCGGTATCTTGTTGGCCAAGCCCTTGCTGGTTTGCTGCTTCATAGATTGATGAGGTTGCATTAAAAAGAGGCGTCGAAACCCCCGATTCAGAGATGAAATCGGATATGAGTTCCATATCCTTTTGCCATAGATCCAGACGCATGGTCGGAGGATCAAATTCCTGTTCTGCCATTAGCGGCGCTCTTAATTCGAAAATCTTCGATGAGCCCGCGCCTGTTGAGATCGTTTCGCATATTTCCTGAGGGTCCAGGCCACATCCCTTGCCTAACAACATGGCTTCTGCAGTAGCTACGTTATGGATGGCAACCAGCAGGTTTGCCACGAATTTCATTTTTGTGCCATTGCCGAACTTGCCGAGGTAATGTAAGTGGTGAGCGAAGTCCTGAAGCAGGGGTTTACAGAAATGATAGGTATCACTGCAGCCGCTTGCATAGATTGAAATATCTGCTGTTTGTGCCTGGGCACCAGTTCCGCTGATTGGACAATCCAGGAAGGTCACGCCGGCGTTATTCAAGCGTTCTAGATTTTTTAATTTGCATTCCAGTTTTAAGGTGCTTAGATCCGCTAAAATTGAAACCCGGTTTTTTGGGCAGTTAATAATGGCATCTATAGTCTGATCCAGTGCTTGCTGTGTTGGCAGGCTCGATAGGATGATATTTGCTTCGCTGGCTACGTCGGTAGCTTGATCCTTGAGACCGACACCTGCCGCACTGGCTTTTGTTTGCTGAAGGGGATTAGGGTCAAAACCGACGACTTTCCACCCGTGGGTTGTGAGATGTTCGGCAATGGCTAATCCCATTATGCCCAGACCTAGTATACCGACAGTATCTGTAAGTTTGCTGGCCGAGGTTGAGTTAGGCATGGTATTCACAACTTTCCAGAGATCACTTTAGTTCCTCTGAGCATGGCAGTGACAGCGCTTGACATCACTGTGGAGAAATCTTCGCTGACCGGACCATGGTAGATATGTTTGCGAATGGCATAATAAAAAAGCCCACCATGTAAAACCCAGATGTGATCGAGTTCTGCCTGGCTGACTGGTTCGTCCCGTGTTAAGCCGCAGTAGGCTCGAAGCTCCAGGCAAATAGGGGTTAGTAATTCTTTTTCTACCAGGTTTATGTAGCGGCGGTTTAGTTCTTCGCCCATCAAGGCTGAAAACATGTAAACGCGTATCCACTCATAACGATAGGTCGCCTCTGCATAGGAGCGGTAGAATTCGATGAGACGATCTTCCAAGGATCTTTCCCTATTTTTAATGGTGGTAAGCCATTCAGGGTTGACCCGGTTCATGTAAACTTCTTCGAATACATTCTCAATCAGGTCTCTCTTGGTTGGAAAATATCGATACAGGAGGGGCTGGGATATTCCCAGGCGGGAGGCCAGTTCTCGCGTTTGGCCTGAAAATCCCTTTTCTGCGAAAAATTTGATCGCTTCTTCAAGTATTTTCTGTTCACGGTTTTCTGCACTCAGTCGTTTTCGAGGAGCTTTCACGTCTGATTCTTTAGTGCTCATCTAATATAATCCTTAGCTATATGATCTCGTAAAGTTTAACGGAGGTTCGCTTTTAATACCTAGTTTATCAGATGATAAATAAAACCACTACAACCTTACCCTTGTTGGGCTGGTTTCCTGAGGCTGTTTTGCACAAACTTTTGTGATTGTTGGCTTGCAAGTAAATAGTTTAGATGCCCTGGTGCCTCACACGTGCCAAGGGCGGGAGTAGGATAGAGGGTCTTAATTTTGTTGGAAGCGCTTCACACCATTGTCTTCTACAAACATTTGTAATTGCTGACGCTCGAGTAAATAGTTTAGGTGCGCCAGGGCCTCGCAGGTGCCAATGACCAGGTTATGATCTTCGACCTTACCTTTAAAAAGAGCAGGAAAAACATCCACCACACGCTTTGGTGTGTTGCAGTTCTCATGCAGTCTAGCAAGAGCTTGTTCATGGTCATCAATGATTTCCTGAATCCGCAGCGGCGCACCGTAAAAAGGATCACCGTGGGAAGGAAGTATTAGCACGGTCTCGTCTATACGGTTCTTAAATCGACGACAGCTTTCTAACCATTCTTCAAGGGGATTGCTTTGAGGTTGGTCGGGTCTGACGCTGACGTTTGGTGTAATCCGAGGCAGAATCTGATCGCCCGCGATGAGCAGATTCAAGTCCTCGCAATACAGGCAGGCATGCTCGGGAGAATGCCCGCTTCCTACCATCACAGTCCATTCGTGTTCGCCTATTGTTATTTTCTCATGGTCTTTTATTTGACGATACGAGGTTGGCATGGCAGTCATAAAATGACTTCTAGCCTGAAATCGATCCCGGAACACAGCGAGTTCTTCATGCTGAAATCCTGCTGATTTGTAGAACTCGACCGTCTCTGTTGAAGGGTCTTCTTTCATTTCAGACGAAAACACACGGCAGGATAGATATTCTGAGCGCGGCATCCAGAGGTCTACTTCACATTTCCTGCACAGCCAACCAGCCAGACCAATATGGTCGAGGTGCATATGAGTACCGATAACCCGCTTGACCGGTTTGGAGTCAAGTTGGTTTTCTAATAAAGACTCCCACAGCGATTTGGTTTCATCAGTAGACATGCCGGTATCAACGATAGTCCAGCCGTCATCGTCGTCGAGTAACCACAGGTTGATGTGATTGAGGCTGATCGGAAGTGGCATTCTTAACCAGTACACGCCGATAGCGACTTCGATTTTATGTGCTGGTTCTGGACGAGCCTCGAAAGGATAGGCCAGATTGTTGGAGCCTATTCTCATTGAGTTTCTCCTGTCTTAGGGTTAGAAATAATTCGCGTTGTGCCGCGTTGAATAAACTCTGCTTGATACCGGTAGGACTCTGGTTGTACTGAAGGATCCTCTATACCAGTGATCAGTGTCATAACCGCTTTACTGACCATTTCATCATGTGGAATTTTAATGGTTGAAAGGCTCTGATCCTGCCAGGCTGATGCGGGTATATCGCCCAAGCCGACGATTGCTAATTCTTCCGGTACTTTTATACCCAGATTTTGCCTGCATCCGGCTAGAATTCCGAGCGCGGTATTATCAGAAGTGCAGACGATTGCATCGGGGCGTGTTTCTGGTTGCTTCCAGATGTTCTCGATTTCCCGCATGCCTGCCTCATAGCCATCAATGCCTGTTTGCTGGGAAATAATACGCATGTGTGGATGTTCAGCGACAGTACTAACAATGGCCTTGGTCATGTCGATAACGATTTGGCTTTTGGGGTTAGCGCTGATCAGGGCCAGACGTTTATAGGACCGAGCCAATAAGGAGGACGCAATCTGATTACCGATACCTGTGGCATCAACACTGACTGATGAGGTATTGAGGGACTGACCGTTTTGGTTGAGCAAAACGATAGGCACCTGTGCGCGGGCATACTCCGCTGAAATTTCTGCTGTCGGTGCTGCAGAAAAAACGATGACGCCATCAACTTGGTAGCGTAGAAATTCGCGTAGAACTTCATCGGTAAGACGAGACCCGGTAGCTGATTGAACGATCACTTTATAATCGTGCTCGGTGAGCGCCTCAGTAATGTTTTTTAAGAGATCAGCAGCCTTGGGGTGGGTCCAGTTGGCAAATAACAGCCCAACCAGTCTTGACCGCCTTTTCGAAAGGCTGCGCGCGATGATGTTCGGTTGGTAACCTAGTTTCGCAGCCGCAGCTTCAATTTTCTTGCGGGCTCGATCAGAAATGCTGGCGCCCGGAGTGAATGCCCTGGAGACGGTAGCTTGAGAGACGCCAGCTAAAGCCGCTACATCCTGAGAATTTGCACGTCTTGCTATGTTCATGGTTGTACTGGATCGGCTTTGTAAATGAGTGAATCAGGCGTTGCAATCAACATGGGTCGTCCTTTTCAATTTTTGCATGCGATTGCAATTTATTGTATACCAATAGAATAAATTTCTACAGTAAAACTTTAACTTATTGAATAATAACAGTTAAATTAATGTTAATACACCTGCCCTCGATTTTTGCATACGCTTGCAAAAATTGTTCAATTTTTGCTACTATCGGTTATTGTAATCAGTATTAGTTGCTGTTGATGGCTGCAATAGGGCAGGCGTTTGAATGGCAGAGTTAAAGGAGTTTGCTATGCATAAGGATATAAAATCTGTATCGGGGCCGTTAGCCGGTGTGCGGGTCCTGAATATTGGGACTTCCATTGTTGGTCCCTGGGCCGCCTCCTTGCTTGCCCACCTTGGTGCCGATTCGGTTAAGGTTGAACGGCCCGATGGTGAGTTCATCCGATTACTCCATCCCATGCAGAAAGGCATATCAACGTGCTATACAGCGAGTAATAATCACCAAAGATCCGCTGAACTGGACCTGAAAAAGCCCGAGCATCTTGATGCTGTGCGGCGTTTGGGTGCCGAAGCCGATGTGCTTATTGAGAACTTCCGACCTGGTGTGACTGATCGCATAGGATTGGGCTACGCAGAGCTAAATGATACCAATAGCGGGTTGGTTTATGTCTCCAGTAGTAGCTGGGGAGACGTTGGACCAATGCGTGACATGGCAGCTTTAGACCCGCATGTGCAGGCATTCAGTGGTTTTGGAAGTCTTAATGGTCAGTTGGGAGGAGTGCCTGAAATGCTGCGTTTTGTTCACATGGACCCTGCGGGCTCGGCGGTCGTCACGGGCCTTGCCTTGCTTGGCTTGTTGCAACGCGAACGGTTCGGAACAGCCAGTCACCTTAAAACCAGCCATTTTACCATGGGCGTAGCAATGCAAATGAACAGAGCTGCTGAGTCTCTACTGACAGATTCATCGGTGCAACTGTTAGGAAGTGCCTCATCAAGCAGTGCCCCCAACCAGTGTTTTCAAATGCTGGATAACGAATACATCGCAGTTGCCTGCGAAACTCAGGCCCAGTGGGCTGGGTTTTGTCGCGCACTGGATATTGAGCCTCTGATGGAAGATCCTCGGTTTGTTACTAATGTTGATCGAGTTAAAAACCGCGAGCAACTTGCTGGCATAGTAGGTGAGGTAATCAGGGGGAAGCCAAAGCGATGGTGGGTTGTACGTTTCGAAAGAGAAGGCGTCCCGCATGGCTTAAGTTTGGATTTTGAGCAGATTCGGTATCACCAGCAGATCGTTGAAAATGGCATGCTCACGACGATCAATGCCCCTCACCAGGGTGAGATTATCGTCGGGGAGGTACCCTGGAACTTCAGTAAAACTGCCGCCAGCATTAACCCCCAGGTAGCAGTGCCGGGCGAACATACCGAGCAGTTGATTGACGCTGGCTTCGGCGGACCAGCTCAGTCCCAGGTGCAAACAGATCAGGAAAGCACGTCATCATCGCCCCTCGATGGGCTACGGGTTATAGATACAACACAAGGTTTTGCCGGGCCCTATCTCGGTCTGTTGCTGGCAGAGGCAGGTGCAGAAGTAATAAAAATTGAACCCCCCGAAGGTGACTGGGCAAGGCAGCTTGCTCCCAGGGTCGAGTCAGGTAACAGTGCTTTGTATGATGCCTTCAATAGAAATAAAAAAAGTCGCCGGCTCGACCTTGACAGTGTAGAGGGTCAGGCTGAATTAAAATCGTTGCTAAGTGACGCGGCTGTTTTTCTTGAAGACTGGACCCCAGGGCTAGCCAAGACCAGAGGATTAGACTATGACGCCTTGGCTAAGTACAACCCTGGCCTGGTGTATCACGCATTGACTCCCTTTGGAGAAACTGGTCCTATGCGTGACATGCCAGGTAGTGAATTGGTTATCCAGGCAATGACTGGATACCTTCGACTGCTGGGAACCCTGGGTGAGCCACCAGTGCGCGTAGGTTCAGATATTGTCGCGACCTGTAGCGGGTCGGTCGCGTTTATTGGTGTGCTTGCGGCGCTTTACCATCGAGAAAAAACAGGAGAAGGTCAGAGAGTTGCTACCAGTTTGCTGGGAGCAATGATGTCGTTGAGAACCAATCAATGGGCAGCCTTGACAGACCCGGATGAATGGCTCGGAGATTCCTATTGTACAAACGAGACGGATAGTCCGCACAGTGGTTATCAGAGTAAAGACAGGCCCGTCTATATGAGTCCCTCGCCACAGTTATCAGAGGAAGACTTTCTTGAAATGCTGGAGTTGCTCGGTATGCGTGAGGAGTTCAGCAGCAATTCTGAATTCTCTGAAAATTGGTGGTTTACCTTCGGTATGGGTTATCTGGCAAGACAGGCCAAGCCTTTATGGGAAAAGTACACAACACAATTTACCGCAGAGGAAATCATTATCCTGTTAGAAGATTTCCCGAACGTGTGGGCGGTGGAATTTGCAGAACTGGGCGCTTTGATGAAGCATCCCCAGGTGGTAGCAAATGACCTGGTTCACCACGTCAATGGAAGAGGTTATGTGCGTGCTCCATGGCAAGTGCCATGGGAAATGCCAGAGGTGTACGAGGCCAATACAAAGTCTGCTTAGCTGAAAAGCTTGCTAAGTCATTTCGCGTAGTGCCGCCTTAAGGAGTTTGCCGCCGGCATTTCGTGGTAATTCTTTGATTGCCTGGTATTCTCTCGGGACTTTGTATTTGGCCAGCAAGGTTTCGACAAAAGCAGCGAGTTGATCCGGAATGATTTGTTCGCCGTCACAGGGTACCACGAATGCTTTCAGGCGCTCTCCCCATTTGTCGTCGGGTACCCCTATTACGGCAGCTTCGGCTATAGCAGCGTGTTGCTCTAATACGTTCTCGATTTCCCGGGGGTATATATTAATACCACCTGAGAGAACCATATCCTTTTTTCGATCAATGATGTAGAGATAGCCGTCGGCATCTCTGCGGGCTATATCACCGACGGTAACCCAGCCTGCATTAAAAGCAGCCTCGGTTTCATCCGGATTATTCCAATAGCCATTGAATAGATATGGACTGGAGGAAAATAATTCTCCTGGTTCGTCTGGGCCGCACTCCTCTCCTTGTTCGTTTCTTAAGCTGATCAGGTTGGTATCAAACGGCAGGCCGACACAGTTTTGTTTGCGTCTTTGATCTTCAGGACGAAGGTTGCTTACTATGCTGGCTTCGGTTGACCCATAGGTCTCGTGCAGCAAGTCATCTCCGAAATATTCGAGGATCCGTTCTTTTGTGGCATGTGGTAGTGGCGCTGCATTAGAGATAATCGAACCCAGTTCGGTACCCTGATACTGCCTTAGGGTTTCAGGCGTTAAAGCAAAAATTTTGTGAAAATGAGTAGGTACCATGAAAACACCGGTGATATTGTCCTCATGCAAAATTCTTAGGACGGTCTCAGCGTCAAATCGATTGATCAACTGTACGTAACCACCAAAAAACAGTGAAGCAAGTGCAAATGCCAGACCGGCCCCGTGACACAAAGGGGCTATTGCCAGAAAGCGATCTTCAGAAGTGTAGCAGCCATACTCGGCGGCCATCCCATGGAATGTCATTATTCTTGAACGATGCGAAACCAGCACACCTTTTGGTCGACCGGTGGTGCCGGAGGTATAGGGAATGGTGAAAACATCGTCTGCTGATACTTCAGGCAGGGATCCTCCGCCAGATGATGAGCTGATCCAGGACTCGAAGTCCTCGCCAAGCACGATAATTTTTTTAACGCTCGCAAATGTGCAGGCCAGTAATCGCTCAGCGTTGTGAAGGTCTGTAAACAGGACTTGGGCTAAAGCATCATCACAGATTGCTGTGATTTCTGCTGCACTCAATTGGGGGTTGATCGTTGCCAGCGGGACTCCGGCTTGTGAGGCCCCGGCGATGACTTCTACATATTCAATTGAATTGCCGGCGACAATAGCGGCATGTACTTGACTGGTAAGATCCATTTGTTCAAGAAATCCCATACTGACCCGGTCAATCCGAGTAATGAGCTCCGAGTAGGTCCGAGTGCTGTCTGAGTCCGTTATTGCGATCTTGGTAGGGGTCAGCTGCATTGCCGCGCGTATACCACTGACTAGTGATAATGATTCACTTATTGCGGGTTTTTGGTGTTCATCGATGTTCATCAGGTTTCTAGATATTTAGGTTGGTAGCTTAAAAACTCGGATTGCATTATCTCTCATCAAGAGAGTGTGAGATTCTGGCTTTAATCCCAGATTATCGACCTCATCGACTGCCCGTTCGGGAGAAATCACTGGCCAGTCAGTACCGAACATGACTTTGTGCCTGCCAATGGTGTTGGCGTAATGCACATATTGATCCGGCCAATAACGGGGCGCGTAAGCATCTCCAGCGGTATAGACGTTTTCATGTTTCCAGCACATGGCAATCATCTCATCTGTCCAAGGTATGCCAATGTGGATCCCTATTATCTTTAGGCTGGGAAAGTCAATCGCCACCTGGTCCAGCAAAATGGGTCTTGCCACCGAAGGTAGTCGGCGGTCCCGGTTGTAGACAAGGTTTTGGCCCACTTGCATCATGATTGGGATATCAAGTTCACAGCACTTGGCATAGTAAGGGTAGATCTGGGCTGCATCCGGTGGCATTGAGAACCAGTGTGGATACCAGTGAGCCCCTACGAAGCCATATTCTTTTACAGCCACTTCAAGGTCACGCAGTCCCTGCATGCCTCGGGTAGGGTCAACGCCGGCAAGACCAGAAAACCGATCCGGGTATTGCTGGCAGACATCCCGAACATACGCATAGGGTACTTCAAAGGATCCCCTGACGTTAAGATCTCCACCACGAACAGCGATTAGAAGCGACCTTTCTATCCCTGCATTGTCCATTTTCAAAATGTAGTCCTGCATGGAGACCCCTCCACGCATATCCTCAGGCATTCTCACCTGTTGTTTGAAGTCATCGTCAATACCCATTCTGTCTTCGTCAACGACCTGTGGTGTATAGAGATTGCAGACAATATCGATGTAGTTGTTGGCCATGCTTGAAACCAGTTTTTATTGAGTTAGTGAACTACAGGCATCGTGCTAGTCGTGTTGATTGTTACCAATCTCCGTTTTGCTGGGATCAGCAGCGAGCAGCGATGTCATTTTCAGCCAATAGATCCTTATCTAAACAACACATTCCTATATAAAGGAATATATTCTTATATAAAGCAGCGTGTCAACAAATTCTTTTATATAGATATTATATTCATATATACGAATTAATTAGCTAACGGCTCTATCGTTTTGACCTAACTGTCTGATGGCTTGACGCATTTTCTGGATGATCTGTGTTTGATGAGTTTTGATGCGACTGGATAAGCCGCCAATCGCTACCACCAGTGCTCGGTCAAGTTGGTTCGCTGGTAGAGCCATGGCAATTGCACCTGTATCCGTTAGTATTCGATCATAGGCCAAGGCATATCCATTGGCTCGAGTTGTTTCGATTTCCGCATTTAATTCATCAATATCCACCCTGTGTTCAGATAGCACAGCCTGTCGATTAGACCGCTTAACTAGCTTGTCGATTTCCTGGTCACTGCGTGTAGCCAGGTGTGCGATACCGACTGCTGTGGCAAATATAGGAACTGTCAGACCTTCGTTTATGGATAGAGACATGGGAAACGTCCCGGCTATCGCGGTAATGAACTGCATCGACAACTCATTCGGCATGGACAGGGTGACGGTCTCGCCGGTGAGGTTATGCAATTCGTTTAGCATATTTAAGGTATCACCGCCGCCGAGCAGCATATTTGGAAGCCAGTCGCCGAGCTTGGCCACTCGCAGGGAGGGAAAGTAACGCACTGTGCTGGGGTCCATAGTCAGATATCCAAGTGTTACCAGGCTTTTTAATAGAGCATCAGCGCTGGACTTAGGGTATTTGAGGTATTTGCAGATTTCCGTAGCAGTCAGGGCGGACTGTTGGTTGCGAAACAATTCTAATACGGCGAAAACTCGCTCAGCAGACTTGATAACTTCTTTTGAGATAGGGACTCTCCGATACGAACATTGCACAAATAATAACCAACTTTTTATTATTAATACATATATATGAATAAAATATATATGTACTAGAATCATTTGACAGATACCTGTAACTGGCATAGGCTCTGAAGTAGTCGATTTTGAAAACTCTTTCAGCGTTTCTTGTGTCGTAAAGAACGTAACCTGAGTTTTTGTATGCGTTGTCAGGATTGATTGTCTGGCCTGGTGGTTTGGTCGCCTCAGTGTGGTTTTTTGAGGTTCTGCCAGGATGACTGAACGCGGTATCAGAGATTTAGTATTTCTTTGAAGACAGGCTGAATAGAGAACGGTTCGAAAACTAGCTGGATAGGTCACCAATGGATTTTAATCTTCCTGAAGAAACAAGAATTCTTAAAGATGTTGTCAGGCGCTTCGTCAATGATGAATTGATGCCTCTGGAACTCAGCTTGCCTGAACGCGCTAATTCTCTGGATTTACCAGAACCTATACAGAACCGCCTGGTTAAAATAATAGAGGATCTCGGACTGGCTGCCCTGGATGCACCGGTGGAAATTGGAGGTGCTGGTCTGGGCCTGCTCGACAGTTGCATTGTCATTGAAGAGGTCCACCGCTGTACTGCTGGCAGAGGCGTGTTCGCCATGAGGTTCGCCCCCGTGATATACGACCTTGCCACGGACCAACAGAAAGAAAAATATTTGTACCCAACGGTTCGAGGAGAACTTCAGGGTGCTAGTGCATTTAGTGAACCCCAGGCAGCAGGCGACATGGCAGGAATTCTTACCACCATGGAAAAGACTTCCGAAGGTTGGATCCTCAACGGTAACAAATGCTGGATTTCCTATGCTGATATCGCGGACTATGTTTTAGTTCTGGCACGAGTCAAGGGAACCAAGCGTCACGAAGGTATGTCTTGGGTGATAGTCGAAAAAGACACCCCTGGTTTTTCTATTGGACGCGAACAGAAAATGATCCACGGCCACTCCACCTTTGAGCTCTTTCTCGACAAATGTTTGGTCAACGAGCAACAACTGTTAGGAGAGCCGGGGCAAGGCTGGGGAGCAGGCACTTCTTTTTTGTACTCGAGTCGGTTACAGATTTCGGCGCGAGCATTAGGTATCGCTGATCGTTGCCTGGAATTAGCCATTGACTATGCTAAGCAACGACACACTTTTGGCAAACCATTGGCTTCTCGACAGGCTATACAATGGATGATCGCAGATTCTTCAGTAGAATTGCACGCCGCTCGCCTGATGGTTTATGACGCTGCCTGGCGCGCTCAAAAAGGTGAAAATGTCATTCAACAGACTGCCATGGCAAAAACTTATGCGACCGAAATGGCAGGTCGTGTGGTTGATCGCGCAGTTCAGATTCACGGCGCTGCAGGATTGTCGGATGAAACCATTCTGGAAAGATGTTATCGCGACGTCAGGCCTATGAGAATTTACGAGGGTTCGGCGGAAGCGATGAGAAGTGTTATCGCCAACGGCCTTTTACGTTAGCTAGACATGAGGTCGTTATGGATATTAAACAAGATATAGGCATTCCCCTGGATATTCCTACTGGCGGATTGACCGCCATTGACCTGGTTGTCATCGGTTTATATCTCGCAGCAATGCTAGCGATGGGGATTGTTATCGCCCGAAAACAGCGTTCCACAGAGGATTTCTTTGTCGGTGGTCGTGATCTGCCACCCTGGGCTGTGGGTATCAGTCTGTTTGCAACGGTCATGTCTACACTGCTCTATCTCGGCCAACCCGGTGAGATGTTTCGTACCGGCCTCAGCTTTCTTACGCGCCAGTCACCTATCCCGTTGGTTCTGCTGGTGGTGTGCTTCGTCTGGATACCGTTTTTTATGCGTTTGAATTTGACCAGTGCCTATGAGTACCTTGAGTACAGGTTTAACTATCCAGTCCGCATAATGGCAGCAATCTTTTGTCTGTTGCTGATATTTGGCTGGATTTCTGTTGTCGTTCTCACGGCGTCGATTGCTTTAGCCGAAATTATCAGGATAGATATTGGCTTGCCCTTTATTACTGGGCCGGATGCATCTGTGTATACGATCATTTTGGGCGTCGGGTTATTTTCCATTGTATATACCACGCTAGGTGGTATTCGCGCTGTGGTCTGGACCGATGTCATTCAGTTTGTGGTATTACTTATTGGAGCATTGTTCACCATGGGCGCCGTGGCCTGGATGACGCAGTCCAATGTCAGTGATTGGATAGCAGTTTCCGAACAATACAAGCATGAGGAAGTTGAATGGTTTGATTGGGATGTACGTAATCGAACTACCGTATTTGCCATTAGTGCCAGTTTGTTTATGTGGATGGTTTGTACCCACGGAGCAAATCAGATGGCTCTGCAGCGATATTTTGCGGTCAAGGATGTTAGTGCGGCGAGGTGGAGTTACGTGATCAGTGCCATTGCGGCAGCTCTATTAGGCGTTATCCTGGCTGGGGTCGGGATATCTCTCATGTACTTTATTCAGGAGTTCGACCTTCCTGCTAAAGCCGGCATCGCCTCTGATATCGCCTCTATTCGTAACGTCTCTCAAGACGCGGTATTTCCGCAATTCATCAGTTATTACCTGCCGAGCGGTTTAAGGGGTCTGGTGGTGGCGGCACTATTTGCAGCCGCTATGTCTACCATCGATTCCGGTGCCAATTCTGCTTCAACTATATTGACCGTGGATTTTCATCGTCGCCTGAGGCCTGGTTCGGATGATGAAAAGTCTGAGCTTAGCCGAGCCAGGAAGACAACAGCGATGATGGGTATTTTTATTGTTGTCTACACCATTGGATTATACGAAGTGTCAAAAGGTACCGATATTATTTCCCTGGCGCAAAAGGGGTTTAATTGTTTTCTTGGGCCTCTCGGGGCGTTATTCGTGCTCGGTATGTTTGTAAAGCGTGCTACGCCAGTATCGGTTATACCGGCTGTTCTTATTGGTGAGATAGTAGGTGTAGGCACGAGCTATAGTCGCGAGCTTTTTGGAGTTAGTTTCTCTACCCACCTTGTTATTCTCACGGCATGGCTAGCGACTTTTTTGAGCGCTATAATCATCGGCCTAGTCTATGAAAAAGTGACCGGCAAACAGGCCAGCGAGGAACAGCAGAAACTGATGTGGTCGAATGTGGTTCGTTCCGAACTCAAAGCCTGATAACCACTCCTATGTTTTCTTGGGTTTGATTAAAAGCCCGTTGCTGCCGCGGACGAGACCGGCAAGGTCTAAACGTCAATGACCGGGAAATAGCGTTTTTTTTGCCAGTGGGCGGCAGCCATAACATTGAGCAATATTTTGTAAGCGGTCCGCCACAGGCTAGCTAGCAGCATATCTGTGTGCCACAATCCTTGCATCTGTACCTTAATCAATAGCTTTACCAGGAATGGGAGCAAGATCATGGTCGATCAAAATGCAGTAGAAGCAGAAAAAGTTGCCACGGTTTTTGTGCCTGCCTTGCAACTCACTGAGGGGCAGCCACCGCCGATTGCTGAAAATGGGGGCTTATCCTATATGTCCTTTGATCGAGAGGGTGATGCAGGAACCGCTGAGGCGGTTGAGGCCGCCTTGCGCCAGATTGATAGCGGTGAGGGGCAGGCAGTGATTGATATGCTCGATAACGCGCCGCCCGGACCTATAGAGACTCAGTGGGGTAGCGGTTTTCGTCGCTATGCAGAGTGTCTAGAGTATATCAAGGCTAATAATTACGTTGTTCCGCAGGGGGGGTTGGTTCTCCCTCTGCGTTATACAGTCTATGAAAAACCATCTTTTTCTGTTGTCTCATCTAATGCGCTCTGGCGTGATCCAGAGCGGTCTAAACAGGCGCAGGCACTGCGTAAGGACGAACAGGATAATGTGCGTCGATGCCTGTATTTTCCTCAGGTATTACGCGATGCACGTAGGATTGGGGATTATTATCCCGATCTATCACCGACTAGCCCAGAGTGTATGGATGCGCTCGGCGTGTCTTTGGCACAGTGTGACTCGAAATGTGAGGACTTTTATGATGCCGCCGAAGTAGAGCGCGTATTTTATCCGGAGATGGAAAAGCTTTTATTGGAATTTTTCCCGGCTGCCACTGATGCCCTGGTCTTTAACCATGATGTCTTTGACAAAGATTATAAGGGCGACCCAACTGAAGATCAGGACAATAACAACCCAGGGGTGAATAAGGCTTATGCTAACCTGGTGCACAATGACCTGAACGATAACAGTGGCCGCGTTCGCTGCCGTGAACTGCTGACTAGAAACTTACGAAACTTCGGTCGCAAGCAGGATTACACGCCGGCACAGGCTGATGCGAAGATGTCACAACGATTCATGTCTATTAACCTGGCCAAGCCCATGGAAACTGTACGTCAGAATCCATTTGTACTTTGTGCCTGGCCTTCTTTTAGGGATCAGCCTTATATAACCAATTACCGCGTTTACGATGACCGTGTCGGAGAAACCACGCGCTTTACGCATCGTCCAGAGCACGAGTGGTACTGGCTTCCTGAGCAGCAGCCGAACGAAGTTTCGATGCTTAAATGCTACGATTCGATTACTGATGGCTCTGTATCGCGTTGGTCGTTTCATACCGCCTGTATTGATCATAGTGCGCCTGAACAGGCTCCCTGCCGCAGAAATGTAGTGGTCCGTTCTTTTGTGTTCTTTTGAGTGCAGGGTTTGTTGTTGTGCAAATCAATACCAGTTTCCAGGCAGCACGTTAGGAGACTCTAGCCGATTCCACCAGTTGAGTATGTCCTGTGCAACTGAGTAGGTTCAGTTGTGGTCTTGGCTTAGGTCAGTGAGCCCGCTGAAACACAGTTGAAGTGGTAACCGAGCCGATTGCGATCAGTACAATGTTATTATTTAAATTTACGCTCAGGGAGAATCAAATGCGTATCGTCCATTGGCTGAGTATGTTGCTGGCTTTTTTACTGCTTGGTATCCAGGGGCAGCAGGGTGCCTATGCCGCGAGTGCCAGTGAAATCAAACTGACTTTTCTTGGTACTGGTGCACCCAGACCCTCTCTTAGTCGCTATGGCCCAGCAATTCTGGTGGAGGCGGGTGATTATAAGATCATGGTAGATGCGGGGCCAGGTATGCGCGAGCGGCTGTTCCAGGCAGGAGGCTTTGAAATACTTACCGCGGTTGACCACATTTTGATAACGCATCTTCATTTTGACCATACTATCAGTGCGCCTGGGTTGTGGCTGACGGGTTGGCTATTTGGTCGTAAGACGCCAATGAAAGTTTATGGGCCGACAGGTACAGCTGCGATGATGGCGCATTTCCGTGCTGCCTATGATTGGGATATTCGTTACCGGACTGTTGTTGGTGTGCATGAGGAAGGCTCCCAGCTACTCGGAACCGATATCCAGTCAGGCGTATTTTTTGACCAAGATGGCCTCAAGATCACAGCATTTGATGTCGAGCACATGCCTATCAATGTTGCCACTGGTGAATCACTCGGTCTGGAAGGGGCCACGCTTGGCTATCGAATAGATTATCGGGGGCGCTCAGTGCTGTTCTCTGGGGACACTCGATCTACTGCATCGAGCCAGATTATTCCTTATGGTAAGGGCGTAGATGTGCTGATCCATGAAACCCAGGTGCCGGCAATTGAAAATTCACCGGAAGCTATTCTAGCTAACGTCAGTTTGTCAGTGCATTCATCACCAGCTCAGGTCGCCCATGTGTTTGAACAGACTCGACCTCGCCTGGGCGTCTACTCACATATTATCCCACCGGAGATGACGGCTGAAGCGTTGCTTGCCCTGACTGATTATGACGGCAATATGATGGTGGCCGAGGATCTAATGACCATAACCATCGGTGATGAGTTAACGATTGGCCGTGCAGAGGGAGCAGGTACAGATATATTTACCCAGGCTGATGTAGTCGACGACTAACCCTTGTGTCAAAGCACCGGCAGGCGGTAGAAGCATCTGTAATGCCAGTAATGCCTGCTGGTAATAGCGCGGGCTTAATCGATTATATTGACCGTCCCCGTTTCGATATCATAGTAGGCTGAGATTACGGTTAATTGCTTGGATGCAGTTAAATCCGCCAGGATGGTTGAGTCCTGCGTTAACTGCTTTGCCGAAGCACGTATATTGGCCTGTAAACATTGTAATGCTTGCTGGTTATCGACCAGAGAGGTGTTGGTTGAACAGCGTTCACTAATAGCAGGAGCAATGTGATCGACGATTGAGCCTTGATTTTCTGATGTAACGGTGTTGTGGTTTTGCAGAGCCATCATAGTTGCCTTAATTGCGCCACAATCGGTATGCCCCAGGACGATGACAAGAGGTACATTGAACTGTTCGGCGGCATATTCAATGCTGCCAATCTGCGATGCCCCTGCAATATTGCCAGCTACCCGAATAACAAATAAATCCCCGGGGTCCTGGTCAAAAACAATTTCGACTGGAACCCGAGAGTCGGAACAGCCTAGAACAATTGCCTTAGGTGATTGTTCAGTGTTTTTCTGACTGCCTTGCCAGGCTTTGCCCTTGGTTGATCCCTGCAGAAACCGTTGGTTTCCTGCTATGAGATCGTTAAGTATTTTTTCTGCTGCCTTCACTGTATTGCCCGAATGGATTGGCCTTTGTTTATTTAAAGCTGCTACAAGTCCGTTTCAGTGAAGAGACAGACAGGTGATAACCAGCGAAACCGCCCGTTAACCTTGGCGGCATCATTGGCTAGCATAGCATCAATATGAACCAGGGTAGTAACTCGTAGAGAATAGCTAGGGCAAGTCGAGGGGTTGCTGATTCAGGCTTTTAAGCCATGGCTACAGAGTGTAGTTTCGACCTGGCGGATAGCAGCTACCATCGTCTGTGCCAATCTCACTGTCGATCAGTTCATTGAGTTTTGAGTTTAAATCGAGGATCAGTTGTTTGCTTTCCGGTAAGCTACTATTCGCCAGGTTGCAGCATTCATCTGGATCCTCAAAAGTATCGTAAAGCTCCAGTTCATTATGAGCAGACAGAGTCTGCCAGTCTCTCGGCATATGATGCTCGGACGGTTTAAAATAGCGTGCAAATTTGTACTGGCCATCATTGATCCCGCGGAAACAAGCATAGTTATCCATTGACATTCCTTCTGCCATCCTAGCCTTGTCAACACTCGTGAAACTACCTCTGGCCTGACCGGCAAAAATGGTTCCTATAAGGTCAACGTCCCAGGATAAGGTGGCGGTATAATCTATTAGCATGCCTTTATCGTCTCTTGCGGTTTTACCACCATTTAAAGCGCCTGCCAGTGACACGCCTTTCAGGTCTGGCCAGCGCGCTGCAGTTTCGATATCAGGAACACCTGATATTTCCAGTAAAGTCGGAATCAGATCCACCGATGTTGCTAGAGCATCGGTCTCGCTGGCCGGGAAATCCGGATGGTCAATATAGAGCGAAACCCCAATATTTTCTTTGTACATGGAAGGCCCTTTCTGCCTCATTCCATGAGCTCCAGCCATTTCACCATGGTCGGACGTGAACACGACCGTGGTATGTTCAGCCTGACCGGATTGCTGTAATGCGTTGAGGACACAGCCAATGTGCTGGTCAACATCGCGAATACAGTTGTAATAGTAGTTTCGATGGTTATACCAGGCGGATTCATTGTCGTGGGGGAGCGGACCATACATGATGTCTGCCAGGGCCTGGTCGCTTTGATGGGCTGATGGCTTTTTGCTTAAGTCATCATTGAAGCTGTTAGGAAGGCTCAGGTCCAGTTGGGTATTGTAAAGTGCAGAATTTGGCGCCGGTTTTAAAGGTGCAACGCGGAGTGGATCGGCACGTTGGTCGGCCATTGACCCTGTTGCATCGAAAAACATGATGTCATGGGGGTTGATAAAATTGACTGCCATTAGCCACGGTTGATCAGCTGGTTTGTTGCCGTCTCGTCCTATTAGCCAGTTAGCCGCGTCCGCGGCAATGGAGCTATCATGTTTGAACCCGTCCCAGACGATACCATGGTGATCCCCGTCATGGGTGTATTCAGAGAATCCCCAGGGTTCCAATGCATCAATCGTCGTCGGGAATCTCTGTGCATGGAAGTCGTTTTCCATTTCAGATAAGTGCCATTTACCCTTATAGACAGTGTGATAGCCCAGATCTCTGAATATCGTGCCCAATGTAGGCATCGTTTTTGGTAAGTAAACATGGGGTGGCACATTAGGGTTTGAAAACATGCCAGTTTGTTGAGTGTGCTGGCCTGTGTAAATGACTGAGCGAGAAGGACCACAAGGTGTCGTATTAACCTGGAATTTCCGGAAGGCTGTTGATCTCTCACGCAGGTATTGCCTGTTTGGCAAATCCAGGTTCGAAGGAAGGTCTACGAACGACTGTTCCTGGTCGGTGGTGATGACCAGTATATTATAAGGTTGCATGAGCCCTACTATTACTTGGAAGAACCAACTGTGCAAGGGCTGATGATGCTAAGCGCGCTCCTTCCTGTGAAATAAAAGACAGCGGTTATTGGCGGGCATAGGAATATCTTTCCTCAAATCCAGGCCATGGACATGAGCGAGATCAACCACTTCGGAAAGCTCCCATAATCCTGATTCTTGATGGATATCCCTTTTTAACCAGGCATCCAGATTAGCATTGCCTGCGCTGGTATATCCTTGTTCATTGAAGGGTCCGTAAAGAATCAGGGTCCCCGATGAAACAAGCGTTGCGGCGATACCTGCGAAGAAATTAACCCCATGGGTTTTTGGCATGTAATGCAGCACGTTTGCGCTGAAGACGTACTCTGCTCGGGCTGTTGGCCATCTGCTCATAGTGACATCAAGGCAGATAGCTGCAGGCAGGTTTGGTAACTGCGCTGGCTCGATCCAGCTATTTGCCCCATCAAGCCAACTGGCCTGATCGGTTGCCTGCCAGTACAGGTGGGTTAGATTGCTGGCAAAATAGACCGCGTGCTGACCGGTACCACAGCCTACTTCGATGACCTTGCCTGGCTCGTTCATATAGATCTTAAGAACCTCAAGAATGGGTCCCTGATTACGCAGGCAGGCTTGGCTAAGCGGTTTCTCAATTGCCATACTCGGTTTCTCCTAATGGATTCTTTTACTGTGACACTGATCATTGCTTCCATTAGCCAGAATCTAAATCGAAACAGGAAAGGGCATCTGATCGATGAGTTTTTCTGGTTTGGGTTCATTAACCTAGCCTTTGTAGCATAGGTCTGAATGATTGGAACGTAAAATCATTTGCGCACAATTAGCTAAGATTGTGCTTTAGGCACCCTTAGTTTTACGCATAAGCATTCTCTATCTTTATTGTTATCTTCATATAAAGGCTTAGGCCTATCTTTAAGTAGAGCGGTGTCCATATTCATGCAGGCGGGATGCTGGATTAGCCGGGGCTGTCGTTACCGCTGGCGTAAACACACCTGCCCAGGGAAGCTAATCGGATTGGCGCTGGCCATCAATAATGACATGTCCTTGAATGTTTAAGGTAGGGCCTGACGGGTTTACTGGCGATCGCGACCCTGTATCCATGACCCCTCTAATCAACAGGATTAAGCCGCTGGATTGCTATTCAATGCCTCATTCAAGTCGAGTGAATACGACCATGCTGACTGGATCGATAGACGGTTTTGTTAATCCATTGCCAACTGAAAGCACCGAGAACTGAAACCGTGATAGCGCTGGCAATAAAAATTCCAACGTAGCCTAAAAGGTAGTCGCCTATCAGGGCGAGCGGTATATAAATTACGATCATCTGCAGGATGGAGATGAGAAGTGGTGGCAAAGGCTTTCCCAGGGCATTGAAGCCAGAGTTCGCATTTGCCATGACACCCATAAAACCCATGCCCAGAGGTACGATGAGAAGATAGTATACGGCTGCCTCAATGACCTCAGGGTCATTATTGATCAGTGAGACCAGGGTTCTGGCTGACAAAACGAGCACGATATAGGCAAATACCCCCCAGGCCATTGCAAACCAATTAGCTAGTCGAAGGGCAAGTTTTACCCGTTCAAAATAGCCAGCCCCCCAGTTTTGGCCGACAAAGGGTGCCAGGCTAATTGAAAGTGCAAAGATGATCATCTGAATCATCGACTCTATTCGAGAAGCAATTCCAAAGCCTGCGACAACTACGGCACCGTGCTCGGCAAGTAGCCGTGTGATAACACTCATAGACACAGGAGCGATGAGATTACTGGCAACTGCAGGCAAGCCGACATGAGAAATATCACGGCATGATGAGAAAAACCCACGCATTTCAAAGGTGAGCAAGTTATCTCGGATAATCATTACATAGGCGTAGGAAAGAAAACTCACGGTCCGAGCTATGATAAAACTCACAGCTGCACCTTTTAAACCCATCTCTGGCACACCCATTAGGCCAAAGATAAAAAAAGGTGCTATGACGATATGCAGACTGGAGCCGATGGTCATCAGGTAACCTGGCGTAACCGCGTCACCCATGGCTCGCATCAAAGTCATGCCAACCAGTGTGATGGTAAAAAATGGCATACCCAGTAGCCAGACCCGCATATAACCTAAAGTAAGGTCGAGTACCTCACCTTCGGCACCGAGGAGGGTGAAAAATCGTTCGAGGTTGAAGTAAACCAGGACTCCAAGCAGTGCTGTCAGGCTGAGTACGAGAACAATGCAGTGGGTATTGAGTAGTTTCGCCTTGGCTGTGTCGCCGACCCCCATGATCCTGGCGACGACCGAAGATGCGCCGACACTCAGCCCCATGGCGACCGCCTGCATTATCATTACTAAAGGAAAAGTGAAGCTGATTGCGGCAAGTTGTTTAGTCCCTACCTGGCCAATATAAACGGTCTCCATGAGGCTCGCGGTCATGATGGAAATGAAACCGAGCAGCATATAGCCGGTTAATTTTATTAGATGGGAATGAACGGCACCTTCGGTGAAATTGCCTGCGGCCGGAGCAGGTTGAATCTGATCATCGTTGCTGACTGGTTGGTTCACAAAAGGTTAGACAGGTAAGAGAACCCGCATTTAGGCATAAATGAGTCAGTAATGCTACTTGGTAGCTGGACGTGGGGTCATTGAAACAAGGTAGGCACAGCGATTAAACCTGAACCGAAAATTGACTTGCTTGTTCCAAGCAAGTATCTTAGGTGGTTCCTTAATTTGCGTAGATGAATCATGGCTGAATATGTGCCACCCTCCCGAGAGATCGGATTTGTTATCAATGAATTACTCGATTATTCCCGATTGGCTGGGCTTAACGATTTCTCAGAAGCCACCACCGAATTGACATCGGCTGTGCTTGAGGAAGCAGCTAAATTTGCTGGTAAGGTAATGGCCCCGCTCAATCGAATTGGTGATCAGCAGGGCATCAGGCAGCAAGGTGACGAGGTCATAACACCCGATGGTTTTGCCGATGCGTATCAGCTGTTTGTTGAAAACCAATGGCTGAGTCTGGCTCAGGATCCCCAGTATGGTGGTCAGGGGTTACCTTATATCGTTCATTTGGCTGCATCAGAGATGTGGAATAGTGCTTGTGCTTCGATGGCGATCTGCCCGTTACTGACAGCAGGTGGAATTGATGCTCTGATAGCTCATGCCAGTGAGGAACTCAAAGACAAATACCTGCCTTCGCTAGTGAGCGGTAAATGGACTGCGACTATGAATCTGACTGAATCCCATGCAGGTTCGGACCTATCGACGCTGAAAACCCGGGCTGAACCTGACGGCGAAATATACCGTATTCGTGGCCAGAAAATATTTATCACCTGGGGTGAGCATGATATGGCAGAGAACATCCTGCATTTGGTGCTGGCTCCAATGGTTGATGCTCCGGCGGGAAACCGGGGTTTGTCACTGTTCCTGGTGCCAAAGTTTTTAGTCGCTGATGATGGCCGTTTAGGTGAACGCAATGACCTCAGAGTCATTGCCACCGAAGATAAACTGGGTATCCATGCCAGCCCAACCTGCGTCATGAGCTTTGGCGAAAATAAAGGTGCAGTGGGTTATCTCATCGGTCAGGCGGGTGATGGCCTTGCCTGTATGTTTACTCTGATGAATCATGCCCGGCTTGAGGTTGGCTTGCAGGGCTTGTCGCTGTCAGAGCGATCCTATCAGGATGCTTTAGCCTATGCTAAAGACAGGGTACAGGGTCGAAATATAAAAACGGGCGCACCAGCTGCAATTATTGAACACGCCGACGTGCAGCGTATGTTGATGTCCATGAAGTCGTTGACCGAAGCGATGCGAGGTCTCACCTATGATGGGGCCTTTTCTCATGACCTGGAAATTCACGGAAAAGACGAAACGGAACGAGCCGTTTATAAACGGCGGTTCGCTCTGCTGACACCATTGATAAAAGCCTGGTGCACGGAACTCGTTAATGAAATCACGTCTCTGGGCATCCAGGTTCATGGTGGCATGGGCTTTATCGAGGAAACAGGCGCGGCCCAGCATTACAGGGATGCACGTATCCTCTCGATCTATGAAGGTACTAACGGGATACAGGCAAATGACCTGGTAGAGCGTAAGGTTTTACGCGACCAAGGCGTTGCGCTGGCCTCTTATGTTGCCGAGATGCTGGAGACAGCAGAGCGGGCAAAATCTGTCGGTGCGTTAGAATCGATAGCGATTCAACTCGAGGATGCGGTGGCTAATCTGCAGTCAGCGGCAGTGTATGTTTTCGAAAGAGCCAGCACTGACCAGAAATTTGTCGGTGCGATTGCTTATAATTTTTTGATGATGATGGGGTATGTAGCTGGTGGTTGGTATATGGCGCAATCCGCAGAGAAGGCTTTAGCCGAACTCGAAAGCGGAGATGCAACTTTTTACCGGAAGAAGCTTTTGTCCGTGAATTTTTATTTTGCGCAGATGTTACCTCGCCATAAAGCTTACCTGGATGCGCTGGTTAGTGGCGCGGATATTGGTATTGAGCTCAACGAAGAGAGTTTCTGATTATGGATGCCAAGACTAATGGCAGGTTGACCCAGGCAGAAAGGACTGAGATTTCAGATAATCGAATGCTAAATGCAGCTGTCAGTCTGATCGTTGAAAATGGGCCTGCCGTGACCCGATTGAAGGAAGTCGGCCTATTGGCCGGTTACAGTCGAGGCCTGGCGGGCCAGCGATTTGGCTCCAAGGATAAGCTGTTTGCATTTGTACTGCGACAGATAGGTGATTCCTGGCTCGGCCAGTTAACTAAAGCAACTAACAAAAAAACTGGCCGAGATGCGATTCATGATGCCTTGGATGAACACTATAAATTTTGCTTCGAGGCTCCTGATCAGGTTCGTGCTTTCTACACCTTGTTGTTTGAGTCGGTTAACGCCGGTTCTGAACTTTCAGAGATGATTGCTAATATCCATAAACGCCGTCATCTTGATGTAGTAAACTGGATTACTTCAGATGCCCATATCTGTGCAGAAACAAAAAGCAATGCAGATGCAATTGCAGGTCAGTTTTGTGCATCTGTTATTGGTATTGTGTATGCATGGCTTGGTAATCCATCTGATCTTCAGGAAATCTGTAAGCTGCACGAGAACCTGAAGAAGACCATGACCTTGCTGCTTTCTGTGGCAACACTCAATTTAACTAATCCTGAGGCCTAAGCTCATGTCGGAAGCAAAATCACAATCAACGATCAGGCCCGCACAGGGCGCCACACAAACGGACAAACAACAACCGCCACTGCGCTTTGTTACCGCAGCAAGTCTATTTGACGGGCATGACGCATCCATCAATATCATGCGTCGAATTCTGCAATCTCATGGTGTCGAAGTGATTCACCTCGCTCATAACAGGGCTGTATCTGAAGTAGTGCAAGCGGCCCTTCAGGAGGATGTACAGGCAATTGCAATTAGCTCTTATCAAGGTGGTCATGTCGAATATTTTAAGTACGTTGTCGACATGCTCAGGGAAAACAACGCCAGTCATATCAAAGTGTTTGGCGGCGGTGGTGGGGTGATCGTACCCGATGAGATTAAGGAATTACATGACTATGGGGTTACTCGAATCTATTCACCACACGACGGCATGAATATGGGCCTGGTCGGCATGATCCAGAATATGGTTGATCAGTGCAAGGTAGGCGAACCAGGCCAAGTCCCGATGAAGGATATCAAGCCAGATGATTATCTGGCCCTGTCGACCATGATTACAGCAGTCGAACGAGGTGAGATGGGCGCAGCTGACTGGGCTGCATTGAAGCTGGGCTCAGATAAATCGATTCCAGTGCTGGGGATAACGGGTACTGGAGGCGCGGGCAAGTCGTCGTTAACCGACGAAATTATTCGTCGTTTTCGTATTGATAGCGATGACTCAGTCAAGATTGCTATTCTGGCGATTGATCCAACCCGTCGCAAAACCGGTGGTGCGCTGCTTGGCGATCGTATTCGGATGAATTCAATTTACTCGCCAAATATTTTCATGCGTTCTATAGCGACCCGCCAGTCAGTAGGTGAGGTGCCGGATTATCTTCCCGAAATTATCGCCGCGACGCAGAAATTTGATTTTGACCTGATCGTAGTGGAGACCCCGGGAATCGGCCAGGGTGACGCAGGAATTGTTCCTTATGTGGATGTGTCGATGTACGTTATGACACCAGAGTTCGGTGCCCAGAGCCAGCTGGAGAAGATCGATATGCTGGATTTTGCCGACCAGGTTGTTATCAATAAATTTGACCGAAAGGGTGCCGAGGATGCCTTGCGGGACGTATCCAAGCAGGTTCAGAGGAATCAGGAGGCCTGGGATAAGTCACCAAAAGATCTACCTGTCTTTGGAACCATTGCTTCACGCTTCGGGGATGATGGAGTGTCTTCTGCCTATCATGGCTTATTAAGCATCTTGCGTAGCAAGGGTCTGCGTCAGTGGAAATCGCTGCTTCCTTTCAGGGATAGCCGATTGCCATCAGAGCGTTCCATTATCGTACCATCCGGGCGTATTCGCTATCTTGCCGAGATTGCTGAAACTATCCGGGGTTACCTGACCCAGGCAGATTCCCAGGCAGTTGTTGCCAGAGAGTGCCAGCAATTGCAGGCAACCCAGCGTATGTTGGGTGAGGATAATAGTCGTATTTCTACGTTGATTGATCAGCGTACTGAGCAACTCTCCAGTGAGAATAAAGAGCTGCTTGGGGCCTGGCCTGATCTGAAAGCGGCCTATGCTGGCGAAGAACGGGTAGAAAACACATCCAGCGGCAAACAAATTACAACTCGTCTTGGAAGCCAGACGTTATCAGGAAATTGGGTTCAGCGTGTTTCTGTGCCTCGGTATGAGGATGATGGTGAGGTGCTGAAGTTCCTTAAACGAGAAAACCTGCCGGGGTTTTTCCCCTTTACTGCCGGCGTCTTTCCGTTTAAGCGAGAGGGCGAGGATCCTGCAAGGATGTTTGCCGGGGAAGGTGATCCAGCTCGAACCAATCGTCGTTTTAAAAAGCTTTCGGAACACTCTGATGCAAAAAGGTTGTCCACCGCATTTGATAGCGTCACGCTGTACGGATTTGATCCGGCAACCCGGCCAGATATTTACGGCAAGATTGGTAATTCTGGAGTTTCAGTGGCGACGCTTGAAGACATGAAAGTCCTATATGGCGGGTTCGACCTTTGTGATCCGATGACCTCAGTATCAATGACCATTAATGGTCCTGCACCGGCGATTCTTGCAATGTTTCTGAATACGGCCATCGATCAACAAGTCGATCTGTTTACCCAGAAGCAGGGCAGAGAGCCTACCGAGTCAGAAGCAGCAGAATTGAAGCAGTTCGCGCTCAGTAGTGTCAGGGGAACTGTACAGGCTGATATTTTGAAGGAAGATCAGGGCCAGAATACGTGTATATTTTCTACCGAATTCAGTTTGCGAATGATGGGAGATATCCAGCAATACTTTATTGATAATCAGGTCAGGAATTTTTATTCAGTGTCGATTTCCGGGTACCACATTGCTGAAGCTGGTGCGAACCCGATATCTCAACTGGCGTTCACGCTCGCGAATGGATTCACCTTTGTTGAGACTTATCTGGCTCGAGGTATGTTGATCGATGATTTTGCGGCCAACCTGTCTTTTTTCTTTTCCAATGGAATGGACCCTGAATATACGGTCATTGGTCGGGTTGCTCGTCGTATCTGGGCGATCGCCATGCGAGAAAAATATGGTGCAACTGAACGCAGCCAGAAATTGAAATACCACATACAGACTTCGGGTCGGTCCCTGCACGCCCAGGAAATGCAGTTTAATGATATAAGGACAACCTTGCAGGCCCTGCTGGCCATTAACGACAATTGCAACAGCCTGCACACAAATGCCTATGATGAGGCTATTACAACGCCTACCGAAGAGTCGGTACGACGTGCTCTGGCGATACAGTTGATTATTAACCGAGAATTTGGCGTAACTAAAACGGAGAACCCTGGTCAGGGTGCGTTTATTGTAGATGAACTCACTGATTTGGTTGAAGAAGCCGTGTTGCGCGAGTTCGAAAGTATCTCAGATCGAGGTGGTGTGCTGGGTGCAATGGAGACTGGTTATCAACGAGGTAAGATTCAGGAAGAATCTATGAAGTATGAAACGCTAAAGCATAATGGCAATCTCCCCATTATCGGTGTAAATACGTTTCAGCCTGAAAACGAACCTGAACAAATGACCATAGAGCTCGCACGTTCAACCGAGGAAGAGAAACAGAGCCAGATAGCTCGACTGGCCGACTTTCAGTCCAGGCATGCTGATCAGTCTGGGGAGGCTTTGGCGAACCTGAAGCAGACCATCTCTGAGGGGGGAGATGGTTTTGATGCGCTGATGCAGGCGGTGCGTTGCTGTTCTTTAGGGCAATTGACCGATGCTTTTTTTGAAGTTGGCGGTCAGTATCGACGTAATACTTGAGGCGCCGAACATGTCAGATGCAGAGAGGTGGCCAATTAAGCAGCTAGTTGAAGGGGTTCACTACTATATAGAAGACGGTTTGATGGTGCTGACGGAGCATTATCATCGAGTGCGCGGCAGTTGCTGTGGTAATGCCTGCAGGCACTGTCCATACGATCATAGGAACGTAAGGTAATTGCGAGTTATTTCCTTGGTTCCCAGCTTGACCGAAACTCTCATAGATTGTGGTGTTGAGGTGGTTGGTAGGACTCGTTTTTGTCTTCATCCCCAGGCCGCTGTGGCCAGTATTCCCGTTGTTGGTGGTACTAAAGAGGCCAATTGGACCCGGTGTGCAGCTTTGCAGCCGGATCTCGTCCTGATGGATCGTGAGGAAAATACTTTGGAGATGGCGAGGTCTTGTCCCTTCCAATGGTTTGCTACCCATATTACCTCTGCAGACGTGGTCGGCAGGGAGTTGAATAAAATTGCCGAGTTGGTCGATAATCAGGGGCTAACAGATTTAGCAGCTAAATGGGAAGAGCTGGCAGCGATGCCGGATCTGGTTTGCCAACACTGGAAAAACATTCCTGGCCTAATTGATAAAGTCGGTGACCCTGTTCTAGAAGGCGCTCGGGTCGAATATATGATCTGGCAGGATCCCTGGATGGCGATTTCCAGGAATACCTTTATTGGTTCGATGCTCGGTAAAGTAGGGCTTGGAGGTCAGTTGGCTGAACACGCGACGCCTTACCCGACCCTGGAGGATGAGAGCCTTCCCAGAGCAGATACTTTTTATCTGTTCTCTTCAGAACCTTTCCCGTTTGATCGTTATGTTGATGATCTCACGCAGCGAGGATTCAATGGTGCTATTGTGGATGGTGAATATTATTCATGGTTTGGTACGCGTAGTTATCGAAGTCTTAAACAGACGATGGTGGAGTGGGCCTGAGCATGCGCGCCCTGCCTCTGCGATTGAGCGCTGTTTATAGAGTTGCTTAGTTTATTTCGATTGATCGATTATATTTGAGTTTATTTTTGTAAACACCAGGCACCGGGACTAACCCCCTGACTTCAGCTAGAAGGAGCATTTCATGCTAAAAAACCTCATCTCCGGTTATTTGATCGCATTCCCCTTGATGGCTCTGGCAGCGCTGAACTATCAGGAGCCAGTCGATGAGATTAAGTCTCTGGTCGAGGCGCCACTCGCACCGCAAGTCCGTGTAGACAGTCGTGGTGAACATTTGCTTTTGCTTTATCGCGATTCGTACAAGACGATTGCTGAGCTTTCAGAACCTGAGCTTCGACTGGGTGGACTGCGAGTTAACCCGTTGATCAATGCGGGTAGCAGAACACGCTATTATAATGCTTTGGCTGTGAAACATATTGGTCAAGGAACAGGGGCTGGTGGGGCTCTGGCATCGGTTGGAGGGCTACCCGCTAAACCGCGTCTAGCCCACTTTACCTGGTCACCAGATGAGCGCTACGTCACTTTTACCCACGCCACACAAAAAGGAGTGGAAATCTGGCTGCTTGACGTGACCAGTCAAAGGGTAAGGCGGCTTAGCCAGGCCAGTGTAAATGCTAACCTGGGTAATCCCGTCACCTGGTCGGCCGATAGCCAGTCCCTGCTTGTCAGGATGCTACCTGAAGATACCGGCAGCTTGATCGAAACCAGCACGGCAGTTCCTACAGGGCCGACTGTTTCTGACAGTGATGGTGCGAAAGCTCAAAATAGAACCTACCAGGATCTACTTAAATCACCGGCAGATGAACATAACTTCGAGCAGCTGGCGCGGTCTGTTATCTACCATCTTGACCTTAAGGGGAATTCAGAACCCTGGCTGGCGGCTGATCTCTATCGAGATGTGGATATTTCACCTGATGGCCGCTACGTTTTAGTGACTCGGATCAAAAGACCTTTTTCTTATCTGGTGCCCTTTTACCGTTTTGCTTCGCGCACGGACATACTGTCGCGCTCTGGAGAGATGGTAAAGCAGCTCCTTGATAAACCCGTTGATGAAGTCCGCCCGAAAGGCTTTATGGCAACGACCAAAGAGAAACGCGGCTTCAGTTGGCGTGCTGACCTGCCGGCAACAATCACCTGGGTTCAGGCGCTGGATGGGGGTGATCCAGCTATGAGGGTTGATTATAGAGATGAGGTATTTGAGCTTAGTGCACCGTTTACGGGAAAGCCTAAGTCACTCGTTAAAACCATGAATCGGCTAGATACCATTCACTGGGGTAATGATCAGCTCGCTGTGGTAGAAGACTTCTGGTTTGATAACCGAAATACCAAGACTTATGTATTCAATCCGTCCGATTCTTCAGTCGGCGCTAAGCTGATATTTGATCAAAATTATCAGGACAGGTATAGCGATCCCGGTACCTTTATGAAACATAAGAACTCGCGAAGTCAAAGGGTACTGACCCTGGATAAAGGTAAAGCGTTTCTGGCTGGGGAAGGATTCTCGGCAGAGGGTCAGTTTCCGTTTATTGACCAGATCGATTTGACACAAGGTCAGCGTCAGCGCCGGTATGAATCGACTTACACCGATCAGCTGGAACGGTTGGTGCAGGGTATTGATATGATCAGAGGAGTTGTTTTAGTCAGATTGGAATCTCCATCTAACTACCCTAATTACTATCTACGTAATATTCAGAGCAACACCCTGACGCCGATCACGAATTTTGAGAACCCCTATGCTGCCCTGAGTAATGTTCATAAAGAGGTGGTCTCTTACCAGCGTGATGATGGTTTAGATCTTTCGGCGACGTTATATCTGCCTGCCGGTTACGATAAAAGCAAAGGCGAAAAACTGCCTCTGCTGATGTGGGCTTATCCAGTTGAATACAAGGACAAAAACAGCGCTGGCCAGAATACCTCCAATGCCAGTGAGTTTATTTATCCTTATTACGGCAGTCCAATATTCTGGGTCACCCGGGGTTTTGCTGTGCTTGATGATGCTGCTTTTCCTATAGTGGGTGAAGATGGCAAGCAGCCTAACGACAGTTTCAGGCAGCAGCTTGTTGCCAACGCGGCAGCTGCGATTAATGCGATTGACGCCTTGGGCTATATTGATCGAGATCGTGTCGCTGTGGGTGGGCATTCATATGGTGCTTTCATGGTGGCAAACCTGCTCAGTCATTCAGATTTGTTTGCCGCCGGTATCGCCAGAAGCGGAGCCTATAATAGAACACTGACGCCCTTCGGGTTTCAGCGGGAGGAAAGAAGTTACTGGGACGCGCCGGGAGTGTATTACAGCATGTCGCCATTCATGCACGCTGATAAAATGAAAACGCCGCTGTTGCTGATTCATGGTGCTGCGGATAATAATTCCGGGACTTACCCTATGCAGAGTGAGCGATATTTCAATGCGCTCAAGGGTCTGGGTGCACCAGCCAGGTTGGTCGTTTTACCCAAGGAAAGCCACGGTTACCGAGGCAAGGAAAGTATTCTTCATATGCTTTGGGAGCAGGATCAATGGCTGCAACAATACGTCAAATAGCTACTTCCAGGCACCGATAATTAACCCCATCAATGTTAAATTGACTATCCAGTAACCGCCGACAATAGCGACATAAGTGAAAGATCGCTGTTCAAACATGGCATTGACGCCGATGGCCATGGCAACCCAACCGAATCCCGTGAGGAAGCCATAAAAGGCACCACTGCTGGCGGTAATCATATCAGCGGAGGCAGGGTCACCATAAAAAAAGATCGCCATAAACAGGGCCATAATAAATTCGCAAATAAGTGTGACTCCAAATACCTTCGCCATATTGGAGTTCTGCTGAATTTTCTCTTCCGTTAGCCCAACGCAAGCCATCCACTGTTTTCCAAACAAAGGCCCGTACCAGAGAAACCCTAACGGGAAACCCACTGCAATGGCGGCGATGACGGCAAACCAGTTAATGGCTGATAAATCCATGGAAGCTTCCTTTTAGGCATTAGCCGGATGACTTGTATATCAATATACCCTAGACCGGTCTCGTTTTCTTGCCATTGTGTATCGGCTCCCAACTGGGTTTGCTAGCGCATAGGCTAATGGACATGTCGACGAGTTATCATTCAGGCAAGCACCACGGACTGGTTTGAACAGAATTTGTTCTCGGCCGAATTTCAAAACTAGCAGGTCGGCAATGATGAACCGGTCACTCACCTGGGGTCGCTCTTTTCTCGGCGGTTTATCAGCTGCTGAATTCCTCGGTGAAATATCGTTCCAATCGAGCGAAATCCTCCTGGCGACCAATATGGCTGTCGGGCTCTACTTCGAGGTCTGCTTAACGCTCGTTCTCAGGTTGATCAGTCGTTTTTTTTCACCGTCAACTACGACTGGTTCATAACGAAGCCTGGCAAAAAAGGATTCCCAGGATCGAATATGATCACGACGTACAATAGGCGCTCCAGGTTCACCGCTGACATAGCGAAACGCCTTGATTTCGCTCCTGCCCGTATCGGTCACTATAAAGTCAATCTCTGCCGTGAATTCCAGTACATTGTCTGATACTCGTGAACGTGGCACTTTTTTGGGTACACAAAACGTGTTCCTGCACAACGAAATCTCCAGTTCCTTTTCTTCAGGCCAGATCCGAACCGCACACTCGTTACCAATACAGGCAAGACAGAGCTTGGCAGCCCTGTCACGGATTTCTTTGGCTTTTTTAAGTCCTTCACTCGACAAGGTGGTCGTGACCGGACAGGAAAATCGTTCGATGTCCTCTGGAAATGCAGATACCTGCTCATCAGCTATGCTGCAGCCACACCACAGAGTTATCACGAATAACAGTATTACCGACTGTCTCATAGACTCCCCCTATAGATCGTTTGGTTAATAACAAACTACGCGCATGAATCTGAAAATACAAGATGAGCAGCTGAAGATGGATGGCTAAGGTGCCTCAGGCAGAATCGCTTCGATCAGGCACCGGAAAAGTTCGGGACGCCCAATTGGCGACTCCGTTGATAGGCATGGTTTTGTCTGTGGGTGTAAATGCGTTACACAATGAATCCAGTTTTCTCTCAGCCCACAGCATCTTCCCACTGGCATGCAGATTCGATCGGTATATTTATTTCTATGGCCGCTTTTTGCATGGCGATGGCACCTTAATGCAAATCGGCTAGGCCAATGACAGCACACTTTATGTTTGATTCTTGTGCTGCCAAAGGAGTGTCTAATTGCAGTCGTTGGCATTTAAGACTTATAGGTAATAGGCTTAGCTGACTAGGGGCATATTGGAAGATTGCTATGGAAAATAAGCGCGTACTGATTACCGGTGGCAACAGTGGCATCGGCAAGATCGCAGCAATAGAGTTAGCTAAAAAAGGGGCTAGTCTGGTGCTGGCATGCCGACCAGGAGATAAGACTGAAGTTGCCCTGGCAGAGATCAATGCCGTTGCGACTCAGGAGGCGATCAATCTACCGGTTGATCTTGCCTGCCTTGAATCTGTTCGTAATTTAGCCAGAGAATTTCTAGCACGATATGATGCCCTGGATGTTTTGATAAATAACGCTGGCGTGTTTCCTAGTCGCAAAAAGTTGACCGAAGATGGTTTTGAAATGCAGATTGGGGTGAATCATCTATCTCATTTTCTTCTCACTGAACTGTTAATCGATGTGTTGAAATCGACCGCATCTTCTCGTGTTGTTACGGTCTCTTCCATGCTGCATAAAAAAGGTGAGATGGATTTCGCCAGTTTCAGGGGTGAGAAAAAATATAGTAGCCAGAAAGCCTATGCGCAATCGAAGCTGGCAAATGTGCTGTTTTCCATGGAATTGGCCAAGCGCTTGGCGGATAATGACGTTACATCCAACTGTTTACACCCGGGTGGGGTGCGTACGGATATCATGCGAGATCTGCCGTGGTTGGTGCGAAAACTGGTGGACCTGATGTTTGTAACGCCTGAGCAGGGCGCAAAAACGACTATAAAACTGGCCAGCGATAGTGACCTTGCGAATGTAACCGGTCAGTATTTTGACCAGACCGAGCTGGCTAATTGTTCGCAGTTGGCTAAGGATGATGAGCTAGGTGCCCAACTGTGGCGAGAGAGTGAACATATGATAGAACAGGTACTGGGCTCCTCTATCAGGTAGGAAATTTTCGGCTCTTATCGATGGTTTGCTTCGCCATATCCGAGCCTTCAGCCAGTATGGGCAGGTAATTGGCAAGTCGACGTGGTGGCTATATTGATCATCCCTGGTGCAGGAGGTTAATACCTGAAGAGTTCTGTTTAGAGACCTTAGTCGTGTCTTGAAGTCGTTTTATAGAATGACCCCAGCCGCAATTAAAGCCTCTATTTCGTCGTTTTCCATGCCGAGAATCTCACTGAAGACCTCGTGGTTATGCTGACCCAGCAATGGCGCGGGTCCGTGTGGACCACCTTGGTAGCCGAGAATCTGAAATTGATTACCAGAGTAAGGGACCTGTCCCATAACAGCATGTTCGTGATAATGATGAAAGCCGCGGTGAATATACTGGGGGTCTTTGAGTAGTTCTTCACTGCGCTGGACCATACCCGCTGGAACACCAGCGGAAGTCAGTAGTTCCATCACCGCTAAAGGGGTTTTCGTGCTTGTCCATTTGTTTAAATGGCAGTCGATCAGGTCATGGCATTCAATGCGGTTTTCAACCGCACCCAGAGAATTAACTTCTGTCCATTTTGGTTGACCCAGAATTAAACAGAGCTGGTCCCATTGGGCGTCCGTATCCACGGCGATGGCGCACCACTGGTTTTTGCCCTTGCATTTATAGATGCCTTGCGGTGCCGCATCCTGTTTTCGGTTGCCTATCCGCGAGGCAACCTGACCGTTGACCTGGGCATCGAGAATCTCTGGGGCTAAAAACTGTAATGCCATTTCAAACTGTGCTGCATCAATGTGCTGGCCTTGGCCGGTACGGCGACGATGATCGAGCGCAGCACAAATTGTTGTAGCGATAAAATGAGGTGCAATGACGTCGGTATAGGCAAGCCAGGGTCCATGAGGCGGCCTATCTGGCCAACCCGTGACTTCATAAAATCCGGCCATCCCGGCGGCGTGATAACCAAATCCTGCCAGGGAAGCCATGGGCCCGTTTTGTCCAAGCAGGCTAGTGCTGAGCATGATCAGGTCAGGATTGATTTTAGCGCAGGACGGGTAATCAATGCCGAGACGTTTGGTCGCGCCCGGTGCCCAGTTTTCGACCAAGACATCAGCCCATTCAACCAGTTTGCCGAGCATTTCCCGGGCTTTCGGTTCCTTCAATTGCAACTGGACGCATTTTTTCCCGGCATTGAATTCGCCATAGAAGTGAGATCTGTTCCAACCCTGGTCTCCCTTCACCGGGCCTAGGAATCGCAACGCATCGGGCCTTAGTTCAGATTCTACTTTTATGACAGTTGCACCGTGATCTGCCAGGTAGCGAACCGAGGCCGGTCCGGCAATGACCCAGGTTAGGTCGAGTACTTTGAGTCCTTTGAAGGGGGCATCTGAATCGACTGGCGGCGGCGGGGGCAGTCGCAGTCGAATGCCGTTAGCAACTTCGGTGCGGATTTCATGGTCGTGTTCGTTTAGCCGGGGCGGTGGGTAGCGAAACCTCATAGGAGCTTGGTTCATTTTGGCGAACAGGCCTGGCGCCAGTACTGGTTCTCCCTGGGGCAATACCGTGTCATGCCATGCACCGCGCGCTTTAAGTTGGTTGAACTCAGTCAAGTCAGCAACAGTATTGATAGGTGCCAGGGTGACGCCGGCCTCAAAGCCGAGCGCGAAAAGCGCTTCCTTGGTATGCCTGAGAAAGTAGCGAGCAAACAGATCACGTATCTCCGCTGAGGTAAAACGCATCTCCTCTCCGGCAGCCATACGCGCATCAAAAGTTGCCCAGTCTTCCGTTAACCATTCAACGTCAACTAGATCATCTGCAGCAATATGACCCAGCAAGCCGTTTAACAGGCTGCCGATAGGAATCGCTACCAGGTAGCCATCAGCGCACTCAAATACCGGGTCGATCGCTCGAGTACCCATTTGTACAGTCGATCCCATCTGTTCAAATTCAAAGCCCTGAATAGCGTACGCGTGCATGGCATTCATCATTGTCCAGGTCACTGAGCACTGTGCAGACACGTCCACATATTGTCCTTTGCCGGTCACCAGCATGCGTGCATGCGCAATCATGGCAGCGGCCGCAGCCTGGGCACTGGCATGACGCCAGACCTGCGGGATTGAAACTCGAACAGGAGGCCGATCAGGGGATCCCTGCAAGCTGGCCTGGCCGCCCATAGCTGACAGGGTCAGGTCATTGGCAATTCGAGTCGCATTGGGTCCATCGGTTCCATACGGGGACACCACGACGTGTATAAGGGTGGGGTTTAACTTGGTAAGGGTCGTAAAATCGATACCCCGGGTTGCCAGCAGTCCATCAGGAAACGATTCCAGTAAAAAATCTGCGCCGCATACAAGTTCATCAAAGATCTGACGATCCTGTGCAAGATCGAGGTCCAGGACAATGGAGCGCTTGTTTCGGTTATAGGCAAAAAAATGCAGGCTGGCTTCTGGAGAGGTACCATTTTTTATCAGCGGCGTCCGGTAGCGCGTCGAGGCTCCCAGGGGAGGTTCGATTTTGATCACATCTGCGCCCAGGTCTGCCAGAATCATGCCTGCCAGGTCACCGCGGTGATCGGTTAAGTCTAATACTCGATAAGGATTGAGAATGGCACCGCTCCTGCTTGAACATAGTTGACCCACGAACTATATCCTGAACCTGGCCCCAGGGGATATTCTTCTCGACCGGGTTGGCCAGGGTCGAATTTGTTATTTGCCTTTTGATAGAGGCAGCCCTATAGAAAATCTGGCGCCAACCATCGTGGTAGGAACAGAATCAGTTCAGGGAATACGATCACCAGAATGAGCAATATGAGCATCGGCACTAGTATGATGGAGACATCCCGAATGGCATCGATGACCGTAATTTTGCCCAGATTGCAGGAGATGAGCAGGCATAGCCCGTAGGGCGGGGTTACCAGGCCGAATGCAAGCGAGATGACACCGATGATGGCAAAGTGAACGGGATGCATACCGACTTTGTCGGCAACGGGATAGAGTATCGTCCCCAGAATAATGATGGCTGGTATGGCATCGATGAACATGCCTAGCACTAGAAAGGAAATAGCAATAATAAAGCCGGTGGTAATCAGCCCGCTTCCATAACTGGCCATGATGTCGACTAGTTCCTGGGGAATACGGTAGTAAGCCAGTAACCAGCCAAAGGCTGATGCAGTACCAATACAGAAAAGGGAAATAGCAGCCAGTCGTGCCGAATCATAGAGAACCTGCTGGAACTCTCTAAAGCCAATTTTCCGATAAACCAGTCCACCCAGCATGGCCGAATAGACAACTGCCACCACCGAGGCCTCTGTCGGTGTGAAAAACCCAAATACAATTCCGCCGACGATGATGGCAGGTGTAACCAGGGCCAATACTGCCTGGCCCAGGGCCTGGGTAAATTCCCCAAGCGAGGCACGCTGGTAAATTGGGTAGTGGCGAATTTTTGCGTAGACCAGCACCGTTGCCATCATGAAGGCGGCCATCAGTAAACCTGGTACGACACCGGCCAGGAACAAGGCGCCGATCGATACCGACATCAGCCCACCCCAGACGACCATCAGAATGCTGGGTGGAATGATGACACCCATAACAGAGGAACAGGCCGTGATCGCCACTGAAAAGCTTGAATCGTAACCCTGGTCTTTCATGGCAGGGATCATAATAGAACCAATACCGGCAGCATCGGCGGTAGAAGAACCGGAAATCCCAGCGAACATCATGCTCACGGTGACATTAATATGTCCCAGGCCTCCTGGCAGGTGTCCGACTGAGGCACGAGCTAAATTAATGAGCCGTTCGGTGATGCCTGCCGCATTCATGAGATTAGCGGCGAGGAGGAAAAAGGGAACGGCTAATAGTATGAAGGCGTTGTAAGACTTCCACATCTCGTTGAGTAACATGTCTGGTCGCAGGCGGTCATCTATGAGAAACAGTGGAATACAGGCCAGGCCCAGGGCAAAGGAAACAGGGACTCGTAGAACAACCAGCACGCCGAATATGCTGAAAAGAATTAGCGATACTTCTGCCGGGCTCACTGGTTCTGCCCCGAATGTTTGATTCTTATCAATTGAATATCTGCGACGATTTTTTCCCCTACAAACAGCAGCCAGGTGAGGCCGGCAAGCGGGAAGGCAAGGTAAATGGTAGCCATGTTGATGCCACTCATCTCAGAGTTCTGAATCCATCCGAATTGAACAAACTTGATTCCATAACCCAGGAAAAAAATCGCCATAATAGCGATGCTCATATGCACAATCAGATTCCTAATGGCCTCTCCTGTCTTCGTCCTGGAGCGGGCAAAAAGGTCAACGTCAAAGTGGCTGTCATCCCTGACCGCAATCATTGCACCGATCATGATGATCCAGACGAAGCAGAAACGGGCGACCTCTTCGGTCCAGATATACCTGGGAATAACGCCGGTATAGCGTGACAGGATTTGCAGACTCACAGGGATAATGATGATGCCCATGAGCACGGTCAGGATAACTTTCAGGGCTTGGTAATAGCCATCCAGAAAGGCTTTCATGGCAGAACGCCGCAGCACTGGCGCTGCTTGTTATCTGATTGCTTCAATTCGTTTAAGAACCTGTTGCGCGCCTATCTCGCCGGCATAAGCTATTTTTACCGGTGAGGCTAATTGCTGGAGTTTGCGTCGTTCCATGAAAGCGTGGGTTGTTAATTTTCCTTCGGTCTGCATTTGGGCGAGCTTTATTGCATCCTCGGTTGATTCTATTTGTCGCCCATAAGCACCTGCTTCCTTGCCGGCTCTTATAATGGCAGTTTGCAGTTCGTCAGGTAAGCGGCGTAAGGTTTTGCCACTGAAACAGAGAGGCCGGACGGTGATAGCGTGCTGGGTGAGGGAGATTTCCGGTCCGACTTCATAGAATTTCATCTGCTGGATGCCGGCCGCTTCGTTTTCTGCTGCATCGATAACGCCTGTTTGTATGGCGTTATAAACCTCATTGTAGGCGATCACGGTGGGTGAAGTTGTAATGGCTTGGAAAATGCGAGTCTGGATTGGAGCACCCATGACTCGAATGCTGAGGCCATTTAATTCAGCCAGAGTCGTCACTGGTTTGTTAACGATTAAGTTGCGGATGCCACCCCCGGCAAAGCCGATTAGGTGAACATCCGCTTTAGCGGTTATTTCATCTGCAATAGGGTCCAGAGCATCGCTATCCAGAACAAGATTCCAGTGGTCAATGTCGCGGAATAAAAATGGCATGTCCATCAGCGGGGCCGCCCTGGAAAAGGTTGACATGTGAGAGGGTGAGACCACCGCAAAATCGACGGATAAACCTTGGCTCATATAAGCGAAGTAATCTTTTTCAAGCCCGAGTTCGCTGTTCATATAGATCTCGAACTTAATCGGTTTGCCGTAATATGCCCTGACCAGCTCTTCAAATCGTTTCAGTGTGCGGCTGTAGGCGTGATTCTCATCAAATTGAGAGGCACCACGTAGCGTTATGGTTGGGTCCGGTCTGGAGCAGGATGTGGATAGCAGCAGAGTTAGACAGCAGCCGAGGCTGAACAGTGAGCGAATAAAAGCTCGTTTCAAATTGTAGTCTCCAAGTGAATGAAAGTTTACGACTTAATGCTTCTGATCAATCAGAGTATCACTTCGCCTTGGGTTTTTCCTCTTGGGCGTGGTCAGATGAAAGTGCGGCCTACTCTCCTGCACAGATAATCCGCCGGCTTAAGATAGCGGAGTACTCATTTGACTCGTCACCTGCGGCAGAGTATTTTATTGACCTTTTTGTCAATAGTGTTTGATGAGTATGATCGACAATGAAACCTTTCGGCTTGAGACAAGGGCCTGGCTTGAACAGAACTGTCCTGAGTCAATGCGGACTCGCATGGTTGCCGGTGAAGATGTTACGGGCGGCAGAAAACGAAAAAGTACCAATCCAGATGCTTACCTGTGGTTACAGCGCATGGCCGAGAAAGGATGGACTGCACCAACCTGGCCAGAGGAATACGGCGGTGGCGGACTGGGTAAAGATGATTTTCTGATTCTGCTGGATGAGCTGCAGCGGATCCAGGCACGACCGCCATTGCTGGGGATGGGGATCAGCATGATAGGTCCAACCTTACTTGAATATGGCAGCGAAGAGCAGAAACTAAGACACCTACCCGCGATTGTTAGAGGCGATGTTGCCTGGTGTCAGGGTTATAGTGAACCCGGTGCCGGTTCTGACCTTGCCAGTTTACGGACCAGGGCAGAAGACAAGGGTGACTATTATGAGGTTAGCGGTTCAAAAATCTGGACGTCCGGCGCGCTGCATGCGGACTGGATCTTTTGCCTGGTACGAACTGACGCGCAGGCAGCCAAACATGAGGGTATCAGCTTCCTGTTATTTTCCATGGATTCACCCGGAGTCAGCGTCAAACCCATTGAAATGCTAAATGGCCAGTCGCCCTTTTGTCAGACTTTTTTCGATGCTGTCGAAGTACCCAAGACAGATAGGCTCCACAAGGAGAACCAGGGCTGGAGCGTTGCCAAGCGATTGCTCCAGCACGAACGATCTGGACTGGCGTCATTGGCTAGCGCCGATCAGGCGGGTCCACTACAGCGGATTAAGCCGTCTATTCCGCTCGCGCAGTTGGCAATGCACTATGCCAATAGTCGTCAGATAAACGATCTGGTTCTGCGCGATGAAATCATTGGCAACGACATGCGCAAGCAGGCGTTCACATTGACCCAGGCGCGGGCCGTTGCTGAATCCGAAGCCAATACCCCCGGCGCGACCACCTCGATCTTTAATTACATCGAGGCGGAATATGTCAAAGAACAGTTGGAATTACAGAATCGCATCAGGGGAACTCAGGCATTTGGCTGGGAGGGAGATTCATTTACTGATGAGGAGATCAGTATGTGTCGATTGAACCTTGAGGCCAAGTCAATCTCTATCGCGGGTGGTTCCAGCGAGATTCAGCTCAATATTATTGCTAAGCGCGTTTTAGGATTGCCGGATTGATGTTGGCTGAGCAAGCAGGTAGAAGGCGAAGGAGATTATCCCCAGACCAGCGTATTAAGGAAATACTTGATGCTGCGTATGCCCTGGTGCTGCAAGATGGTATGTCAACATTGACGATGGACAAGATAGCTCGTCAGGCGGATGCCAGTAAGGCTCTGTTATATAGCTATTTTACCAATATGACAGACTTGCTTCAGGCACTCTATGAAAGAGAGCATGATAAATTACAGGCGCTACACCTTGCCGCCCTGAATACGCCGCATGGCTTTGAAGAGATGGTCAAGCTCACAGCGAAAATAAATCGCGAGAATCAAAATGATCGACTATTGCTCCTTAAAAGACTAGAGGCTGATGTTAGCGTGAGAAAGGCAATGGCAAAGACGGATCAGCAAGGCCGTTCTGATGTCGTTAAATTCCTCAGCAAGGAAATAACAGCCCACTTTGATGTTCCCAAGGACATCGCTGCTGATGCAGTTAGGCTGGCCCTTCGATTTCAGGAACAGGATCGGCTACATAGTGTTGATGATCACATAAAGCAGGATGAGATCTGGGGTGCCATGATGGTAGGGGCTATGCAGGAACTGGAAAAAAGATTTGGCAAGAACAGGAGGTAGAAATGACAGGGCTAATTACAGGACCAAATTGGGCTGCACGAAATTGGTCAATAGATGCAGGAGCGGGAAGTATTCATGATGATGAAACCGCTGCCGAGCTTGGCTTTAGAGGAGGTACAGTGGCTGGGGATATTCACATGAATCAATTCCCGCCGGTACTGGTTGAGATCTTTGGTGAGCAGTGGTTTGAAACAGGTAATCTGTCGCTGAATTTCAAAAACGCGACAGTTGATCTTGAAACAGTGCAGGTATTTGCCGAACCTCTCAAGCGGGGTGAGAATCAAACCCGGGTGTGGATGGAACGTGATGATGGTCTGTTGGTTTGCAGTGGCACAGCGGCTCTGGGTGATCACTCCAGGTCTGAGTTACGTAATCTCGATTACCGTCCCTGTGACCCTGAAGAGCTCAGGATACTGCGCAAAGTAAAACCCGGGATGAGCCTGGGTAGTTACGATATTGTCGCTACCACGGATAAACAATTTGAACGATACGATAAGAAGCTAATTAGTGATCCAATGTCCTGGTACAGGCAGAAATCACCCTGGGGAGGCCCGGTCGCCGCACCTTGTACGATTTTGGAGTTCCTGTGGGGTAATGCTATGCAGGGCTTAGGCCCCTTAGTGGAAGAATCAACTGGATTATTTGGGGCCATGGAAATTGGCTACACTCATGGGCCTTTCATTATGGGCCGTCGTTACCGCATTGAATGCTCGGTGGTGTGTGTCAGTCAGAGCCCGAAGACTGAGATAGTCTGGTATGACTCTGAGGCCTTCAGCGAAAGCGGTGAGTTAGTGGCAACCCTTCGTATTCAGTCCCGGGCAATGAAAGCCTCATCACCTTTGTATGATTCCTGATTGTTGAGCACAGCAGTTAAGGGCTCCACCTGGTTTTATTGGCGGCGGCTGGGTTGGTGTAGGGTAGGTGTTAGCCACGAATATTTTCAGTCCTGCTCAAGTGCTGTTACACTGCGCTCTACTGAGAAGTGAGACCGGTATTATGTCCGTTCAATTCGTAGCATCCTGTCAACTACCCACTCGTTATGGGGAGTTTGTCATGCACGGATTTGAGGATCCTGATACCGGGCAGGAACATATTGCCTTGACGCTGGGCGATATAACAGGCGCTTCAGCGGCGCTGTGCCGGGTACATTCGGAGTGTCTGACAGGTGATTGCCTATTCAGCATGCGTTGCGACTGCGGTGCACAGCTTAATGCTGCGCTGCAGAAAATTTCAGAAGAAGGTGCTGGTATTCTGCTTTACCTTCGTCAGGAAGGCCGTGGTATTGGTCTGATTAACAAGATCCGCGCTTATCAGCTTCAGGATGCGGGTGCTGATACGGTCGAGGCGAACGAGAAACTCGGTTTTGATGCAGACTTGCGCGATTATTCTATGTGCAGGAACATGTTCGCCCACCTTCAGGTACAGCAAGTCCGGTTAATGACCAATAACCCTGTCAAGGTCAATGCCTTAACGAAGCTGGGCATCATTATCAGCGCCAGGATTCCACTGGAAACGGGCCAGAACGATCACAATGCCCGTTACCTGCAGACTAAAGCAGGCAAACTCGGCCATCTGTTTTCGAACAAGTGATGTGCGTTAAGACTGTTGGGGATTGTCTAGAAGTTTGATCCGTTGGCTTATGGATGCGGAAATGCATTCTGCGTCCAGACCACAGGCTTGCAGCATTTTCTTTGGATTAGCAGGTTGAATAAATTTATCGGGTATCCCGAGATTAAGCGTATTAGTGCGTAAACCACTTGCAGCAATATAATCATTTACCGCTGAGCCTGCGCCTCCTGCGATTACATTTTCCTCAATAGTGACAAGCAATTGGTGGCTTTGAGCCAGATTATCGATCACTTCCTGGTCAAGTGGCTTAACAAATCGCATGTCAATCAGGGTGGCGTCCAATTCGATGGCGGCTTCTTTTGCTGCTTCCAGGATGGTACCGAAAGCAAGGATAGCCACTTGCTGACCTGTCCTGATGGTCCTGGATTTTCCGATCGGCAAAAGCTGCATGTCATTTTCTGGTTGGATGCCGATTCCACTGCCCCTTGGATACCGGACCGCCGCAGGACCGGTATGCTCGAAACCGGTATAAAGCATCTGCCGTAACTCATTTTCATCTGACGGGGCCATAATCATCAAATTAGGGACACAACGCAGGAACGAATAATCAAATACCCCTGAATGCGTCGGGCCATCTTCGAGAAGACTTGCCCTGTCTATAGCAAATAAGACATTCAGGTCCTGGATAGCCACATCATGAATGACTTGATCGTAAGCGCGTTGCAGGAAAGTCGAATAGATCGCCACCACTGGCTTGGCACCAGCACAAGCCAGACCTGCAGCCAAGGTGACTGCATGCTGCTCGGCAATGGCAACGTCAAAATAGCGTTCTGGGAACTGCTCTGAAAAAGCAATGAGATCAGAGCCTTCGCGCATGGCCGGTGTAATGGCCATGAGAGTGTCATCGGCGGTCGCCATATCGCATAACCACTGGCCAAAAATGTTTGAGTAGCTCGGCCGCTTGGTATTTGAGCCGGGTAACTTTTCCAGTTTGGCAAGGGAATGGGAACCAATGGGTGATTCTTCAGCAGGCCCGTAACCCCGACCTTTCTGAGTTACCAGGTGAAGAAACTGGGGTCCTTGCTGATCCTTAATGTTGTTGAGGGTATGAACCAGATTTTTGATATCGTGACCGTGGATAGGGCCCATGTAATTCAAGCCCAGCTCATCAAACAGGGTGCCGGGAACAACCATGCCCTTCATATGTTCTTCAGTACGCTTGGCAAACTCCAGGGCATTCGGCATGGTACTGAGAAGACGCTTACTTCCCTCGCGCATATTAAGATACAAGCGGCTGCTTAAAATTCTGGCGAAATAACTGGCAAGCCCGCCCACATTTTCAGAAATCGACATGGCATTGTCATTTAAAATAACCAACAGATTAACACCGGAATCAGCAACATGATTGAGTGCTTCAAAGGCCATTCCGGCAGTCATGGCACCATCGCCAATGATAGCGACGGTACGACTGTTATCACCCCTGGCCTTTTTTGCTATCGCCATGCCGAGGGCAGCACCAATTGACGTTGATGAATGGCCTACACCGAAAGTATCGTAGACACTTTCTTCCCTGGAAGGGAAAGGCGCCAGCCCGTCTGGTTGACGAAGCGAGCCCATTCTGTCGCGTCGGCCGGTTAATATCTTGTGTGGGTAGGTTTGGTGGCCGACATCCCAGACTAGATGATCCTCGGGTGTCTGGAACACATAATGCAAGGCGATGGTGAGTTCGATTACGCCGAGGCCAGCGCCAAAATGCCCACCAGTCTGGGCTACCGTATAGATAAGAAAGTGCCGTAATTCCTCGGCCAGAGTTTCCAGATCCTGCTCTCCTAACTCCCGTAGGGCAATCGGATCGGTTATCCGATCGAGCAAGGGCGTTGGCGGCGGATGGTCTGGTATTGAATGGAACATTGCGGCTTAGGCTGCTTAGGTTAATGATCAGAAAACCGCAAGTTTACACGATCTGGACAAAAAGAACGTATGCCAGGGCTTAATATTCACGACCGGCAACATAGTGGGCTAATTGTCGCAGGCCTTGACCTCGACTACCGAGTCTTTCAATAGTTTTGAGTGCTTCAGTGGTTAGTTGTTCGAGCTTGGTTTGTGCTGAGGATAGCCCTAGGATAGAGACGAACGTCGATTTTCCCCGATGCCGGTCGGCACCAGCCTGTTTGCCCAGGATTGCAGAGTCGCCGGTTTCGTCGAGAATATCATCACGGATCTGGAATGCCAGGCCCATGATTTCCCCAAAGTAGCGCAATTGTTCGGTGGTTTCGTTGTCGGCTTTTGCAATGATGCAGGCAGGTAGCATGCAGAACTCTATAAGAGCGCCTGTTTTGCCGCGATGCATGGTAATCAGTTGCTCTTCAGTGGCGGCTACTGTTTCATGGTGCATATCCAGCACCTGGCCTGCGACCATACCTTGCTGTCCTGCTGCCACTGCCAGGGCGTGAATTAACTGGATCCTGTGGGCCGTGCTTAGCATCTCGTCGTCGGCAATACTCTGGAATGCACCGGCTTGGAGCGCATCACCGGCTAAAATGGCCAGGGCTTGTCCATACTTAACATGAACTGTAGGTAGTCCTCGACGCAATAAATCATTGTCCATAGCAGGCAGGTCGTCATGGATCAGGGAGTAAGCGTGCAATAGTTCAACCGCAATAGCGCTGGAGTCAGCAAGGCTAAGATCGACTTCGAGCGCCTCGCAGGTCAGGTAGACAAAGGCAGCGCGAAGACGTTTGCCTCCGCCAAGCACGGCATAGCCAATGGCTTCTTGTAAATTCGCTGGGGTGCCTGGCTTATCCAGGTTGGCAGTGAGCGCTTCTTGAATCCGCTGCTGATAAAGTTTGAGGAACTCATTCATCATCGCTAACCGCAAACTCAGAAGTTTGCAGTTGGCCGTTTTCCTGGACAAGTACTTTTACTTGCTGTTCTGCTTCAACTAGCGCTTTCTGGCAGGATCGGGTCAATTGAATTCCCTGTTCAAATGCCTTAAGTGACTCCTCCAGTGACATGTCACCTTGTTCCATTCTTTCTACAATGGCTTCGAGCTTTTCAAGGGTCGCTTCGAAAGGAAAACTTTTCTGGTTGGTCATTCTTATCGCCTGCTTATCGCCTGGGTTAGTGATATTGTTGAAGATACTCATAGGATTCCTGCAGGTCAATGAAACTGTGATAAGCTGTCCAGAGTCTTGAGTCAGAAGGAAAAGGTTATGAAGGTTTTTTTGTTAATGATAGCGTGTTTTGTCCCCATGGTTGCCCTTGCAGATGGCGAGGCAGAATATAAATACCGCGAAGGCATAATGAATTCGGCGAAGGGCCATATCTCATCGATGGGCGCGATTTTAAAAGGTCAGGTGCACATGGACAATCTGCAGATCCACGCAGATGGCATGGTGGATGTAGCCGGCATTATGCCGGATGTTTTCCCTGCAGGTAGTCAAACAGCTAAATCAGAAGCTTTAGATGCTGTTTGGGATGATGCCGCTGCATTTAAAGAAGCCATGGATAAATTTGTTTCAGCTTCCAATGGTATGGCCGCCGCCGCTAAAACTGGCGAGATGGGAGAGATTGGACCTGCTATACAGGCACTCGGTGGAAGCTGCAAAGGCTGCCATGATGATTTTCGGCAGGAACACTGAGTTCACCGATCGCTGGGCTAATCTGGTTAGTAAGTAATGACTAGATAGACCACCAAAGCGCTGCAAGCAAAGGTGACTGCACCGAGGATGATCTCCCGAAACAGCGTCAGCGGGACCTGGATTGCCTTGGCTTTCTTTTTCCCGGTCAGCATGGCTTTAACCAGGTTATCCCTGAAATGAAACTGATGCAGGGCGATGGCTAGCAGGTGCATTGTGACCAGGCCAGCCAGTACCCAGATATTAATTTCATGAATGCCAGTCAGCCATCGACTGGTTTCATAACTGACTTTGCCAGCAAGGGGTCCCTCGGTGAAAATATCGTCGTTGGCAAACAAACCCGTGATAGTCTGGACCAACAGGGTTATGAGTATTACAAAGATATTCAGAGCGCCTAGTGGGTTGTGTCCAGCTCGCTGATAGGGTTTTTTCAGGGCCGTTGTTAGATGCCTCTTGATTTGAGATGGTCCTGGTAGAAACTCCCGGAATTGGGCGTAGTGGGTGCCGATTATTCCCCAAAGGATTCTAAATAAAACCAGGGTGAGAATGCCGTACCCTGACTTCATATGCCAGTCCATTTCATAAAAACCACCGGTCAGCCCGGTGTAGCAGGAAACGACAACCAAGCTGATCAGCGACCAGTGAAAAAGCCTGGTTGGAATATCCCAGATTCGAACCTCCTGAGGGATTGCTGGCTTGGTTTCTCCGATTTCTCCGGTTTCTTGTTGCGGTTGGTTCTGGTGTGATTCAGTTTGCATATCAGTGCTCCGGTTTCCAGGTCAGGGTGTAGTTGAGCCGGTGCTGGCCTGCGCTTAATCGATACTGCTCCAACGTGTCTGGTCCGCAACTGGCACCCCCTACGCCACGCTGCATGACATCAAGACAGAGCCAGACATTACCATCTGGAGTTAGCTCATACGTATGGAAGGCAGCGGTTAACGCCTCCTGTGGGTAGCGGGTAACGGAACCTTCAATCAGCTGGTCAGCGTCCATGCGAAGTAGATTGTGGGCATCATCTCGGAGCTCCAGCCAGTGTAGGTCAGTCAGGTTGCCATGCTCCTGAGGCAATATGTAAGGAACATATTGGTCTAATACTGTGCTGTTATGTCTTGCAATTAATCCGGACTGCTTGCGGTCGCAATAGGTCTCATGTGGGCCCCTGCCCAGCCAGCTAAATTGTTCAAACCGGCCGGATAAAGGGTAACGCAACCCTAGTCTCGGCAGGTCAGTCAGTGCCTTGGGTACAGTAAATTGATGGCTGATGCTGACGCTGCTTGAGCAGTCGATGGTATAAATACACAGGCAGCGGACTTTTCCTGCCTGAGTGATTATATTGCCTGCCTGGGTGACGACAATACTACCATCGGTTGATGTTGTAGCTTTGGCTGGGTTCCAGCTTAGCTGTCCTTCAAATAGCCCCTGGGCGCGCCATCGATCAAGTGCTTTATTCTGGTTGCCTGACCAACCTTTGATGCCATCGTTGTCCATTGGCGCCCTGACTATATTGATTTCCGCGCCTCCCGCCAACAGCTCCTGGTCATTTTGCAACCAGGATACAAGCCCATGGTCAGTGAAAGTGAGTGTCCCATGGCGGTTAGAGACCACCAGGGCTTGTTTGCCTGATTCAAAGCTGGCCCCAGCATGCAGTTTACGGTTGAGTTTACGGCGAGCTTGCAGCATCACCTGATCCCAGGCAACGATGTGTCCTTTAGCAGCCCAACTGGTGTTTTCAGCTAACTCGACATTAATCAGCAGAGATCGCTCGGCATGGCCCCGGCTAGCTGAGGTCAGAACCGGAAGAGTAACCGTGGCGGTCCCGCCTGGTTTTATAGCGGGCACAGACAAGGTCCCGGATTCTACTGCCATCCCGTCAATCAGGTGGGACCACTTAAACCGATATTGGTCCAGACCGGAGAAGTGCTGTTTGTTGCTGACAACCAGGTTGCCTTTGTACTTTTTGATAGTGACTGGTTGGATGATTTTCTTGTATTCAATCAGTGAGCTATGCGGTGTTCTATCTGGCCAGCAGAGACCATCACAGACAAAATTTAAATCGTGAATTTCTTCCCCGAAATCGCCTCCATAAGCCCAGTAGGATTCGTTATTTTCGGTACTTTTAATGCCGTGATCGAGCCACTCCCAGATAAAACCACCTTGTAAACCGCGGTATTTTTCGATGGCTTGCCAGTATTCCAGTAGATTGCCGCAGCTGTTACCCATGGCATGGGCATATTCACACATAATCAGCGGTCGCGGGTCCTTTGAGTGTCGAGCGTGAGCAATGATCTCAGCCACGGATGGGTACATCGGGCAGACCGTATCACTGCCTTGCGGATTGCTGTCCCAGTGCCTGGATACGCCTTGTTCGCAGATCGCATTTTCATTATGGATTGGCCGACTCGGGTCGAACTGTCGAATCCAGCCAGCCATGGCTGTTTGGTTGGGACCAAACCCAGTTTCGTTGCCGAGGCTCCACATGATGATGCTGGGATGGTTTTTATCCCGTTCGACCATACGAATAGCGCGGTTTAAAAAAGCATTAGCCCAAACAGGGTCCGTCCCTAATTGGGCGTAATGATGATGAGCTTCGATGTTTGCTTCATCGACGACATACAGCCCATACTCATCACAAAGTTCGTAAAAAAGCGTGTCATTCGGGTAGTGACTGGTGCGAACTGCATTGATATTGTGCTGCTTCATGGTTTCAATGTCTTTCCGCATAAGTGCTTCTGATATGACTTTGCCAGTGGTATCGCTGTGGTCGTGTCGATTAACACCTCGAATCAAAACAGCTTCACCATTTAAGAGTAATTCCCGGTTTTTAATGGCCAGGTGCCGAAAGCCTATTTTCAAAGAAGTCGCCTCGATGATGTTGTTGTTTTCGTCATAAAGACTCACCAGCAGTTGGTAAAGTGCAGGTTGTTCGGCGGACCATGCAGCGACATTACTGAGTTCAGTTTGCAGGGTCAGCAGGGGGCCCTTACCAGTCACAGCAAAGAAATTTGACTTGGTCAGGGTGGCTTTCAAGTCCTTTTTTATGGCCCTTTTGCCGGTAGGGTCAAGGAGTCGTAGGCCTATAGAATGGTTTAGGCAAGTCCGTTGCTCGCCACCGATTCTTATATCAACCGCCAGGTGGCCGGTGCCATCCGTGACTCGATATTCGGGCTTGCAGTGGATGTCGCGAATAAAAATAGGCGCCGTTTGATATAGAGCGATCTCCCTGTGGATGCCTGCGTGCCACCATTGGTCCTGGTCTTCTATATAGCTGGCATCACTCCAGCGGATTACTTTTAGCGCGATCATATTGTCGCCTTTGTTGAGGTACGGCGTCAGGTCGACCTCGGTGGGCAGGCGTGAATCTTTACTGAATGCTATTTCAACCCCATTTAAGTAGACGAAATAACAGCTTTCGATGCCATTGAGCATGAGTATGGTGCGTTCACCATCCGGCAGTTGGGCAATGTTAAAGGTATACCGGTAAAGCCCGGTTGGGTTTTCTTCTGGTACCTGCGGCGGTTCATTCCTGAAGGGCATACGGACATTGGTGTAGATTGGCTGGTCTTCTACTCGCTCATCCATGGTCCATAGCG
>JABIZD010000010.1 GCA_018666555.1 Gammaproteobacteria bacterium
ACAGCGGTTTATTCATTTAACATGCCCATAGGACTGGACTCTCGTCAGCGCTGATCAAACCGATGGGAAAAACCACCCATATTATCTTCCATGCAGGCAACATACCTGCCTTACGGCGAACTAAACGAGGATTTGGTTTCATAAGCGTCATAGTCTCACTTTTTGATTGGGCTGTCGCAAGACACCCAGACCTAAGTAGGCCAGGACAATGGAAAGCAGTGGATTAACCAACGCCAGCAAAACAAACGGGGCATATTCCCAAGCCGTTACCCCAAGAATGGAATAATAGAATGCGGCTGACGGCGACCAGGGAACCAGGGAAGTCGTCAGGGTACCCCCCTCCTCGACGCACCGAGACAATAACCGGTTCTGTAGACCTTGCTGCTGGTATTTTTCCTTGAAAACCTGGCACCCCATAATAATTGACAGGTAAGAGTCTCCCAGGGTCATGTTACCGACAAAACAGGCAACTATCGTGGTCGCCATCAACGTCGCCGCCACCTGAATTCGACTCAAGATACCCCGCAGTAATACAGTCAGGAAGTCAAAAGCATGCATGAGCCCACCCAGGGCAAAGGCCAGTAGCGACAGGGAAAGTGTCCACATCATGCTCTGGATACCGCCTTTGTTCAGCAGGGTATCAATATTTTCCTGGCCACTACTGATGATGTAGCCACTCTGCAGACTGGCCATCAGGTCACTGAAATCACGCCCTTGCAGGATCATTGCCAGAATTGCCGCGACCACTATACTGGCGACCATGCAAGGTTCGGGCGCAACACCCCTAATGCTAAGGACAAGCAGCACCAGCAGTGGCACAAATGTCCACGGCGAAATCACAAAGATCTCCGATAACCCGCCTTTGAACTGGCTGATTTCGGCGGCTGACAATTGCCCCTGGCTATACTCCAACCCGGCCCAGGTGAATAGCGCCATACAGATCAGGTAACTGGGTACGGTGGTATACAACATGGCTCGAATATGACCATACAAGTCAGCACCGGCACAAGTCGCAGCCAGATTAGTTGTGTCTGATACCGGTGACATCTTGTCACCGAAAATTGCCCCGGAAATGACCATGCCCGCAATCAGAGGCAGGGGTATTTGCAGCGCCGAACCTATCCCCATCAGAATGAGACCGACCGTACCTACCGTTCCCCAGGAGGTCCCGGTAGCCACTGACATAAAGCTGCACAGCAGCAGCCCAGCCGGCAGGAATAACGCAGGATGAACCATATCAAAAGCATAATAGACGATCGACGCTATGGTGCCGCTTTCAATAAAAGCGGCCACCAGAACACCAATTAATATGAAAATATAGATGATGCTCATGCCCCGTTCCAGGCCCGAGGTCATGGCCGCCTTAATGGTGGCAAAATCTGCCCCAAGCACATAGGCGTTGCAGCACACCCATAGCACGCAGACAAACAGTAAACTGTGGCTATTGATCTGCAGAAACTGAAAACCGGCCGCAAGAATAATCATCACTCCGGAAAAACACACCAGGGCGTGGCTAAAACTCGGTGCCTGCGTTGGCTCAATACTTGAATCGGTCACGACTGTCTGTCTCCTATCGGCTGTTCTTGACTCAGCATTTTGTTCAGCAAACGCCTGAGCCTGGCACTGCCAGAATCAATCTGCAGGTGAATCAGCTCAGAACGGCTGTTTTTGATACCGCTATGGACAGCCTCAAGCACTTGTACATCTTCATTGAAGGCAGTCATGAAAGCTTCGGTCAGGCTGCTGCTGACAGCCTTATCCTGTGCATCAAAATTGCGTACCTGAAACCAGTAATAGCGACAGCTATCTGCGCTGACCGGAGTAACAAAATTATAAGAATCAAGCAGGAATGAATCTGGATGAATTTTACCCTCAGGTGCACCACTACCCGCCGGCGCAATCACATCCTTGATCACAGCAGACGAGGGTAACCGAACTTCATAATGCTGCAGACGGTCGGCTTTGCCTGAAAACTTCATATACGGCTGAAAAAAAGGCGCAAGCTCGGCATTTAGTATCCACCGGCTGACGATCACGGAATTATCCTCTTCTCGTGTTTTTACGGGAATTCCGATGCTGTCTTCATTACCGAGGGAGGATTTATGAACATAACTGACATGTGATGGATCCACCAGGTTATCGGTCATATACCGGTAATCACAGTCGATTGACATGGCTGGACCGCGATTAATACCCCAATGGGAATCGGTATAGTGCGGTATCTCAATAATATCATCGGTATTTTCAGATCCAGCCTCACCCATCCAAACCCACAACAAATTCCATCTTTCAACGACTGGATAGCTTTTCACCCGAGCATCAGGTGAAATTTTTTCCTGACCTGGAATATTTACACATCGGCCGCTGCAGTCAAATTCCAGACCATGGTAGCCACACTGAATCAGATCGTCTTTCAGGATGCCCATGGATAAGGGTAACTTTCGATGCGGACAGGCATCCTCGAGCGCAACCGCTGAGCCATCTCGTTTGCGGTAAAGTACCACAGGCTCTCCGAGCAGGGTTCTATGCACTAACTGCCGTTCAACCTCGCTCGCCCAAGCGGCTATATACCAGGCATTGTGTAAAAACATAAATTCCTTGAATTACCTTAGTGTTAGGTAGCCTCATGGCCAGCCAGTGATACTCCTTTAACCCTTTTTAACGCCGCGATCCTGGTACAGTTACTTCCGATTCGCGCTGTTACCAGCAGACCAAGAGCCCGGTAACGCTGATTCCATCTAAACACTCTGGTTTTGCTGGACCTCTAAAAACCAGGGTCCTAAATAAAACGATAGCAAAGTCATTAATTCAGCTCAGCCAAATACGGGTATTTGCCAAGTGACGCCCGCTGCAGTGCTATATCATAGCATCGATATACCCAACCAACAGGTAATACAGGCAATACCGTAAAGCCCGCGCCACTAATGGCATTGGCGCAGGTTTTACCTCCCTAAAGAAACAACTGAGTTACATGAAGACCGGCCAGTCTATACCCCTTCCTTGCTGCATCCATCAATGCGGGATGAACCCTTCGCTGTGCTGTGGTAATTTACCCTTGTTTGTCTAACTTACTACTGACAGGGACCCGTATGAAGCCGATTCATATTGAGATTTTCAGCGACTACATCTGACCCTGGTGTTACCTCAGTACCGTGAGTATTGAACGCCTGCAGACAAAACATGCCATCTCAACCAGCTGGATCCATTTTCCGCTGCATCCGGAAATCGCCGATGAAGGCATGCCAATCAGGGATCTATTCCCTAATCGCGATCCCGAAGACATGAAAGCCATGGGCAACCAAATGCGCGAACTGATGAAAGAAGCCGGCCTGCCCTACGGCAAAAGAGAGATGACTTACAATAGCAGGTTAGCCCAGGAACTGGGCTCCTGGGCGGATACCCAGGAAGGCGGTAACGCCATTCATGACAGGTTATTCAAGGCCTATTTCGTAGATAACGCCAACATCGGGGACAAAGCCATACTGCTTGAAATAGCTGCAGACTGCGGCCTGGATACTGACCAGGCTAAAGATGTCCTCGATCATCGCCTGTTCAGCCCCCAGGTCACCATGGATTGGCAGCGGGCCTGGGAAAACGGCATTACTGGCGTACCGACCTTTACCAGTCAAGAGCTCTATGTGGTCGGTAACCAACCCTTTGACGTGCTGTTACGATTCATTAATCATTTACGTACTCTTAACGCTGAGAAATAAACCTGGCGACCATCAGCTACGATTTACAAGCCTCTAGACAATTGTTAACTTAAGCCAATTGCTCATCAAGGAAAGACCCCATGACCTACGCCCAGCACCGCCGAATTATCGATGCCGATAGCCATGTAATTGAACTTGACGACTTCCTCAGCAATGCAGCCACCAGTGAATATATCGACAAGATCCAGCCGATGTCAGCGCAGACCGAACTACCCACCAATCAGGCAGGCCTGGATCGAGGTAGAGAGCTATTCAAAAAGCGCCAGACCAACCCCGAAACCATGGCGAAATTCGAAGCCTCCCTGCTCGACAACACTAAAAGTGGCTGGAGTAGAATTGGGGCATTTGACCCGCAAGAACGCTCGCGCGCCCTGAACCTGTTTGGTTTTGAAATTCAATGGGTACTACCCACATTCGCTTTTCACCAGGTTGCCCATGTCGGCGAACATGACTTGCTTGAGGCCGGTGCTTACACGCTTAACAAAGCCATGGGAGACTTCTGTCGCCATGACCCACGCCTGAAGGCGATCGGTTATGTTCCACTCAGTCTTGGGCCGGCCAGGGCGCTGGCCATAGCCCAGCAGGGCATCAAGGACGGCTGTTATACCTTCATGGTTGATACCAATGAGCCCAACAACAAAGCTCCGTCTTTTTCACATCCGGATTTCGATGCCGTCTGGGATTTGTTCAGTGATGCTGGTATTCCGATTGTCTGCCACGTGGCGGTGAATGGTCATTATCGCGCGGTACCGCAGAGTTTTAGGAATAACGGCAAAAATAGCCTGGAACTGGGTGGTGATGCCCCTGCGGGTGAACTGGGCCTGATGACCATCGGCAATAGTGCCCAGATATTCCTTGCGTCTCTCATCTTTGACGGCGTATTTGACAGGCATCCCAAGCTGAAATGTATTTCTATGGAACATGCCGGTTTCTGGTTACCCAGTTGGCTGAGATCTCTGGACTATACAGCCGGCTTGTTCAAGCGACACCGGAAATTCTCCGAACTACCATCTGATACGGCAAGACAACGCATTAAGGTTTCGCCTTTTGCCGGCGAGCCCGTGGGTTGGATCATCGATAATGTCGGCCCCGAGATGCTAGTATTTGCCTCCGATTATCCTCATCCTGAGGGAACTTCGGATCCGATCAGGAAGTTCGAAGCGACCATGGGAGAATGTGACTCGAAGACCATGGATGCATTCTACTACGGCAATATGGCAAGCCTCATGGGCCTCGCCTAAGTTTAAACTGGCATCCCTAAAAAGGCCGCATGATCACAGCATGAAACCACTGTGGTTGGGGTCCACCTGTGGGCTCAAAACATGATCTAATCCAGCCAACAGTTGATGGCACTGCATCGAGCATGGAACCAATATCCAGATAACTGGACTCAACGCCAATCGGTCTTTAAACATCCTCATAAACCGCAATATTAAAGGCCGAACATAACTCTTTATGATCTGGATGTGCTCAGACCAGGCCTATATCCCTACAACCCAAAATACCCTGGATCGAAGCATTTTAGACTCGGACTGTCACAACAAAATACGGTCTATGTCATTGCTTTGGCACTACTGCCAATGGCTTTTATCCTGCTTTAGTCAAAACAGTCAATCTCCGACGTGCTCAGGAAACAGACTGTCAGGTTAAGCGATTAACGCCACCGCTCGCGCAGCCATCACACCACAAAGATGAGCCCGATAGGCCGCACTGGCATGGATATCCGCATTCATGTCATCCTCTGAAACCTTGACCGCAGCCAGAGCATCGACGCTGAAGTCATTACCAAGCGCCTCCTCCATCGCCGTCGCCCGGAACACACTGGCGGCTGCGCCAGTGACTGCGACCCTGACACCCGTGGCAGTTTTGGCCACCAGAACACCCACAGTGGCATATCGAGAAGCCGGATTAGGAAATTTTACATAGGCCGCTGAAATACCGGTTGGAAAACGGATACCCGTAATCAGTTCATCCTCGCCGAGAGCAGTTTCAAACATATCCAGAAAGAAATCATCACTGCTGATTTCTCGCCGGTCGGTTATGATGGTCGCACCCAGGCCTAATACCGCTGCTGGATAGTCTGCTGCTGGGTCACTGTTGGCAACAGAGCCACCCATGGTACCTCTGTTACGCACTTGCCTGTCACCGATCCCTGAAGCCAGAGAAACCAGCACCGGTAGAGCGTCAGCCACCACTGTTGATTCAGCAACCTGGCTATGTGTAACGGCGGCGCCAATGAGGATACTGTCGTCAGCCTGCTGAATGTCACCCAGCATTTCGATACCAGACAGATCAATGAGGTCCGAAGGCGCTCTCAGTCTCTGTTTCATGGTCGGTATCAAGGTGTGGCCGCCTGCAAGGTACATGGCGTCCTCACAGGTGTTGAATAACGAAACTGCATCCGCTACAGCGTCGGGCTTATGATAGTTAAAATCGTACATACAACCTCCTTAATTAGATGCAGTGGAATTAGATGCAGTGGAATTAGATGCAGTGGAATTAGATGCAGTGGAATTAGATGCAGTGGAATTAGATGCAGTGGAATTAGAT
>JABIZD010000087.1 GCA_018666555.1 Gammaproteobacteria bacterium
CCGCAATTTGTACCGTATTTATTCCGGGATTGTACCGGGTTCAAATGGACTGCTATGGACTAAGTATAAACAAAAAAGCCCTGAATAACAGGGCCTTGAGGACATTAGTGGATACTAATGGATTGATATGTGGTCGGGACGGCAGGATTTGAACCTACGACCACCACACCCCCAGTGTGGTGCGCTACCAGACTGCGCTACGCCCCGAAGAGGTGGGCATTGTAACAACATTAATAGGAAATTAAATAACGTTATCAGCAGAAAATAATTCTGCGTTAATACAGACGGTTGTTTTAGCGGTTAATCGCTTGCTGGAATAAACCGGGTAGGCTCAATCAGTCCTTGAAAAGTTTAAGAACGTCATTGAGTTCGGCAATCATCTGCTGTATCAATTGCCTGGATTGAGTCTTATCTTCTTTCTGTTCCTGACCGGACAGCCGCTGCCTGGCACCGATGATGGTAAATCCTTCATCGTACAGCAGGGCACGAATCTGGCGGATCACCAGTACATCGTGCCGCTGGTAGTAACGACGGTTTCCGCGACGCTTTAAAGGGCTAAGCTGGGGGAATTCCTGCTCCCAATAGCGCAGAACATGAGGCTTGACAGCACACAGCACGCTCACTTCACCGATCGTGAAATAACGCTTGCCGGGAATAACCGGTAGCTCAGGATTCTGTTCTTGGTCCAGCATAGGATTCAACCCTAGCCTTTAGCTTCTGGCCTGCCCTGAAAGTGACAACTCGCCTGGCAGATATGGGAATGCCCTGGCCAGTCTTTGGATTTCGTCCGGGTCTCTGGCTTTTATCTCTCAAATCAAAGTTGCCAAAGCCCGACAACTTTACCTGTTCATCAGACTCTAATGAAACCCGAATCTCTTCAAAAAACATTTCAACAATTTCTTTGGCTTCGCGCTTGTTCAACCCCATCTCTTCGAACAGCTTATCGGCCATTTCCGCTTTGGTCAGCGCGCTCATCACTAGTCCCTCAGTTTTGCATTCAGCTCTGTTTTCATGACAGTGACGATCTGTTCCATCGCACTATTTACCTCTTCATCTTTAAGAGTGCGCGATGGATGCTGGAAGGTCAAGCCCATGCCGATGCTTTTACTATTATTTTCAATACCTTTGCCCACATAAACATCAAATAACTTTAGCTTATGAAAGAACGCTCCAGCATTGCTTGTTACCACCTGCCTTAACTCGCTCGAGGCTATGGAGGAATCAACTATAACGGCTATGTCCCTGCGAATCTCAGGGAACCGAGAAACCTCATTCACTTGCGGTACTGTCCTGGAACCAATCTCGCTGACACCAAATTCAAACAGATAACACGGTGACCGCAGGTCAAAACGCGCCTGAACCTGACTATTCAGCAAACCTAGATAACCGACCTCATTGCCATTTCGCAACACCCTGGCACTCTGCCCGGTTTGCAAGGCAGGGTGTTCGCAGGGATGAAACTCATATTCCTGAGCATGGTCCGAACCAAGAAGGTACTCAACGTCACCTTTCAAATCGTAAAAATCCACTTCCGCATCGGTTTCGGCCCAGTTTTCTGGCCTGCGACGGCCCGTGATCAGGCCACTTATTCTCAGTTCCTGGACCAAACTTTCCATGCAAAGGGTCTCGCCTGACTGCCTGAACACCATACCTAGCTCAAACAGACGTACCCTGCTTTGCTGTCGATTCTGATTATAAGCAGCCGATTTGAGTAAACCACTCCATAATGAGGTCCGCATAACAGCCATATCTGCTGACAACGGGTTTTTCAGCCTGGCCGCAAGGTCATTTGAATTTAAAAGCCCTTGCAGGTCCTCGTCTACGAAACTATAAGTAATGGCCTCATGATAACCTCGTGCAGCCAGCAATTTTTTCATAGAGAACTGCTTTACGGCAGCCTCTGGCGCTTCGAGCATACGGAGCGCACTGACAGGCGTCGTCACGGGGAGGTTGTTATAGCCATAGACCCGACTAACCTCTTCAATTAAATCCGCTTCAATAGCTATATCAAACCGATGAGAGGGCGACAACACTTCCCAACAAACATCATCATCAGTCCCGATGCGACTGTATGGAAAATCAAGCCGACCTAAAATGTTTTCGATTTCGGTACTGGCTATTTCCGTACCCAGAACCCTGCGAACTCGGCTCGAGCGTAACTTGACCGCTGCTTTCACTGGCAACTGTGCCTGATCAGAGACATCAACGGTTGGGCCTGCCTTACCACCGCCTATCGAAAGTAATAATGCGCTGGCGCGTTCGATTGCGTCGACCTGACCATGGTAATCAACACCCCTCTCGAAACGATGACAGGCGTCAGTATGCATACCATAGGACCTGGCCTTGCCGGCAACGCCCAATGGTGTAAAAAATGCTGCTTCCAGAAATATATTTTTGGTCTCGGTGCTGACTGCGGTTCGATCCCCGCCCATAATACCAGCCATTCCAACCGGCCCGGACTTATCAGTAATCAGGGTTGTGTCCTCAAGCAGTTCAACGCTCGACCCATCCAACAATGTCATCTGCTCACCGCGCTTTGATAACCGGACAGTAATGCCGCCATCAAGGCGATCCAGATCATAGGCATGCATCGGCTGATTTAGCTCCAACATGACAAAGTTAGTGACGTCGACCACCGAATCAATACTGCGAATACCAGAACGTCGTAACTTCTCCTGCAGCCAGAGCGGCGAAGGTACGGACAGATCAACATCACGAATAATGCGGCCTACGAATCGAGGGCAGGTTTGAGGACAATCCAGATGTACCGGAAAAATATCTTCGATAATACTTTTAACAGCGGTCACCTGCGTGATCTTTAAGTCCAGGTTATTCAATAGGCCGGTTTCTCTGGCGATACCCTTTATACCTAAACAATCACCTCTATTGGGCGTCAGATCGACTTCAATACAAGTATCATCTAACGTCAGGTAGTCGACAATATCCATGCCGTTATCGGCTTCCAGCGGCAGTTCCATTAAACCATCATGATTGTCACTCAGGCCCAGTTCACGCTCAGAACAGAGCATTCCAAATGATTCGACCCCTCTCAATTTGGCTTTCTTTATCTTAAAATCTTCCAGCTTTGCCCCAATAGTGGCATAGGGCACTTTTATTCCTACGCGGGCATTTGGCGCGCCACACACAACCTGCTGCAGTCCTTGGCCGCCATCTACCGTACAAACCAAAAGCTTATCTGCATTTTCATGCGCATTAACGGCGACGATTTCTCCTACTACAACGCCCTGTAAAGCAGCCGCAACCGGCTCAACCCCATCCACCTCAAGACCAGCCATCGTCAATTGATCGACTAAAGCCTGAGTAGACAAGTCGGGATCCACAAATTCCCTTAACCAGCGCTCACTGAACTTCACGAGAATTGCTCCAGGAAACGCAGATCATTATCAATAAAGTAACGCAGGTCTGAGACCCCATAACGCAGCATCGCGAGACGGTCTGGCCCCATGCCAAAGGCGAACCCGGTATATTTTTCTGAATCGATACCAGACATCTCGAGCACATTGGGGTGGACCATGCCAGAACCCATGATCTCGAGCCAGCCAGTACTACCACAAACCCTGCAATGGCCTTCTCCGAGGCAATTTACGCACTGCACATCAACTTCAGCCGACGGCTCTGTGAAAGGAAAATAGGAAGGCCGAAAACGAACCTGCAGATCGTTATTCTCGAAAAAGACCCGCAAAAATTCGACGATGGTTCCTTTCAGGTCAGCAAAACTACTGCTCTCATCGATTAACAAGCCCTCAACCTGGTGGAACATGGGCAGATGGGAAGGATCTGGCGTATCCACCCGGAAAACCCTCCCAGGGCAGATGATTCGATAAGGCGGTTTTCGCGCTTCCATCACCCTGACCTGAACCGGTGAGGTATGGGTTCTCAGGAGCAGGCTATCAGAAAGATAAAATGTATCATGCATGGCTCGGGCGGGATGGTGCCTGGGTATATTCAAGGCTTCGAAGTTATGGTAGTCGTCCTCAATTTCCGGACCTTCAACGACTTCATAACCGATACTGGCAAAAAACTGTTCTATCCGTTCCAGCACTTTAGTCACTGGATGTAGTGAACCAAGTTCGACCTGTCGACCCGGCAGGGTAACATCAATGGCCTCAGCCTTCTGCTTATCTTCTAGGCCGGCTTGTTCCAAGGACTGTCTTCGGCCAGCGATTGCCGCCTGCAATACAGCCTTGACACGGTTAATGGCAGCACCTGCGGTGGGACGTTCGGCTGCTGGCAACTGACCCAGCATTTTTAACCGTTCCGTTAAAGAGCCCTTCTTACCCAGGTAATCGACACGGTGCTGATCCAGCACCGAAACGTCTGGGGATTCCTCAATGGCTTTGAGCGCCGCCCGTTGTAATTGCTCTAATTCCGGCATGATCAGTTCTATTTAAGTGCAATATGGCATGAACATCAGCCAACCAGCGCTTAAACTCAAGCAGCTTCTGATAGTGCCTGCTTGGCTCGTTCGGCCAAGGCAGCAAAAGCATCAGCTTCATGCATAGCCAAATCAGCCAGAACTCGACGATCAATTTCAACATTTGACTTTTTCAGGCCATTAATCATACGACTGTATGACAAACCATGCTCACGTGCAGCGGCATTGATACGCTGAATCCACAAACCGCGGAACATGCGCTTCTTGACCTTGCGGTCACGATAAGCATATTGACCGGCTTTAGTTACTGCCTGCTTGGCGACTCTGAATACTCGACTGCGAGCACCATAATAGCCTTTGGCAGCTTTCATTACTCTTTTATGACGACGATGTGCAGTGACACCTCTTTTTACTCTAGGCATGGATCATCCTCCTAACCATTATTATTGCTAAATTCCCGTTTCCACGGTTACAACCGGACTTAATGTCCCAGCAATCGCCGAATCAAAGGCACGTCTGCAGGCGCAATATCTTTCAATTTACGCAAATGACGCTTCCGCTTGGTCGGTTTCTTGGTCAGGATATGATTCCTGAAGGATTGTCGGTGCTTATAACCTTTCGCCGTTTTTTTAAAGCGCTTGGCTGCACCACTACTGGTTTTCAGTTTTGGCATTTTCATGACTCCGCATTGTTCATTTTAATAGACGCAAAAACCCCAAAGGGTTCACGCCTGTGTCGCTGGGGGCTCAACGCCCATCTCAGCTTTACTTAAGAATCTTCCGTGTTTACCTGGGGAGCATTCTTCTTCGAGTTGGGGGCCAAAACCATAGTCAATTGTCTGCCTTCCATTTTTGGAAACATCTCAACTGTACCAATGGCGGCAAGGTCCTCTTCTATACGCTTGAGCAGGACCATACCTAGTTCTTGGTGAGCCATTTCACGACCGCGAAAACGCAGGGTGACTTTGGCTTTATCCCCATCATTAAGGAAACGTGTCAGGTTGCGTAGTTTTACCTGATAATCTCCTTCTTCAGTACCTGGACGAAACTTCATTTCTTTAACATGCATACGACGTTGTTTTTTCTTCGCCGCAGCTTTGCCTTTTTTTGCCTCAAATACACGTTTGCCATAGTCCAGTATTTTACAAACTACAGGATCTGCATCGGGTGCAATTTCTACTAGATCAAGCTTTGCTTCTACAGCTGCTTTTAAGGCTTCTGCAATAGGGACTATTCCTAACTGATCCCCATTCTCACCAATCAATCGCACCTTGCCGACATCAATTTCTTCGTTAATCCGAGACTTTTTTGAACCGTCTTTTTTAATTCCGCTCGCTCCTTTGGCTTCTGAGGGCGCTGATTATAGCAAAATCAAGCCGTTCGTCCCTTTTTTTCTTCATCTTTTCGCAACATTTCAGTAAATTTTTCGATTGACATGGTGCCCAGGTCGTCTCCGTTCCTTGCTCTTACAGCAATTTGTGCATTGTCGACCTCTCTGTCACCGACGACTAAAAGATAGGGAACCTTCTGGATAGTATGCTCACGCACCTTAAAACCGACCTTCTCATTACGAATATCTGCCTCAACTCTGAATCCAGCAGCGCTCAGTGCGCCTTGCACACTGAGCGCATAATCTGCCTGGCTATCGGTAATATTCAGGACAACACATTGCACTGGCGATAACCAAACCGGCATCTCACCACCGAACTCCTCGATTAGAATACCAATAAAACGTTCGAATGATCCAAGAATAGCGCGATGTAGCATCACTGGTGTCTGTCTTGAACCATCCTCGGCTACATACTGTGCATCCAATCTGCCCGGCATGGAAAAATCTACCTGCATGGTACCGCACTGCCAGACTCTACCCAGGCAATCCTTCAGCGAAAATTCAATCTTGGGACCATAAAATGCACCCTCACCAGGTAGCTCCGCCCAATCCAGTGATTTGGTATCCAGCGCCTGGGCTAATGACTCCTCAGCACGATCCCAGTCAGCATCGGAACCAACCCGATTATCGGGTCGGGTTGATAACTTGATAATAATCTCGTCAAAGCCAAAATCCCGGTAAACGGCAGACAGTAAGTCGATGAAACTGATTACCTCCTCCTGGATTTGATCTTCTCTACAAAATATATGGGCATCATCCTGAACAAACGCCCTGACCCTCATAATCCCCTGTAAAGTCCCTGAAGGTTCATTTCGGTGACACGAACCGAATTCGGAGAGGCGGATAGGCAACTCTCGATAACTCGTCAGGCCCTGATTAAAAACCTGCACATGACAAGGGCAATTCATAGGCTTAATTGCATACTGTCGATTTTCCGAGGCAACAGAGAACATATCATCACCAAATTTATCGGCATGACCTGACTTCTCCCACAAAGACATATCAACCATTTGAGGTGTTTTAATTTCCTGATAGCCATGGCTGTTCTGGACTTTGCGAATGTAGGCTTCAATTATCTGCCAGATCTGCCAGCCTTTGGGGTGCCAGAACACCATTCCGGGTGCTTCTTCCTGGGTATGAAACAAATCCAGTTTCTTACCCAGTTTGCGATGATCACGCTTCTCTGCTTCTTCCAGACGAAACAGATACTGCTTGAGCGCTTTTTTATCAGCCCAGGCAGTTCCATAAATCCGCTGTAGCATCTCATTTTTAGAATCACCCCGCCAATAAGCACCAGCAACTTTGGTGAGCTTAAAGGCCCGTAATTTTCCTGTGTCCGGGATATGAGGTCCTCGGCAAAGGTCAATAAAGTCTCCTTGCTGATAGAACGACAAGTCCTCTTGATCTGGAATACTTTCCAGAACCTGGACTTTATATTGCTCACCTTTCTGCTCGAATAGCTCAATCGCTTCCTGCCTGGACAGAAGACTCCGGCTAACAGCTAACTTCTGTTTTGAGATCTCCGTCATCCTCTTTTCAATGCGCTGCAGGTCCTCGGGGGTAAAAGTTCGCTCATAAGCAAAGTCGTAATAGAATCCATCATCAATAACCGGCCCGATAGTTACCTGTGCTCCGGGGAAGAGTTGTTGCACTGCTTGAGCCATCAAATGAGCACAGGAATGACGCAACACTTCAAGGCCTTCAGCATCCCTGCCAGTAATAATCGCCAAGGAGACGTCTTCTTGTATCAGATAAGATGTGTCGACCAGTTCCTGGTTGACTCTACCGGCCAACGCGGCCTCGGCAAGACCGGGCCCTATTGAATGCGCCACATCATAAACAGTAACAGCGTCTTGGAAATTTTTTTCAGTGCCGTCCGGCAATGTAATCAATGGCATGATCGAGCTCCTTGTCAGTGGTGACCCTTACCAAAGGCCACTTGCGGCGCGAACAAAATTCGCAGGTCAATATATTCAAGGGGAATACACTGGAAACTGGTAGGAACGGTCGGATTCGAACCGACGACCCTCGCCTTGTCGAGGCGATGCTCTAACCAACTGAGCTACGTTCCTATGAGATTCAGCTTCTGAGATGGCTACCAATCAGCAGACTCCCCAAGAGGGCCGGGAATATATCAGGAAAGTGGCAAAATTTCTAGCTCCTGACAAACTGCTCACGCAGTGACTCGATCTCATCTCTGACGTTTGCGGCTTCTTCAAATTCTAAATTTTTTGCGAACTTAAACATTTCCTTTTCCAGCAGCACAATGCGTTTTTCCAGATCGCCTGGTGCAGCAGAGCTGCTGTAGCGGCTTTTTGATTCTGAGGCTCTACCACCCCGTTTCGACTTAGCACCCTTACTACTGGAATTTCTAGCACCTTCCATTATATCGGCTACTTCTCGGATCACAGATACAGGCGATATATTATTTTCTTTATTAAATATTAGCTGCTTATCGCGCCGTCGATCGGTCTCATCAATAGCCCGTCGCATAGAATCCGTCACTCGGTCACCATAAAGAATAGCCATACCATTAATATTTCGCGCTGCCCTACCTATGGTTTGAATAAGCGAACGATCAGAGCGAAGAAAACCTTCCTTATCAGCGTCCAGGATAGCAACCAGTGATACCTCCGGCATATCCAGGCCTTCTCGCAGCAGGTTGATCCCCACCAGCACATCAAAATGACCCAAGCGCAAGTCGCGAATAATCTCAACCCGCTCGACCGTGTCAATATCAGAATGCAGATAGCGGACCCGCACACCATTGTCATCAAGATAATCAGTCAGGTCTTCCGCCATGCGCTTGGTCAGAGTAGTCACCAGCACCCGCTCCTGTTTTGCAGCACGCAAGCGTACTTCCGATAGTAAATCATCGACCTGGTTCTTGGCGGGCCTGACCTCAAGTCTCGGGTCGGTCAGTCCAGTCGGACGAACCACCTGCTCAACCAATTGTCCATAACGTTCAGCTTCATAACGGCCTGGCGTAGCCGAAACGAATATGGTTTGCGGGGCGCGAGCTTCCCACTCCTCAAAACGCATGGGCCTGTTATCGAGCGCAGACGGCAAACGAAATCCGTAATTAACCAGCGTTTCCTTCCTGGAGCGATCTCCTTTATACATAGCACCAATCTGAGGAATCGACACATGCGACTCATCAACCACCAGCAGCGCGTCATCCGGTAGATAATCGTAAAGCGTCGGTGGCGGTTCTCCCGCCTGCCTGCCAGAGAGATAGCGAGAATAGTTCTCTATACCACTGCAATAACCTAACTCCTTAATCATCTCTATATCATAGCGAGTTCGCTGTTCCAGGCGCTGTGCCTCAACCAGTTTATTGTTCTCATGGAGTTGTTTAAGCCTGACATCAAGTTCGATTTTAATTTTATCGAGCGCTTTTTCTATGGTTTTTCGCGGCGTCACGTAGTGGCTCTTCGGGAAAATCGTAATCCTGGGGACCTTTCTGTTAACGGCCCCGGTCAACGGATCAAATAAGGTAATTTGTTCTATTTCGTCATCAAACAATTCGATCCTGATGGCTTCCTTATCGGATTCCGCAGGGAATACGTCGATCACATCTCCCCTCACCCGATAGGTTGCCCGACGTAATTCGGTTTCGTTGCGAGTGTACTGCAGCTCAGCAAGACGCCTGAGAATAAAGCGTTGGTCGACTCGGTCGCCTCTATCGAGATGCATCACCATATTCAGGTAAGCACCAGGGTCACCGAGGCCATAGATACTGGAAACTGAAGCAACGACAAGCGCGTCTCGGCGCTCCAGTAATGCCTTGGTTGCCGATAAGCGCATCTGCTCAATATGATCGTTAATGGCAGAATCTTTTTCTATGTAGGTATCTGAGGAAGGCACATAGGCTTCTGGCTGATAATAATCGTAGTAAGAAACGAAATACTCAATAGCATTGTTTGGAAAGAAGCTCTTGAACTCTCCATACAACTGCGCCGCCAGGGTTTTATTAGGCGCCATAACTAGAGTTGGCCGCTGCACCCGCTCTACTAAATTGGCGATAGTGAATGTTTTCCCTGAGCCAGTCACGCCTAATAACATTTGTGCAGCAAGACCAGACTCAATACCATCGCAAAGCTTCTCAATGGCCTGCGGTTGATCTCCTGCAGGTGCAAATTTAGACACCACTTTAAATAACTGACTTTTCATGACAATTACCGATACCACGGGAACAGAGGACATTATGCCTTACTTACATCCGACTTCTAGAGTCTTTAGCTTATTTCTAAGTAGCGAAACAAGTTTTCTTCCGAGCCAAATGAGAATTTGACTGATCTGCAGGAAAAATTCAGCCTATCGCCTGTTATCTTCATCTTATTACCGACTTATTACCGACTTATTAGCACTTATTGCAATCAGTTGGTACAGCGATATTGACGATGCCTGAACATACCCTTAGAATCCGTTCCTTGATTCGATTCCCCGATAGCTCAGTTGGTAGAGCAAATGACTGTTAATCATTGGGTCCCTGGTTCGAGCCCAGGTCGGGGAGCCATCTAACCTTACTTGCCCTGCAAGAGACAACAACAGGCGGCCTTCAACCGAGCAAGGTCGCCAGTAGTTGCTATCTAATAAAGCCTATTACTGCAGTATAATCCTGGCTCTATTTTTCTCTACAGTGGTGCGTCCTATACCCTTTACCGCTGTCAATTCTTCAGCCGAATAGAAACGTCCGTATTGCTCCCGGTAACGGACGATCGCTTCGGCCTTGGAATAACCAATCCCTTCCAGGACTACCGCCAGCGTTTCTGCGTCTGCTGAGTTAATATTGACGCTGACTTCAACCGTCCCATCCTCGGCGACTTCCTCAGCCACAGACCAGCCAACCAGACCCAAACCAAACCCGAATCCTAATATCAGCAATAACTGTATAATCCATTTATCCATATGTGATGTAACTCCTTAAAAGATTAGTTTCCTGTAACAGCAAAACCAGCCTATCAAGACACCACAGATAATAAGGTAAGAGAAGGATGTCAATGTGCGTTGGCACTATCTAAATTAGCCGTCTGAAATTAGCTATTCCCCTTCTAAGCCAAATATTGGCCGGGTACTGGACCACTTCTTACAACTCGGACAACGCCAGTTCAAACGCTTGCCCTCAAAACCACATTCAATACAGCGGTAAGCTGGTTTATCCGCGGCCAATGCTTCGGCAAAACTACGAAGAATATACAAATTCTGTTTAGAGATGCCATGCGCATTTTCGACATGCAAATCGATTAATTGGGTTAACCCTCTGATGGTTGGATTTTTCTTGAGGTAATTAGCAATATACTTTGCCGCTGCCTCATCACCCTGGACCTCCTTCACAATCTCTGCCACTGCCAGGACAATGGAGATCGATGCTGTCTTGGTTAAACAGCTTTCCAGAAACTGCCGATAATCGTCCAGCTCAAACCCACCCAGCTGGTAAGCCTTTTTAAGCAGTAACAGTGCTTCGGGCACAAAATCGACATCCTGCTCTGGCAATCTCTTTAACACCTTAATGGCTTGCTCAAACCGACCTTCGTGAAGCTCCATCTTGGCCTGAATCAGGCTCACCCTCGGATTTGTGGATAGGTGACCTGTAGCACCGCTGATGGCAACCCGTGCAGCCGCAATATCACCTTTCCCAAACTGCTGCTCGGCCTGCTCACAATAATAATGCGAGATCGCATCGTCGATCTGGAGCTGATTTTCACCCCCCACCATCAACTTAGCGGTATCGATGGCTTTCTGCCACTCTCGCTCCTGCTCATAGATGCTTAAAGTGATTTTAAGGCTTTCAGTCTGGTATTTAGGGTTTTCCCTGGCCAGTTTCAGTGACAGTGCCTCAGCTCGATCCAGCAGACCTGCCTGAAGATAATCCCTAGCCAGCTCAATCTCGACCTGATGCCGGGTTTTAGTGTCAAGCGGGGTTCTGGAAAGAATACTTTCATGCACGACCACAGCCCTTTCCAGCTCACCTCGTCGCCTCAGCAAGCCACCGAGTGCCAAATGTGTTTCTACATTATCACTGAGGAATTCTAACTCCCCCACCAATGCGGCTACGGCTTGATCCTGCTGATCATTCAATAGATATCGAAGACCCAACTCTAGAGACTGTGGTTTTTTTCTTTCGCGCCTGCCCAGCCACCAGCCTGCCGCTATTGCCAATACAAACAGAAACCATAAAATCCAGCTTTCCATCTAAATCTATCCTCAATTGCAAATTAATTAGCAACAGTTCTCAGCCAACCAAGAAAAACACTGGCTTGAACCAACCTTAACCCTGGCTCTGCGATGGCTTGCTTCTCAGGTTCGACCAGCTTTTGGATACATTACCCAGTGCAAAGCCAGCGACAAAAGCAGTCAGCAACCACCAGGATACTGGCCAATAAGGGGATTCAAATTCCAGAAATCTTAATTGAACCGCGTCGCTATTTTCCGAAGCTATGACGGCCACCAGAAGAAAGGTTATAGCAAGAGAGATTTTTAATAGCTGTTTTTTTATCCAACTCATTTGGCAACTGCACCCTTAATTGATCTGCTCTCGGAATTGTACACTTTATCGCCCAAGCAGGAGAATGGTGAGATTGATTGCACTAAAGAAGCAGATAAAGATGAGGTGCTGATCTACGGGCAAAGCAAGGCAATCCTGGTAAGATCTAAACGCTGCTCTTGACTAAAAAAAACCATCATGAGCAGATCATGCGAACACCTAACCGAAGACAGCCCATTGCGCTTGACATGGCGACAACCTGGAGCTTGAAGTGAGCGGTTATCAGAATAGAGCAGTACATCGAACATACCTAGGCATGCTGCAACTATCTACTCTATACCGCTGTTAACCCTTTCACGAAGCTCTTTGCCGGGTTTGAAATGCGGCACATACTTACCTGGCAGAGAAACCTGTTCGCCAGTCTTGGGATTGCGCCCTACACGGGGTGCGCGGTAATGGAGCGAAAAGCTGCCAAAACCGCGAATCTCGATGCGTTCTCCGTTTGCTAACGCATCACCCATGTGGCTCAAAATCATTTTCACTGCCAATTCCATATCCCTGGCAGTAAGCTGAGTTTGAACCGCGGCCAATTTTTCTATGAGCTCAGATTTAGTCATGTTAGAAACTATTCACCCTCTGTGGCAGCTTTTTCCTGTTCCTTCTTGATCAGATCACCCAGGGTCGCTGGCGTTACTGCAGCAACTTCTCTCTCTCGATGCTCTTTGACCGCCGTCTTCTCGTCAGCAATGTCCTTGGCTTTTATCGACACGCTAAGACCACGATTTTTACGATCAACATTGGTAATCTTGACTTCCAGAGATTCACCGACTGAGACCACTGTCCTAGCATCAGCAACATGCTCAATAGAAATATCGCCAGCCTTGAGTATACCCTCAACCTCTTCTGCCAGTTCAATAACTGCTTGCTTGGCATCTACCGATTTCACCGTACCGGTAACGATCGAGCCCTTGTCATTGACAGCCAGATAATCAGAGAAAGGATCCCCGTCCATCTGCTTTAATCCCAGCGAAATGCGCTCTCGCTCTGAATCGATTGCCAAGATCACGGTTTCAATCTCATCACCTTTGGTAAATCGTCGAACGGCCTGTTCACCAGGTTCATTCCAAGAGATATCAGACAGGTGTACGAGGCCATCAATTTCGCCGTCAAGGCCGATAAATATACCAAAATCAGTAATCGACTTAATATAACCTTTGATGTGATCGCCTTTCTTGTGGAGTACTGAGAATTCTTCCCAGGGGTTACCTTTACATTGCTTGATACCCAGAGAGATTCGACGCCGTTCCTCGTCAATATCCAACACCATGACTTCTACTTCATCGCCTACCTGAACGACTTTAGAAGGATGAATATTACGGTTAGTCCAATCCATTTCTGAGACGTGAACCAGGCCTTCAACCCCTTCTTCGAGTTCTGCAAAACAACCATAGTCAGTTAAGTTAGTCACCTTGGCAACAGTCCGCGCACCTTCTGGGTAACGACGCGTAATCGCTACCCATGGGTCTTCGCCTAACTGTTTGAGGCCCAACGAAACTCGGTTTCGCTCCCGATCAAACTTAAGCACCTTGACATCTATTTCTTCGCCTACGGCAACAATCTCGCTCGGGTGCTTTATACGCTTCCACGACATATCAGTAATGTGCAGCAAGCCATCTACGCCACCAAGGTCAACGAAGGCACCGTAATCTGTTAAATTCTTCACAATGCCTTTCAGCTCATGGCCTTCCTGCAGATTCTTAAGGAGTTCCTCGCGCTCTACACTGTTTTCAGCTTCCAGTACTGCTCTTCTCGAAACGACTACATTATTACGTTTCTGGTCCAGTTTAATGACTTTGAACTCAAGAACCTGACCTTCCAACTGCTCATTTTCCCGTAGCGGCCTGACATCAACCAGTGAGCCTGGCAAGAACGCTCTGATATCATTGATTTCGACTGTAAATCCACCTTTTACACGACCGCTGATGAGACCCTTGATGACTTCCTGGTCCCCATGAACTTTTTCTAGCATTTCCCAGGATTCTGATCTCTTAGCTTTTTCTCTGGATAAACGGGTTTCGCCGAACCCATCATCCACTGCATCCATGGAAACCTTAACTGCATCTCCTATAGAAATATCAATATTGCCCTGCTCATTGAGGAATTCAGCTCTAGGAATAACGCCTTCTGACTTCAGACCTGCGTGAACAGTTACCCACTCTGGATCAATATCAACCACCACACCTGTGATAATCGAGCCTGATTTCAATTCAACACTTTTCAGGCTTTCTTCAAATAATTCTGCAAAACTTTCGCTCATGTAATTTCCTTGGCGCGCTTACGCCTTATCGTTTCCCAACTAAAACGAGTCTATTAATAATGATTGCCAGCCGGGTCAGTTCTGTTGGAATACCCCGGTGTCAATCTCCTTTTTCAACCGTGTTACGATCTGTGTAACCACCTCCTCGATTGACAAAGAGGTGCTATCAATAACGATCGCATCGGCCGCTGGTTTCAACGGTGCAACGGCGCGTTCTGTATCACGCGCGTCACGCTCCTGAATGCTTTCCAAGAGGGCGGGAAGGCTAACATCAATATCCTTATCTTTCAACTGCTTATACCTCCTTTCAGCTCGTGCCTCGACACTCGCCGTGAGAAATATCTTTAGATTCGCTGATGGAAATACCACCGTGCCCATATCACGGCCATCTGCGATAAGCCCTGGTGGCTTGCGGAAACGCACCTGAAGCTCTCCCAGTGCCTGCCGTACAGCCTCTAGCCTGGCCACTTTAGACGCATCTACACCGGCCTGATCCGTCCGGATTGCCCAGGTAACATCCTCGCCCCTCAAGCAAATACTGAGCGGTTGCCCGGCCTCGGAATTGGGCAGGAATGCTACATCCAGATCCCTTGCCAGCCTCGCCAGTGATGTTTCTGCATCCAGCGCTACAGAGTCTAAACGAGCCGCATAGCCGACCAACCGATACAGAGCCCCACTATCGAGAATATGAAAGCCGGTCATGCCCGCTAATCGCTCAGTAATAGCACCCTTACCAGAACCACTAGGGCCATCTATTGCAATAACCGGCACATCATGATTATTTCCAGAATCAGTTTTTTCAGCGTTCACTTAAGTTCCCGAACAGGTAACCCATCTGCCTTGTAATTTACATTCCCGATAGCAAGCCCCTTTGCCCTGGTTGCTTAAGCAGCCGGGCCGCTAATTGTCGTTAATTGAGGTAAAATAATCCCGTGCCGCCTTGGCTCGACTGAGAACCTGCTCTAGCTGATCAAATTGGTCATCCTCAATCAACTTTTCTAGGCCTTCCAGCCGGGCACGATACGTCCTGACGGCAGCTAGCAGCTCCTTTTTGTTACTGATAAATATATCGCGCCACATGCTGACATCTGATGCTGCGATCCTTGAAAAATCGCGGAATCCACCGGCAGCATATTGAAATACGGCCAGATCTTCATTTTCTACAGCGAGTAAATCAACCAGCGCATAAGCGAGTAAATGTGGCAAGTGACTGGTCTGTGCCAGGATGCGGTCATGGTCTTGCACGTCCATCATTAGCACCATAGCACCCAGGGAGGTCCACAGCTGTGCTACCCGTTCAACGACTTCAGGGCGGGTATCCGAGGTCGGTGTCAGAATAATTTTGTGATCAGTGAATAAATTCGCATCAGCGGCTTCTACGCCATGCTTTTCCGATCCGGCTATAGGATGGCCTGGTACAACCTGGGCCAGATCCCCGAAAACCTCCCTGGCACTGGCCAGCAAAGGCGCCTTTACACTACCGACATCCGTTATAATGCCCTTAAAATCTGCCAATTGAATTAAATTAGCCTTGGCTGAATTCACCGGTACCGCCAGGACTATAAGATCAGAATTATCTGCCACCTCCTGCACAGAATCACAGGCTACATCAATCAGATTATCGCCTAAACCTCTTCGCAGGGCAGTCTGGTCCGTATCATAAGCGCTTATCTTTATCGAATTGCGCCTGGATTTGACTGCGGCGGCCAAAGAGCCACCGATTAATCCCAAACCAATGATTCCAATCCGCTGGAGCTCTAGCTTCATCACTTTATCAATACTGCCTTCAGGGCATCAAAGAAGTGCTGATTTTCGTCTTGAGTGCCAATGGTTACTCGAAGAAAATTAGGTAATTCATACAACCCCACCGGTCGTACAATAACACCCTGCCTTAGCAACCCTTCATAAATAGGACCAGCCTCTTGACCAAAATCGATACAAATGAAGTTGCCTACAGAGGGTATGACTGGCAAACCCAATTCGGACATCATGGCGATCATTTGCGCCATTCCTGATCTATTCAGTTGTACAGACCTTTCAACATAATCCTGATCATCCAATGCAATCATAGCGGCAGCCAGCGCGACCTGGTTGACATTAAAGGGTTGCCTTATGCGATTCATTAAATCTGCAATATCAGGTTGGCTTACAGCGTAACCCAGTCGCAAAGCCGCTAACCCATAGGCTTTTGAAAAAGTACGGGTAACTACCAGGTTCGGGTAATGCCGACTGAGTTTAATCCCATCAGGGTAATCTGATTCGTCCACATATTCGAAATAAGCCTGATCTAAGACTACCACCACATGCTCTGGCAGCCGATCCAGGAACGATGTGATGGCCTTTCCTGTCAACCATGTGCCGGTTGGGTTATTTGGGTTGGCAATGAATATCATTTTAGTCTGCGGCGTTACAGCGGCCAGTGTTGCAGACAGATCCTGGCCATAATTGACCGCAGGAATGATTTTCAATTGACTATCCAAGGCGCGTGCCACCAGGCTGAATACAACAAAAGAGTGCTGCGCCACGATAGCCTCAGCCCCGGGCCCCAGAAAAACGCGCGCCACCAGTTCTAAAACATCATTAGATCCGTTACCCAGTGTAATCTGGTCCATCTCCACTTCATGGACTTCACTGAGTCTCTGCTTCAGGTGGTAGGCACTGCCATCAGGATAGCGAGTTAATTCCTGGATTACCTGCCCTAAACCCGCAGAGATTTTTTCTGATGGGCCCAGTGGATTTTCATTGCTGGCTAATTTTGTAATCCTGCTCAATCCCAATTCACGTTCCAACTCATCGGTTGGTTTCCCGGGCAGGTAGGGTTGTAAATGGGTAATCGCTTTATTTGCAGTGGCAACAATATCTTTGCTCATACCTGCAATGCTCTTGGATAACTCCCCAGCAGTTTTATTTCCAGGGCGCCGCGATCGACTTCTTCCAATAAATTCTGGATAGGCAAATCCGATACATGACCTTCGAAATCGATAAAGAAAACATAAGACCATTTGCCGGCTTTAGAGGGCCGGGTTTCAATGGATGTTAGCGAAACCTCACACCGATGAAACGGTTCGAGCACCTTGAAAAGTGCACCTGGTTTGTTTTCCATCGACACCATAATCGAGGTTTTATCACATCCACTGGGAGCAACATTTTCACGTCCGACGACAATGAAACGCGTCGTGTTATCAATTTGATCCTCAATATTGCTGGCTAAAACTTCTAACCCATAAATCTCCGCTGCCATCTCACCGGCAATCGCTGCGGTATGCTCGTTTTCCCTGGCCATCATCGCCGCCTGAGCATTGCTGCTGGCTGGTATACGCGCGACATTAGGATAATGGCTATCCAGCCAATGACGGCATTGTCCCAGCGTTTGCTGGTGAGAACAGATTTTTTCAATACTATCGGCCCCACCGGGAGCCACCATGAGGTGATGATGAACCCGCAGTTCTGCCTCACCACAAATTCGTAAAGCCGAGCTCAGGAAATTATCCAGCGTATGACTAACCACGCCTTCACTGGAATTTTCAACAGGCACCACCCCATAATGGGCATTTCCTGATGCCACCTCACGAAATATATCGTCAACCGTCACCATGGGCTGGCCAATAACAGCGTTACCAAAGTGCTGCAAGGTCGCTTCCTGGGTGAAAGTCCCTTCGGGACCGAGGTAGGCTACTCGCATGGGATCTTCCAGGGCCAGACAGGCCGACATGATCTGGCGAAATATCATCGTGATATTTGCTGAGCTCATCGGTCCTGGATTAATCGACGCCAGATTTCGTAATACCCGGGCTTCTCGGTCTGGCCGATAAAACACCGGCGGGGTATCTTCTGATGCAGCGACTTTAGTCTCAGCTACCCGCAATGCATAATTAGCCCGATCATTAATCAGCGCGAGCATTTCCTGGTCGATCCGATCAATATTCTCTCGCAATGCCTCAAGGTCCATCCCTTTGGACTCATCAGTCATCAGGCTGATCTCCACTGACCGGCTCCTGGCTTGCTGTGCCCGCTGCGTCCGGGGTCAATTCGTCAACTTGTTCTTCCACTTGTTCTTCAATTTGCTCTTCCGGCTCTTGCACCGTTGCCAGACCCACTAAATGCTCCTCAGTTGACAAATTAATGAGTCTGACGCCCTGCGTGTTCCGCCCCTGGACAGATACTTCCATTACCCTGGTACGTACCATTGTGCCCTGGTCACTGATAAGTAGCACCTCATCAGTATCGGAAACCTGCACTGCACCTACCAAAGCACCGTTCCGGTCAGATAACTTAATACTAATAACACCCTGGCCGCCTCGTCCTATCACCGAGAAATGACTGGTCAGCGTGCGTTTACCAAACCCATTTTCACTCGCCAGCAACAGCGTTCCATCCTCTTCTGGAACAATTAAGGCGATCAGTTTTTCTGATTCACGTAGTTTGATACCGCGGACACCACGAGCGGTTCTACCCATGGCCCTTACATTAGACTCCTTAAAGCGAATGGCCCGACCTCCGGTACTGAACAACATAATATCCCTTGACCCATCTGTTACTGACGCGTCTACAAGGGTATTGCCGGGTTCAAGCTCTATGGCTATAAGTCCGGTACTGCGACGCCTAGCAAAATCCATCAGGGGAGTTTTCTTGACCGTTCCATTTGATGTCGCCATGAAGATGAACTGATCTTCCACAAAAGCCGTCACCTGAAGCATGGCTGTAATTCTCTCGCCTTCTTCTAACGGCAGGATATTAATAATAGGTCTACCGCGGGCGGTTCGACTGGCGCTGGGAATCTGGAATACCCTGAGCCAGTAGACCTTGCCCATATTAGAGAAGCAGAGGATCGTGTCGTGGCTGTTGGCAATCAACAGTCGATCTATGAAGTCTTCGTCTTTGACTGAACTCGCCGACTTGCCTCGGCCGCCACGACGCTGCGCCTGATAGTCAGATAAGGGCTGCGTTTTGGCGTAGCCTCCATTAGACAGCGTCACCACCATATCCTGCGGGGTAATCAGGTCCTCGGTTGTAAGGTCTTCCTGAGATTCGATAATTTCCGTCATGCGGTCATCACCGTATTCGTCTCTAACCGCGATCAGCTCTTCTCTGATAATCTCCATCAGTCTGGTTTCGTTTCGTAAAATTTCTAACAATTCAGAAATCGTATCGATGATCTCTTTGTACTCTTTGAGTAATTTTTCCTGCTCAAGGCCGGTCAGACGATTCAATCGCATCTCCAGGATGGCCTGAGCCTGCTCAGGAGACAGGTAATAAAGTCCGTCCTCCTTTAAGCCGTAGAAATCTTCGAGATCATCCGGTTTAGCTGCATCAGGCCCAGCCCGTTCCAGCATTTCCGCTACGGTACTGGAACGCCAGGGTTGTTCCAGCAACTTTACCCTGGCTTCCTGAGCATCTTCTGATTTCTTGATCAAATCTATAATCTCATCGATGTTCGATAAGGCAACAGCCAGACCTTCGAGAACATGACCTCTGGTCCTGGCCTTCCTTAGCAGAAACACAGTTCGCCGAGTCACGACCTCACGACGATGCATGATAAAATAATCAAGCACCTGTTTTAGATTCAATACCTTTGGTTGATTGTCGACCAGCGCTACAATATTAATACCGAAAACGCTCTGTAATTGAGTCTGCGCATAGAGATTGTTGAGCATGACCTCGGGGACCACATCACGCCTCAATTCAATCACCACACGGGTATCTTTGGCAGACTCATCACGAAGGTCAGTGATGCCCTCGATCTTTTTGTCTTTATGCAACTCAGCAATTTTCTCTATTAATTTGGCCCGATTTACCTGGAAAGGAATTTCCTTGATGATGATGCTGCTCTTGCCTGTTTTCTCGTCCTCGACTATCTCGCAACGCGCTCGTATCTGGATTCTACCCCTGCCTGTACGGTATGCCTGGACAATACCGGCGCGACCATTGATTATCGCGGCTGTTGGAAAATCAGGGCCCGATATATATTCCATCAATCCATCGATATCCAGTTCTGGATCGTCAATCAGGGCGATACAGGCGCCGACAACCTCGGTCAGATTATGCGGGGGGATATTAGTAGCAAATCCGACTGCAATACCACTGGAACCATTTACCAACAGGTTGGGCAACCGTGCCGGAAGCACGACTGGCATCTGCAGCGTACCATCATAATTATCAATAAAATCGACGGTTTCCTTGTCAAGATCGGCAAGCAGCTCATGAGCAATTTTTTCCATCCGTATTTCGGTATAACGCATTGCCGCGGCTGAATCCCCATCCAGCGAACCAAAATTTCCCTGCCCATCCACCAAGGGATAACGCATGTTAAAGTCCTGCGCCATTCTGACGATGGTGTCGTACGCAGCGGTATCGCCATGAGGATGATATTTACCGATGATATCGCCGACAATACGGGCTGATTTCATATAAGCTCGATTGTAAGCATTATTCTGTTCGCTCATGGAGAACAGGGCGCGCCGGTGAACTGGTTTAAGGCCATCCCTGACATCTGGCAGAGCCCTGCCAACGATCACACTCATCGCATAATCCACATAGGATTGGCGCATCTCGTCTTCGATGTTAATCGTTCTTATGTCGTCTCCGTCCTGATCTTCAAAATCTGTCATTAGTACCCTTCATTCCACTCAACACTGATTAATATCTAAAGCAATTACCACTTCGCCGCTCCCGACCGAACTACCAATCAGGGCCTGTCAAGCGCTGCACAGACAACTATTCTGTATGCACTTTTCTTAGCGTCTCGATGCTTCCACAAAGCGCCGAAGCAGTTATCCGGCAGCTCCGTTAAAAGCCTGCTAATCATACCATGATTGAGTTTTAAAACCCACCTCAATCAGCACTTCATGGATTACCCAATAGTCACATAACTATCTGTTATATATATATTTTTTATATTATGCCCTGAGTCTATTAAGGCCTATAATCAAATCTTAGGTAGGCCGCCCTGCATCGCTATATTGCCGCGATAGATATTTATCCGGGCGTCACTTTCCCGTACTTCACTAAAAGAGAATTTATGGCTGATATTACACGCATCATACCCCGCTGGATCGCACCTGTGATTCCCCGTGAAACGGTTTTGGAAAATCACGCTTTAGTGATAAAAGGCAAAAAGATACTAGATTTGCTGCCGGCTGTGGAAGCAGAAAAACGCTACCCCGATAGTCATCCGGTTCGGCTCGAAAATCACCTTCTGATTCCAGGCCTGGTAAACAGCCACGGCCATGCAGCCATGTCTCTACTTCGGGGTTACGCGGACGACTACGACTTGATGACCTGGTTAACTGACCACATCTGGCCCGCCGAAGCAAAGCTGGTAGAAGACGCTTTCGTCTATAGTGGCGCCAGGCTCTCTGCGGCAGAAATGCTTAGTGGCGGAACAACCTGCGCAGCAGATAGCTACTTCTTCCCTGAAAGCACTGCCAGAGCTTTCCTGGAAGTGGGCCTACGCAGCCAGATAACTGCACCCATCATCCATTTCAGCAATAGCTGGGCTAACAACGAACAAAACCATATCGACAAAACACGCGCTTTTATAAACTGGAGTGATCAGCAGGAGCTAATCACTGCAGGCTTTGCGCCTCATGCGCCATACAGTGTCAGCAATTCCGGCTTTGCACAAATTCTTGATTACGCAGCTGATACTAATGCACCAATACATCTTCATTTACATGAGTCAGCTGGCGAGATACAAGATCACCTTAGCAACCATGGCTGTCGCCCATTAGCAAGAATCAACGAGCTAGGACTACTCTCGCCTCGTCTGCAACTAGTCCACATGACTCAGTTAACACCCGAAGAGGTCAGCCTGATAGCTGCCGAAGGGGTGCAGATCGCGCATTGCCCGCAATCAAATATGAAGCTCGGTAGTGGTATCTGCCCAATAACAACCCTGGCAGCCAAGGGCTTGAATATATCAGTCGGTACCGATGGCGCTGCCAGTAACAATGACCTGGACATGCTTCAGGAACTGCGCTCAGCCGCCCTGCTCGCTAAGGTTTCTGAAAATAATCCCTGCGCTGTGGATGCCTTCACGGCATTGGAGATGGGTACCATCAATGGCGCTCGCTTCCTCGGCCTGGAGCAAACCATCGGCAGCCTGGAAGCAGGCAAATCAGCGGACCTGACGGCGATTAACTTTAACGACTTCTCCTCACAACCGGTGTATCATCCCATCTCCCAGCTGATTTATACTGCCACCGCTCAACACGTCACTCACACCTGGGTTAACGGCAAACTACTTTACGACAACCAGCAGTTCAATTATCTGGATACCAAGCAAGTCAGGGCTGATATACAACAATGGCAAAGAACGATTAAGGCACTGAAATGACCACTGAAAACATAGACCAGGCCGAAATTGAAAAATTCGAAAAACTAGCCCGGTCCTGGTGGGACCTTGAGAGCGAGTTCAAACCACTCCACGATATTAATCCATTGCGCCTGGATTACATCAGTCAACGCACCCAGTTAGCTGGCAAGGAGGTACTGGATATTGGCTGTGGTGGCGGTATATTGACCGAAAGCCTGGCTCGAAGCGGTGCCATCACAACAGGCATCGACATGGGTGAGGCGCCGCTACAGGTTGCTCGACTACACCAGCATGAGTCTGGACTGGAAATCGATTATCAACAGATAACGGCTGAAGCACTGGCCCTGCAATGCCCAGGGAAATTCGATGTTATAACCTGCCTTGAAATGCTCGAACATGTTCCAGACCCCGCCTCAGTTATCTCGGCCTGTCGACAACTGCTTAAACCCAATGGACACCTTTTTCTATCCACCATCAACCGCAATCCGAAAGCTTACCTGTTTGCCATTCTTGGCGGAGAATACCTGCTTAAACTGTTACCGGCTGGCACGCACGATTATCAGAAATTCATCAAACCCTCTGAACTCGCTAAAGCGATCAGAGCAGAGAACTTGTGCCTCAAAGATATTACCGGGATGACTTACAATCCCCTGACCAAAGTATATCGATTAGGCCCTGATACCGACGTTAACTATCTACTGCATGCTGTTTATGAGTGATTCACCCTATCAGCCAGCATCAGACTTACTTAAAGATAAAGTCATTCTAGTCACGGGCGCCGGTGACGGCATCGGCAGAGTTGCCGCTAAAACATTCACAGATCACGGCGCAACTGTTCTTTTGCTGGGAAAAACAGTCTCTAAACTAGAAGCACTTTATGATGAGATCCTGCCTAAATCCAGGAAAGAACCTGGGATCATACCCATGGACCTCGCCACCACGACTGTAGCCATTATCGAAGAACTAGTCGTCGTATTACAGCAGCGATATGGCCGGCTCGACGGCCTGTTGCATAACGCTGCTATTCTTGGTGACCGAGTTCCCGTTGAGCATTACGATATCGAGCAGTGGCAAACGGTCATGCAAGCCAACTACCACGCGCCCTTTCTGCTGACCCGGCTGCTTATGCCGTTACTACGCGCAGCACCGAAAGCATCCCTGCTATTCACCAGTTCAGGGGTTGGTGCCATCCCTCGCGCTTATTGGGGAGCCTATGCCGCGTCCAAGTATGCTTTAGAAGGTTTTGCAAAATTACTGGCGGATGAAATCGATACCACCTCAAACATCCGAGTTAATATTATCAATCCTGGAGCAACACGGACATCCATGCGAGCGGCGGCTTACCCAGGTGAGGATCCCGTCAGCGTAAAAATGCCCGAGGAATTGATGCCCTTATACCTTTACCTGATGGGCGACGACTCGAGTGCAGATCATGCTTTCACTTTTAATAGTGATCACTCGAAACAACCCTTTAACCAGGCTTGATCACTTCGACTCAGGCAGCCTCGGCGCTCGGCTCAGACCGGCCAGACGATACAACTCCCGTTCATCTTTACCTGAGATCATGGTGTGCCGACCCGCCTTTACAGCTGAAGGAATAAAGAAGCTACCGAACCGGACCCGCTTCAAACGGCTCACTGTTAATCCCTGAGACTCAAAAAGCCGTCTGACTTCACGATTTCGGCCTTCCATAACGGCAACGTAATACCACTGATTAGCGCCTGCTTCATCCCTGCCTTTACGAATGTCGGTAAACTGGGCCATACCATCCTCAAGCAAGACTCCGTCTTTCATGGCCTGCAACTGCTCACTCGTGACTGTACCAAGCACCCTGGCCGCATATTCTCGATCAATCTTTGAAGAGGGATGCATCAAACCGTTTGCGAGCGCACCATCCGTCGTCGCCAACAACAAACCACTGGTGTTAAAATCTAATCTTCCAACTGATACCCAACGTTGGTTCTTGAGCTTCGGAAGGCTCTGGAATACGGTTCTTCTACCTTCCGGATCATCTCGGGTACAGATCTCACCTACTGGTTTGTTATACAAAAGATGACGATGCTTAACCGGTTTGATTCTCAGGTTTTTACCGTCGAGTGCCAGTCGATCAGTATCGACAACACGGTCACCCAGCTTGGCCAGCTTGCCGTTAACCTTAACTCGACCATCAGTGATCCACTTTTCCATGGTCCGTCGACCACCAAACCCCATGGTCGCCAGGACCTTTTGCAGTTTCTCGCTCATCTATCTTGCAACCTCATGAGGAGCTTAATTCTCATCATCAGTATCGGCAGAAGAATCGTCCTCGGCAAACGCCGCATTGAGAATATCAGCGGGGACATCAACGAAAGGCACCGGCTGTTGCGAAGACTTCTCCGGACTGTCCGTTGCGTCCTCAATAGGCTGACCCGGATGGTCAGCGGCTTCATCACTTTCGTCACTTTCGTCACTTTCGTCACTTTCGGGATTAAACATACGCTTAATATTCTGCTGAATTTCATCAACCTGCTTTGAAACCTGATCAAGGCTTTCCTGGTCCAGCAATTCTCCCGGGCTTTCTTCTGCACTTAGCTCCAGGCTATTAACCGGTATCAGGTCCTCGCCAAGATCAAGCTCTTCGATATCGGGTTCCAATTCGCGAATTTCAGCTAATGGGGGTAATTCATCCAGGCTGCTTAAATCAAAATAATCAAGAAATCCGCGGGTTGTCGCATACATGGCAGGACGACCAGGAACATCTCTATGGCCAACTACACGGATCCATTCTCGTTCAAGCAGACTTCTCATAATATTGGTAGACACAGCCACTCCACGCACTTGCTCTATGTCACCTCGTGTCAAAGGTTGTTTATAGGCAATCAGTGACAAGGTCTCTAGCAGCGCCCGCGTGTATCGTGGCGGTCGCTCTTCCCATAACCGACTAATCCATTCAGCATAGCGACTTTTGACCTGAAATCGGTAACCGCTGGCAACTTTCCGGAGTTCATAGCCTCTCTCACTGCAATCTGACTCTATTTCATCGAGCACTGCCCTGATATCACCTCGGGTTGGTTGTTCGCCCTCGAACAACGATTTAAGGTTTTCCACGGATAAGGGCGTGTCGGCAGCAAAAATAGCGCCTTCTACAATCTGTTTTAGATGCGGGTAGTCACTCATGGTTTTTCAAATTCATCAGACTGCGTTGCCGCTGTAGCGACCCGAACATGAATAGGAGCGAAGGGTTCTGCCTGGACCAGCTCTATCAGCGACTCTTTAATCAGTTCCAGGGTCGCGATGAAGGTCACAATTAACCCAGATCGGCCTTCCTCAGGATCGAACAGGGAAATAAAGGAGAGGAATTTATCACCTTCGCTCTGAATGTGATGCAGAATCTGCGACATACGCTCGCGAGTGGATAACGGCTCCATCCTGATGTGATGACTGGCGTAACTATCTGCTCTTTTAAGCACACCAGAGAGAACTACCAGCATTTCCTGAAGCTGGACTTCAGGCATCGGCTTGCGCTTTTTCGATTCTGGCGTATCTGCGCTGGCTATCCAAAAGTCCCTGTTTGCCCTGGGCAGTTCATCCACGGCTATGGCCGCCCCTTTGAACCTTTCGTACTCCTGCAACCTTCGGATTAATTCCGCTCTGGGGTCACCTTCATCGTCTTCTTCTTCACTCTGACGGGGCAAAAGCATCCGAGACTTAATCTCAGCTAGCATGGCAGCCATCACCAGATACTCTGCGGCAAGTTCGAACTGAAGATCTTTCATAAGATCAATGTACTGCATATATTGGGAAGTGATGTCGGCCACCTTAATATTAAGGATATCCAGGTTTTGCCTCTTAATCAGATACAGGAGCAGATCCAGAGGGCCTTCAAAGGCTTCCAGGAATACCTCCAGCGCGTCTGGCGGAATATATAGGTCACCCGGCATCTTCGTAAAAGGCTTACCATCAACCAGCGCCAAAGAAAGTTCACTCTGGCGTTCTGGCAGAACCTGCGAGGACAACTCTGGCTGATCTGTGATCTCACTCATCTAACGGTAATCCAAGCCCATGGCACTGCGAACTTCATCAAGAGTCGCCCTCGCCTGGGATCTCGCCTTCTCGCAACCTTCTGCCACAATGCTCTTAACCAGATCTGGATTTTCCTCAAACTGCTGTGCTCGCTCACGCATGGGCTGTTGCTCCACCAGCACACTGTCGATCAATGGACCTTTACAATCCAGACAACCAATGCCAGCGGTGGTGCAGCCTTGTTCAACCCATTGGCGAGTATCGTCACCGGAATAGATCTGATGGAGAGCGTAGACCGGGCACTTGTTCGGATCACCTGGGTCGGTTCGCTTGACCCTTGCCGGATCAGTAGTCATGGTCCTGATTTTCTTGGTTACTACATCAGGATCTTCCCGGAGAGAAATCGTGTTGTTATAGGATTTGGACATTTTCTGGCCATCCAGTCCCGACATCACCGCATTATCTGTCAACAAAGCCTTGGGTTCAGGCAATATAATTTTGCCGCTGCCCTCTGCATATCCGAGCAACCGATCCCTGTCTCCCAATGACAAGTTCTGTTGATCAGATACCATCGCATGGGCCTGATCGAGGGCGTCCTGGCTTCCTTTTTCCATGTAATTTCGACGTAAATCCCGATACAGTTTTGATTTTTTCCTGCCCATTTTCTTGATCGCTTGTTCGGCTATTCGCTCAAACCCGGCATCTCTGCCAAAAATATGATTAAAACGACGTGCCAGCTCTCTGGCCATTTCTACATGGGGTACCTGATCAGCACCCACCGGCACATGCCCAGCGCGATATACCAGAATATCTGAACTCTGTAATACCGGATAACCAAGAAAGCCATAGGTTGATAAATCCCGATCTTTGGATCGCGTCACCTGGTCCTTGAAAGTGGGGACACGTTCGACCCAGCTCAACGGCGTGATCATCGAAAGCAACAGGTGCAACTCAGCATGTTCTGGTACTTTTGACTGAATAAACAGTGTCGCTGACCCTGGGTTTATACCGGAGGCAAGCCAGTCAATTACCATCTGCCAGGCATTTTCCTCCAAGATACGTGTGTCTTCATAATGACTGGTTAGGGCATGCCAGTCCGCGACAAAAAACAGACAGTCATATTCGTGCTGGAGGCGAACCCAGTTCTTCAATACGCCATGGTAATGACCGAGATGCAAACGCCCTGTCGGCCGCATGCCTGAAAGTACCTTCTTCTGGGAGTCAGATGGGCTCAATGGTCGTTATCTCCTTTGCAGATACCGATAAAAAAGATACGAATCAAAAACCGAATGTGAATCAACAATAATATGCCCTGATTTTCTAATACGTTGCAATTATAACCAGCCAGCGCCCACTTGTCTCAACTGACTAGCCAAAAGGCGTAATATCACCACAACCCTGACGAAGTATCTTGGGTAGATCTTTCATCAGGTCAACTACGGTACTCGACTCCAGGCCACAAAAGCCCCCGTCAATTACTAAATCCACATCATGTTCGAGAATTTCGCGGATTTCATAAGGATCAATCAAAGGATCTGTGTCGCCTGGCAGAATCAAAGATGCACTCATAATAGGTTCGCCAACCGCCTGGATAAGTTCCTGGCAAATGCGGCTGTCAGGAACCCTCAGACCAACGGTCTTTCGCTTCGGCTGAATCACTCGTTTTGGCACCAATCGAGTTGCTTCAAGGATGAAAGTATAGGCC
>JABIZD010000007.1 GCA_018666555.1 Gammaproteobacteria bacterium
ATAGCTACTGGTGGAACAGCGAGTCTTTACTTGAGGCATCATGGACGCAATCGCTGGTTGGGGCACAGCCCATCTCAGACACGTTGCAACTCTTCGTTGACAGCATGCGCCAGGCAGAAGAGACCCAGCGCTTTGCCGCCTATCCTGAAATGCAGCGGCTCATCCCCATGCTCAAGCCCCTTTTTAGAATGGAACCACCACCGCCGTTTCCCTTTACGCTGGTGCACGGAGATCTCAGAAGCGACAATATTTTCTTTCCAAGAAACGGCAAAGGCGATTTCAAGGTCATTGACTGGCAATGTGCCGGTATCGGTCAACCCATGACTGATATCACTCGCTGGATGACACAGAGCATCTCTGTAGAACAACGCCGTAAAACCGAGCACCACTTACTAAAGCTTTACCATCGACAACTCGTTAAAAATGGCATCACCAATTACAGTTACAAATCCATGCTCAATGAATACAAATTGAACCTGGTTGTAACTTTATTAATGTTTTCCATGAGCATGGATGATATCGATCAGAGCTCCGAGCGTGCAGCACCCCTGTTCCATGCCATGTATTCGCGCCTGGATGCAGCTTTAGTCGACTGGGAGGTAGAAAAAATATTACGAATACTCCCCTACTTGATTCCTTTCATGAAACTTTCCACCTGGATAAAAACCAAATTAGCGAGGCCTACCCCATGACCAAGACCCTGGACAGTATCAATCCATTTGACCCTGAAGTGCTGGCTTGCCCTTACGACTTTAATCATGCTCTGCGTGAGCTCAATTCTGTCTATTTATGTCCAAACACAGGGGTCTATTTCGTTTCCAACTACGATCTTGTTGTGGAAGTTGCTAAGAATGAAAAACGCTTCTCGAATAAGTTCTCAATGATTCAAAGTGGTGTGAATACGACCCCAGATCCAGAAATGATCGCTATACTTAAAAAGGGCTGGCCCAGAGTTGACACCATGTTAACCGCAGACCCACCTCAGCAGCGACGATATCGCTCGCTCTGCCAAAAACCTTTCTCTATTAGCAGTGTCGCCAAGATCCGACCCTACATCCACGACGTTGCCAACGAATTGATCGATCAGTTTATATCAGCAGGAAAGTGTGATTGGATGGAGTCGTTCGCCGTTCCTATGCCCGTTCGTATGATTGCCTATATCCTTGGCGTGCCCCTCTCGGATATGGAGCTGTTCAAGCAATGGTCTGATGCCAATGTCGCTTCGTTTTCAGTTGGTCAGACTCGGGAAGAGGCGCTCCGCTCAGCAGAACTGGTAGTCGATTTTCAGCACTATTTTGCTGACAAGATCGAAGCTAGAAAAATAAAACCAACGGGTGATGTGCTGTCCGATATTGTCAATTCGAGTGCCGATGGGGAAACCCCCATGGATATGGCTGAATGCCTGTCTGTCATCTCCCAGTTATTGGTGGCTGGCAACGAAACCACCACCAGTACGTTTGCAGAGGGTATGTATCTGCTGGCGAAAAATCCCGAGCAACTCAACATCGTGCAGCAACAACCAGAATTGATACCAAACATGGTTGAGGAAATGCTGCGATTGTCGACACCCACCAACCAAATGTGGCGAATCTGCCTGGAAGACACCCAGCTAGCCGGTGTGGATATCCCTAAAGGAGCTACCATGATGATTAAATATGGCTCAGCAAACCGGGATGACCATCAATTTAGGCAAGCAGCTGATTTCGATGTGACACGAGGAAACCTGAAAACACAGATTGCCTTCGGACAGGGCGTACATCATTGCCTGGGCGCTCCTCTGGCAAGACAAGAACTTACCATCAGTTTCCAAAATATCCTCCGCCGAATCACCAATATTCGGTTACCCGAAGGAGAACCGGAATTGACATTTCAGCCTAGCCTGCTGTTACATGGACCCATTGGCCTGAATATTGAATTTGATCAATGTGAGTAATTCATGAATACACTAGACAGTCGCCTGAACTGGCAGCTCATTGATAGCCTGCTCGAGGATGAACAGGACCCATGGCGAGTTCAAATGTTGAGTCAGTTAAAGCAGCATATGCAGGCCGAGTGCGGCGGCGCTTTGGAAGAGCTCATGGCTACGATGGTACCTGAACCGATTTTTCATAACTGGTCTGGTACAACCGATTCAGGGGCAAAAGGTGCGACCGCTTTAAAGGCATTCTATAGTGGCCTTATCAGTTCCGGTTCAAATCAATTTCAGTACAGTATCGAACGAATTATAATCGGTGACGATACCCTGGTGACCGAGGGAAAAATACAAATCCCTTTTACCGGAGAGATGCTACAGGCAATGGGTAAAGCCGATGCAAAGGCCAATTGCTGCTATGCCACCGAAGGCCGGACTGTCACCTTCTGGCCATTCTCTGCCGACGGGAAAATTATAGGAGAAGATATTTACTCCACCACTACTGACCTGGGAGACGCTGAAGAGGTTACGCTGAACCCTTACATTTATGGAGAATCAATCTGATGAAAGCCGTCGTTTTTCATGAACCTGGTAAAGCGCTCACCCTAGAGGAGGTCCCAGCGCCCTCTCTGAGTAAAACAGAAATGTTAGTTAAGGTCAGCCATTGTGGCATCTGTGGCACTGATATCCACGCATCTCGAGAAGGCCCATTCATGGCCCCTCCCGAGACCATATTCGGGCACGAATTCTCCGGTGAAATCGTTGCCATAGGTGACGATCTGGAAGGCAAAAACTTTGTCCTCGGTGACAGAGTAACTTCACTGCCTTTCATCGAAGATAAGACTATCGGACTAGGCCAGATCACGGGTGCATACAGTGAATACGTCAAAGTTGGCTACGATCTCGTCGTCAAGCTACCTGAAGAAATCAACGATAGCGACGGGGCATTGGTCGAACCGCTCGCAGTCGGGCTTCATTCTGTCAAACAAGCAGGTTCCGTCAGCGGTAAAGACATCCTGGTTATTGGCGCCGGGCCTATTGGTCTGACCTGCGCCTTATGGTGCAAGTTTTTCGGTGCTCGCAATGTTGTGCTCAGTGAAATGTCGCCGACCCGCCTGGAAATGGCCCGTACTTTAGGGTTCAGTCAATTTACCGATCCCAATGCTGACGTAGGCGGACAGTTCATAGAACTTACCGGTAATGCTCCTGATATCCAGTTTGAGTGTGTTGGTGCAACCGGATTGATCCAGGAATGTATCATGAGGGCACCTAAAGGGGGGCTGATTATGGGAATCGGAGTCTGTGATAATCCGGATACCATTGTCCCACTGATCGCATTCAGTAAAGAACTAGCGATTAAATGGGCTGTCGGTTACGACAAGGAGGACTTCGAATTCACTATCGACATGATGCTAGCCGGTCGTATCAGTGCAACCCCTATGGTCACCGATGTCATTAGCCTGGCTGAGGTTCCAGAATATTTTGAGAAGCTGAGGAAACCGACCAGCCAGTGTAAAGTACTGATCGATCTGGCGCTGAACTAAATATCCCGATCATGGTTAACCATATCGGTCATGGCGCTACCATGAGTTTACCCTTATGCCCGCCGGAAAATAGCATCAGTAACGCCTTGGGAAATTGATCGATTCCTTCTTCTATATGCTCAGGCAATCGCAGGCCGCCATCAATCACCCATTGGCTTAGATTCTCCTGCATTTCCGGAAAATCCTGTTCGTAGTAATTGACGTTAAAACCGGACATGGATGCGTTTCTCTCTGCCAGCTTCAGGTAGTTGGAAGGGCCATTGACTTCACCGACCCGCTCGTATTGAGATATCGCACCACAAATAACGATTCGTGCTCCGACTCTGATGTTCGCTAACACGTCGTCGAGTATCTGACCGCCAACATTATCAAAAAAAACATCCACTCCCTCAGGTGCCAGAGCACTTAACTGATCGCCTACATCACCCTTTTTATAATCAATCGTTGAATCACAGCCTATTTCTTCCCTAAGGAAGCGACCTTTGTCCTCCCCCCCAGCGATGCCTATTACCGTTGCGCCCTGCAACTTCGCAATCTGGCAGGCACAGGAACCCACCGCTCCAGCCGCCGCTGATACTACGACAATATCGTCGGCCTTCACTTTTGCTACCTTCAACATACCTGCATAGGCGGTCATCCCAGTGGTTAAACCCAGTACGCCTAGATAGCATCTTGGTGGCAACTGGCTGTCTTCGAGTTTCTGCAACATCACACCGGGGAGCACTGCCATTTCCTGAGCGCAGACCGGTCCAAACACGGCATCACCCTGCTGCAGCCCATCAAACCGACTATCCAGTACCCGACCTGTTCCCAGCGCGATTACTGCGTTGCCTACTTCTGCCGTACCGTGAAAAGCTGCTTCGTCGAAGGTAGTCCGGATAAACGCATCAATAGACAAATGCTCAACCTGGACCAACACCATACCGTCGCCGAGTTCACCAACATCCTCTTCAACAAGGCTCATATTTGACGCGGTGATCTGGCCTTCAGGCCTGCCTGTTAACACTACTTTGCGATTTTTCATTAGGGTCCTCCTGAAACTCGAATATTTTGCCCGGTGACCCAGGCTGAAGCGGGAGACAACAAAAATAAAGCTGCAGCACCCAGGTCCTGTGGTGTACCCAATCGACCCGCAGGTAACCTGAGCATTTTGTCTAACTTAGGCAGATCCTCATCTTTAAGCTTTAACGCCTGCATCATTATCTCTGTTGGAACCGCGCCCGGCATAATACAGTTAACTCGAATTCTCGGCCCGAGCTCTTGAGCGAAGGTCTTAGTCAGCATATTGACTCCCGCTTTAGCCGCAGAATAATGACCACTGCCAGCAATTACATCTTCTGCAGCCAGCGAGGAGATATTCAAAATCCGACCTTCTACCATGGTTTCAGCCGCGACCCGCGTACACTGCCAGACCGCGGTTAAATTCAGGGCAAGTGTTCGGTCCCATTCTTCCTGATCCAGCAGATGCAAAGGTTTCTGCACCGCCGAACCGCCGGCATTGTTCACCCACATATGCAAACCACCGGTTTCATCACAGGCGAATTTTGCCAGCCGATTGACTGCATCCAAATCTGTTACATCCGTAGCGCAGCATTTAGCTTTGCCACCGGCTGCATTTATTTCGTCCGCCACGCGTTGGATCTCATCGACTCGTCTAGCCGCGCAGACTACGCTAGCACCTGCGGCAGCCAGTACTTTTGCAATACCTTCGCCAATACCCCGTCCCGCTCCTGTGACAACGGCTGTTTCACCTTTCAAGTCAAATAATTCATTTAGCATGTACATTCTCGCCTTGTTTTTGTTAAGTTAAAAACCGTCAATGTTGACGGTTTAATTAACTCACCATAATTGCGTCAGGTCAATTATGGTTTGATAGTTTTTTTCAATGGAGATTAGAATGTCCAAGACAAAGCTGATTGAAATAGCAAAAGCTAATCTCGAGCATGCCCGAGCAGGAACCATCGATCAAACAGACAGCATCTACCGAGTCCCTGCCGAGAATTACTTCAACAAAGATCGCTGGCAACTGGAAATGAAACAAATCTTCAGGCGATTACCTCTGATGATGGCCACTACGGCAGAGTTACCGGAGACTGGTGACTGGAAGGCGATGACAGCTGCAAACGTACCCATCCTACTGAGCCGCACAAAGACGGGTCAGGTCAAAGCTTTCTTTAACATGTGTAGTCACCGGGGAGCCCAGATCATGGCCGAGGGTCGCGGTAATACTCATCGATTTACCTGCCCTTATCACGCCTGGTCATATAATACCGAGGGCCAACTTACCAGCATCTATTCAAATAAGGAATTCGGTGAGCTCGACAAGCAGTGCCACAACCTAACAGAGTTGCCCTGCCTTGAAAAAGCCGGACTGATATGGGTTATCCTCAACCGTGACTCGAGCCTTTCCATTGAAGATTTCCTATGCAACTACGATGAAATGCTGGCACATTTTGATTTCGCCAACTGGCACTACTTCGACCACCAAACCATAAAAGGTCCTAACTGGAAAATTGCCTACGACGGCTACCTGGATCTATACCATCTGCCGATACTGCATAAAGATACTTTTGGACCCGACTACCCTAGCAAAGCCAATTATTATAACTGGGGACCACACCAGAGAGTTGCCGGGCCGGATAGCGCTCTGGCCCAATTCGAACAGCTCGATGATGCGCAATGGCCTGTCAATTATCTCTTAAATGGTGTTTGGACTATTTTTCCACACATCTCGATTGCCAGTTTTGATGGCGGTGGCCGAAGCATCATGCTATCCCAACTGTTTCCGGGTGAAACACCCTCAACCTCGTACACTGTCCAGCATTATTTAATGGAGAATACACCCACTGAGGAGCAAGCTGAGGCGGCTAAAGCCCAGTTCGAATTCCTCAAATACGTTGTTGAGCAAGAAGACTACGCCACTGGTATCAAGCAACAGCTAGCGCTCGAGTCCGGTGGTAAGGAGCATGTCATGTTCGGTCGCAATGAGGGTGGTGGGCAGCGTTTTCATGACTGGGTTGAACGGCTGATTTCGACGCCTGATAAAGACCTGCATGGCCTATTTCCAAAAACCGACTAAAGCGACTGGTACCGCTTGATGCAAAAGGCGGGATCTCAATACGCGCTTGAAAGCACATTTAATGCCCAATCACTATCTTTTAACGGAGTAAGGACTGAATGGACAAGGCAGAAGATCACGAAAAAGTTTCTATCTATCAACTCGACGACGATGACCGCGACCGGCTTTTACTAGAGCAAAAGGAATGCACTTTTAACTGGTGTACCAGGGATGAATGGCCCATGGGAGTGATCATGTCCTATATCTGGCGAAACGATCGATTATGGTTGACTGCGGGTGCCCACAGACACCGTGTATCGGCTGTTCGCCGCAATCCCAAGACGTCTATTGTGATTTCTTCAACCGGAACCTCCATGGGTCGAAGCAAAACCGTTACGATCAAGGGAACCTGCACTGTCCATGAGGACCAGGCCACCAAAGACTGGTTCTATCCAGAACTTGCAAGTGCACTCAGAGACGATCCCCAAGAAGTACAAGCCTTCGCAGACATGTTAGATTCACCCATGCGCATCGTTCTGGAGGTAAAACCAGAAAAATGGATAACCTATGACGGCCTCAAAATGCGCGACCATGCAATGGGTACGCTTGATGAGGCAAAATTAGCAGCACCACTTGAATCGGATACCATACGATTCCAACAGGAACTCAAAAGAAGAGGTCTAAATCATGACTGAATTCAAACACATCATTGTCGATCAGCCTGCGGATCACGTATCCCGGATTACCCTTAACCGGCCTGAATCCCGGAACGCACTCAATAATACCCTTCGTACAGAGCTATACGGCACGCTGCAGCATAACGATAAAAACCCGGGCATCCGGGTCACTATCATTCGTGGCGCCGGCAAGGCTTTTTGCGCTGGCTACGACCTCAAGGCAAATAATCGCAGTGATCAGCCCTTTCATACCTCAGGCGGAGACGGTAACTGGCCGCGCCATGTTGTCGATGGTTTTTTCGGCGTTTGGGACCTTGCCAAGCCCGTGATAGCACAGGTACACGGCTACTGCCTGGCCGGAGGGACAGAGCTTGCGACCTCCTGCGACCTAGTCTACGTCGCCCGTGATGCAAAGATAGGCTATCCAGTCGTGCGCTCAATGAGCCCTCCTGATAATCAATTCTTTCCTCACCTGCTAGGTCTTCGTAATGCTATGGAAATGATGTTAACCGGGGATGCTATCTCTGGAGTCGAAGCAGCCGAGCAGGGTTTTGCTAATCGTGCTTTTGCTGAGGAAGAGCTAGAAGCAAAAGTAATTGAAATCGCCCAGCGAGTAGCCAAAGTACCCCCCGACCTGCAACAGATGAATAAAAGAGCTGTGCACCGTCAACTGGAACTGATGGGTATGCGAGCGGCTATTCGTTCAGGCACTGAGATTCAAGCACTGGCTTTTCATACTGAATCAACCCAGGCCCACTTTAAGGAACTGGCAGCTGGCTTAACCGACGCACTCAGCTCACGGGATTCCCAGTTCGGCGATTACCGTACCAAAAAAGACTAATACTATCCGCCCCGGTGATGAGCTTGGTTAACTGCCGGTAGCTGTCGACCTCGAGGCGGAGGATGACGGCCCTCATTGATAAAAATCGGCGCCACTGCAAATTAGCTGGTCCTCAGGCCTTTTTGGCCTGGGCACGAATAATTTCTGCTCCTTTGGGGTCAACACCCATACCATGAATCTGGTGATTATTAGCATGTCCTAACTGCTGGAGAGACATAGCTGCCTGCAATGCAGGCCATAATCCCTGGCTGTCCTGCATCTGATTCACGGATTGCTTGGCTAGCTTCAGGCCCATACTGGGCCGTTCGGCAATATGCTCAGCCATCTCGGTGGTAAAGTCAGTCAGCTCGGCTCGAGGAACAACATGATTAACCATACCAAAAGATTTAGCCTGCTCAGCGGTGATGGCCTCGCCGGTAAATAACATTTCTTTAGCTTTGCGAACACCCACTTCCCAAGGGTGGGCAAAGTACTCAACTCCATTGACGCCAAATGCAACCACAGGATCAGAAAAGGCCGCATCTTCGCTGGCTATAATCAAATCGCATACCCACACCAGCATCAGGCCTCCGGCAATCACCTTTCCCTGCACCTCTGCAATAGTAGGTTTAGGTATGTTTCGCCAACGCCAGCAAAACCCGAGATAAATCTCTTCTTCGATTGCCATGGAACCTTCCGAGCCCGGCAAGCCAAAACCTCCCCACGTGCCAACCGTCTTGAAATCGGACATTTTTGAACGATCGCGTAAATCATGACCTGAGGAGAAATGAGGTCCATCCGCCGCCAGCACAATGACGTTCGCAGTATCATCCTGCGCTGCTATATCAAAGGCTTCATTTAATTCGTAGAGCATGGTTTTATCCTGCGCATTTCGGGCCGCCTCCCTGGCCAGGACAATTCTGGCGACGCCATTAGTAACGCCTTCGTATCGAATAGTATTAAAAGAATCCATGGCTATCTGCTCCTGTTCTGATGCTGTGACCCTTCAGAATAAAGAGTCGTTTTTGTCTATTTAAAACTGAGTATACACTTGTTTTACGCTGGGCTTTAACTCTCGATTTCCTGCCCCTATTCTTGCTCTATTTAATCCTCGATCGCCCCATAAATGATGTTCTTTAACTGGCCTCGAAAATTAAAGGTAGCTGACGGCATTAACTGGGTCATGAATACAACAGTGATTTCCTCAAGAGGATCAACCCAGAAAATAGTCGATGCTGCACCGCCCCAGTAATAGTCTCCCGACGCAACCTGACCTGATTCCACTTTTCCCAGGGTCATTGCAAAACCAAGACCAAAACCAACTCCTTCATAGGCTGTCTCTGAGAAACTACCCATGGCCATCTCAGTTAAATCATACCCCCTGGGAAGATGATTCTGGGTCATTAAATTCAATGTTCTTGATCCAATGATCCTGACCCCATCCAACTGGCCACCGCCTCTGAGCATCTCGCAGAACCTGTAGTAGTCCCTGGTCGTACCCGTGAGACCTCCACCGCCGGAAACAAAATCAGGCTTGTGCCTGTAAGCGCTATGTTCTGGAGCATCAATCAACTTTAGCGTTTTATCCTTGCGCCGCTGATAATTTGCAGCAAAACGGTCAAGCTTTTCAGGACAAACATGAAATGCCGTATCGGTCATATCGAGGGGATCAAAAATATATTTCTGTAAATACTCATCGAACGGTAACCCCGACATTGCCTCAACTAGATAGCCGCAGACATCGGTAGCGAGAGAATAAAGCCATTTTTCACCGGGTTGATATCGCAGCGGAACTGCTGCTAATTTCTGCACGAACGAATTCAGCGTCTCCCCATCCGATCTACGAACATCCAATCTCTGATACTCCTGGTCGACTGGATGAGGAGAATTACCGTAAGTGAGTCCACTACAGTGACTCAACACATGACGAAAGGTCATGGGCACCTTGGCGGCTTCGGTTTTCATGGATGCCCCCTCTCCGGAAACGTAAACTCGGTGATTACGCCACTCAGGGATGACTCTGTGGATAGGATCATTGAGCTGAAACAAACCCCGCTCATACAGCTGCATCAAGGCAATGGAAGTAATCGGCTTGGTCATGGAATAGATACGGAATATCGTATCATCGGCTATCGCCAAACCCCGCTCCGCATCTTTTAATCCGTATGATTCAAACAAAGCAGGACAGCCTTTACGCGCAACTAGAACCTGGCAACCGTGAATCCGACCTGTATCAATATAATTTTCTTGCAGGTGGTCGTTTACCCTGGTCAACCGCACTTCCGAGAATCCAGCAGCTCGTGCATCTGTTTTCATCACTGTTATACCCCTTCTAAAATTTAATTTACGACCTAATCCAGCAGTTCGAACTTATCACAACTGTTATTAGATTGATTTCGCAGAATTAATTGACTAGAAAACCATTCCAGTGGAAGAATGCTATCCATCTCCTGTCAAAATCTAAATCCGATAACCCGCTGCTTGATCAGTCTGTGCAGACCATAACAAGTACAGCTAATCCCTGGCAAAGTAAAACACGTTTTCGACGGCGATATTAATTTTTAGCCAGGTCTGGCCTGGCAGGATCCCTAGCCAAAGTCTGGCACCAATTTTGTTTCCTTACTCAGGCTCAGGAATACTCTGGGCGACAAGCGTGCTGAAAAGAATCAGCACTGATGAGATCAGCAAACAACTGAGCAAGCCACTGACCTGGAACAAGAGTCCTGACAGGAGCGTTCCCAGTAACCTACCCCCTGCATTAGCCATATAGTAAAAACCGACATCGAGTGATACTGCTTGTCTTTGCGCATAAGCCACAATCAAATAGGAATGCACGCTTGAATTAACCGCAAAGCACCCTCCATAAACGAGCAAGCCAAGCACCAGGGTCCGGGTCGGGTCCATACCTGCATAAAGGAGCAATGCTATAAAGGCCGGCAGAAAAGACAGCAAAACACCCCATTTTACCAGCGTAATCCTGCCCGGGTACTGAGCTTTGGTTGGGCCGGTTAGGCGTGGCGCTATAGCCTGGACCATGCCATAGAAGATCACCCAGCTTGCCATCAGCCCACTCACCTGAACAAAGCTCCAGTTAAGCTGGACCTGCAAATAGACTGGCAGGGCGACAACGAACCAAACATCCCTGGAACAGAACAAAAAGAACCGGGCTGCCGACAAACGATTAATCAAAGGGCTCTTGGACAACAGCTGGGAGACCTTGATCTGCAGGTTTCCATGCTGTCTCTCGAGCAGTAGCAAACCGCTCAGCAAGGTCAACACAAGCAGCATGACCATACCCAGGATACTACCCCTAAAACCGAACCCCGCTAACATCGCTCCACCAAGAAAAAACCCTAGACCCTTCAACGTGTTTTTTGATCCCGTCAGCAATGCAACCCAACGATATAATCGGTTCTGCTCGTCGTCTGCAAGCAGCAGCCTGATACTGCTTTTAGCGCTCATCTTATTCAGGTCTTTGGCAATACCTGAGATGGCCTGCGCGATCATGACATACACGGCAGTCATTATCGTCTGGTCGACGAGTAAAAGGCTCAATGCAAAGATCTGCAATAACAAGCCAAATTGCATGGTCAGGGTAAGGCCAATTCTGGCTCCCAGCCAGCCTCCCCACAAATTCGTGACCATGCCAAACAGCTCGTAAAGCAGGAAAAGCGTCGCCAGTTCCAGTGGGCTGTAACCTTGCTCGTGAAAAAACAGCAAAACGAGCATGCGCAGCGCGCCATCAGTAAGCGTGAAGGCCCAGTAACTGAGCGTTACGGTAAGGTATTGGCTGGTTGCTGATTTTGAGGGTATTGCCATCGCCTTGGTCAAATTGATTTAGCGACTTTAGTTGCCAGTTCTATCATTCGATTAATATATCCCATTTCATTGTCATACCAGATGAGCACTTTGACCTGGGTGTTATCAATCACCATTGTCGACAAACCATCTACAATCCCCGATCTACGGTCATTGGTATAATCGACCGATACCAGTGGCCGCTCTTCATAGCCAAGTATACCCTTGAGGCGACCTTCGGCAGCCTCTGCAAAAGCTTGGTTGACCTGCTCTCTGGTCACCGCCGAATTCAGTTCAAAAACGCAATCTGTGAGAGATGCATTTGCCATAGGCACTCTCACCGCAATGCCATTAAGGCGACCTTTAAGCTCAGGAAAAATCTCTGTGATCGCAGTAGCTGATCCTGTACTGGTCGGGATTAAAGACAGACTACTAGCTCTGGCGCGACGAAGGTCGGGGTGATATTGATCAAGGATACTCTGTGTATTGGTAATATCATGAATCGTCGTCATCGAGCCATGGATAATCCCAAACCGGCTATGGAGAACATCAATCACAGGTGCCAGACAGTTGGTGGTACAAGAGGCGGCCGTCACAATATCCTGGTCATGGTATTTATCATCATTAATACCCATAACCACATTGAGAACCTGGTCCTCCGGATAACCCTTAACCGGGGCAGCGACAATCACTTTCTGTAGACCCTGTTCAAAGTAGGCAGCCAGTGATTGCTCAGTCTTGAACTCGCCCGTGCATTCAAGAACCATATCTACTTTTGCTTCAGACCAGGGGGTTTCTTTGATATCTGAGCATTGTGAATAACTGATTCGTTCATCGCCAACGATAATCTGGCTGGTCGTCGCATCAGCACTGACACTATGTTCCCAGGTACCATGTATCGAATCAAAATGCAGCAAATGTGCGGCACTGACGGCATCACCCGCCTTCTCGTTAATATGCGCCACCCTGAATTCGGTAGACCCCCAGGATTCCCTCAAAGCCAAACGACCCATTCGGCCAAAGCCATTAATACCTATGTTGATTGTCATAATAGTCGCTTATCTCTCTTGTTTGTTCACAGATCTGGATTGTTCAATACTGTGTCGCATCCATTTAAAGTATTACTAATTTATTCAATAGAATTACCAACTGCATTAAAACTAGTTTTCCATTGTTTAAATGGTTTTTCCCATTAAACGACTGATACGTTCTATTTAACTAATAGTTCATTGCATTTAAATAATAGTTCATTGCATTTAACTAATAGTTCATTGCATTTAACTGAGGGTCCATTGCATTTAACTGAGGGTCTGCTGCATTTAATTGGAGGTTTTCCTAATCGGCTGGAGATTTGCTTCAATTAACTAGAAGTTTCCCCATTTAACTGGAGGTTTGTGCCATTTAATTACAGGTTTTCCCATTTAATTGGAGATTTGTGCCATTTAACCGGAGATTTGTTCCAGTCAATGGATAATACACCCCATTTTATTCACCATTCCCTATTTTTTTATTGATATAACGTATTTTTTTATAATATTCCCAAATTTTTACCTATCTATCTAATTTTTTAAAGATATATCCCATTTATATCCACAGACATCTCTGTCTACCGGGGCATATCTGCCTGTACACCTCTGCTAGGGCTTTTCCATCTGATTGGACAGCGCCTTCAGTAGTTGACCTGGAAACTAACATAACGCCATAGTTGGTAACATACCAACTCGCTCAACACTACTTATTGACCCCCGCCAGTTACTGTTCCACAATCCTGAACATCAAGTAACTAAAGCAGGCCATTGCATGCAAATACCCATAGCTATCAACGATTCACATCGAGTTGCGCTTGAGGAAATTGCCGGGCCCGGTACATGGCTGGACGGCGAGACTCGCAACCAGGTCCTTCTAGAAAGCCGACATGCCAGCAATTGCATCCTCTGCCAGAACAGAAGCAAGGCTTTGTCCCCCTATGGCATCGAAGGCAGTCACGATAGTGTTTCAGACCTTCCTGCTGGCTACATTGAAGTCATTCACAGGATCAGTCACGACTCCGGGCGTCTGACCCAATCCTGGTTTAATCAGGTGACTGAAGACCTATCTGCTGAGGCATACATTGAGATACTCGGGATCGTCGCCTGTGGCGTTATAATCGATACCTTTGCCACCGGCACCGGACAACCCTTACCAGCACCGCAGGAACACAGAAACGGAGCACCCGCCAGGGTCTCTAATCCAAATGTAATTGATAAGGGCGCCTGGCTACCTATTCTTGATGTC
>JABIZD010000078.1 GCA_018666555.1 Gammaproteobacteria bacterium
CAGACCCTGTTGATAAGGTCAGCCTCTGTCCTATTTAATACTAAATTTTTATTGCTAGACATTTTATTACTAGCTATTTTTTATTAGCTACTTTTTACTACATGCTTTTTACTACATGCTTTTTACTACATTGTTGCAGTCACTGTTTGCGATTTTTTAGACCCGGCCAGATATTTTTCAATTTTATCTTTTGCCTCATTGTCCGCATCAAGGAAATTAACACCAGAGCCGGCTTTATGAGGGTTTTTAACACCACTTCTGGCCACCCAGGCTACCTTTCCAGCAATGGGGATTTTGTCCACCTCATCCAGCAATTCGAGCAATATTAACACCTCATCGTCTAGTTCATATTCCGTTAAACCTTCAAGGAAAAGCCCACCATTCAACAAAAAAGGCATGTAATACTGATACAACGTTGCCGTATCCTTGATGGTTACATGAACAAGATTCTTTTTAGTCGTGTCTCGTTTTAAGTTAGGCACATGATTACCATATTGTTTCGCCTCGAAAATTGTGCATGATCAACACTCATTCTACAAGTGTTGCTGCAGCCGGTTTGTGTGCCTCTTCAAATAACAGTATCAGCAGTGATTCGAGCAACTGCAACAGATTCGGGTTTCCGGTCCCTGTTAATAATCGTCTGGCGGAAATCACCTGGTCATTCATTAACAGCAACTGCTTTACGGAAAACACCTGCACGAATGCAGCAATAGACTCTTCCAGAGCCCGTGAAAGCCTGGGCCTGGCAGAATCATACAGGTAATGCCTTAGTGCTTCGGAAAAAAGCCAATAGAGTAAATCATAGATATCTAAAGGGTGCGTTTTATCCAGTGCCTGGGCTGCTGCCTTGACGGGGTTTACCCTGCCGTTTATCAACTGAATAAGCAGCTCAAGCATTTCAACCTGGATCCGGCTACGTCCTTCAAGCAAAAAATGGTAAGCGCTCAGGGGGCTCCCGGCAGCCAGATGCAGAGCTGTATGCAGCTCGCCTTCATCGGTGTCAGGCAAGACCTCATTTAGCCACAGCAGCGCTTGATCCTGCTCCGGTCGCAAGGTGGGTACCTGCTGGCAGCGACTTCGTATGGTAGCAAGAAGGCCCATTGGCATTGCACTGACCAAGATAAAGAAGGTATCGCTCGCAGGTTCCTCGAGGATTTTCAATAATGCGTTAGCCGCAGCCAGGTTCATTCGCTCCGCTGGCTCTAGTATAGCGACCTTAAGCCCGCCTTGTTGCGAAGTCTGATTTGCCCAGCTAACCAACTGCCTGATTTGATCTATCCTGATTTGCTGCGAATCCTCGGGATGAACCCAGCGAAGGTCCGAATGAGAGCCAGCCAGAACGAGTCTACAACTACTGCAGTGACCGCAGGCTACAGCACCTTTTTGTCTGCAGAGTAGAGCAAATGCCAATGATTTAGCCAGATGAACCTTACCAATACCGGCTGGGCCACCGACCAGCAAACTGTGCGCCAGACCCTCGGTAATTTTCAGGTGAACCAGCTTGGCCTGCAATTCCTGGTACCAGGGAAGCGGCTCTCTATTTTCAACAAAGGCCTCAACTGGCATCATTCACTCCCATAGTCGCCAGCCAAACCCTGATTTGTGCCTGAACTTCCTGCAGTGGAGGGGCAGCGCTGATTACTGTGGTTCGCGTTGACTGCCCTGCCCGTTCAAGAAAAGTCGATCTGACCCGATCGAAGAAAGCCACATTTTCAGATTCAAATCGATCTTTTTCTCCGACGTTAGCGGCTCGATTCAAGCCCTCTGCAACATCCAGATCAAGTAGTAAAGTGTAATCAGGGCGAAATCCATCTAATGTCAGCGCTTCTACAGCAGCGATTAGCTGCATCGATAATTGCCTTCCCCCGCCTTGATAAGCGTAGGTCGAATCAGTAAACCGGTCGCAGACAACCCAAGATCCTTTATCCAGCGCGGGTTTAATTACTTCATAAACGTGTTGGGCCCTGGCTGCGAACAACAAGCTCAATTCAGCCACAGGTGATAAATCAAGGACTCTTTTGTCAAGCAGGATTTCACGAATCCGCTCACCACAAAAAGTGCCGCCAGGCTCCCGTGTGGTCACGGTGGGAATGTGATTACGTTCAAGCAAGTCACAGATAAAATCCATATTTGATGACTTGCCAACCCCTTCTACCCCTTCAACTGTCAGGAATTTACCCTTAGTCAAAATTCCTCCTCATCTTCAGTTGTTGATCTGGTATCGTCGTACCGCTCGATTGTGGGCTTTTAAGGTCATAGAAAACTCACTCGAACCATCACCCCGGGCAACAAAATACAGGAAATCTACCTGGGCCGGATTCATAACCGAATCAATCGAAGACTTTCCAGGCATGCAGATTGGTGTGGGTGGTAGTCCCTTGCGTACGTATGTATTGTGTGCAGTATCACCTATAAGGTCCGCTCTCACCAAATTGCCATCAAATTTGTCACCCATCCCATATATAACGGTCGGATCTGATTGCAAGCGCATGCCCTGCCGTAATCGATTGAGGAACACCGCTGCAATCTTGTTGCGATCAGAGGAATGGCCTGATTCTTTTTCTACCATCGACGCAAGAATCAAGACCTCGTAGCGATCTAATTGCGTATCTTCATGGTGTTGTACTCCGGCTGCCTGCAGTTGTCGCAGCATGGCCCTATGCGCACGCCGTAATATCTCCAGGTCAGAGTCTCCCGCCGAATAAAAATAGGTATCCGGGAAAAACCAACCTTCTGGGCTTGTTTGCGTAACTGATCCAGCATGTCCGACTCGTTGCATCACCTCTTGACCCGTCAATACTGCCGAATCCTGGCCGATATGCTGCTGTTCACTTAAATGGGCCCGCCATTGAGAAAACGTCCAGCCTTCGACAAAGGTAACGGCTCTCTGAATGGTGACGCCTTTTCGCAAAAGCATTAGTAATTCCAGCGAATTAAGTTCACTGTGAACGGCATACTCTCCAGCTAGAATAGGACCTTGATATGACGTGACCCGAGCCAGAAGCAAAAACAACCAACTCGGTATCTGCAGATGAGTCTCGTTTAAGGTTCGAGCAAGGCCGTACAAGGTGGTTCCAGGGGAAACTAGAAACGACGCTGTATTACTGAAGTCCAGTGGCCTGTAAGCAGCCCTTGCCACTCCCAGGACAGTGAGGGAGAACACCACCACAATAACGAGGAGGAATCGATATGTTTTCGATTTATTCATGAGCCTCAGACTAAGATAGATACAGGACCCCATCATACTGCAAGCCAGCATCCCAAGAACGATAAACGATAAATTTAACCCGGCTTTTTGAAGATCAGCGAACCGTTAGTGCCGCCGAACCCAAACGAGTTGCTCAAGGCATAATCGATCTCTACTTCCTGCGCATGGTGGGGCACGTAATCCAGGTCGCAACCCTCACCTGGATGGTCAAGGTTTATGGTAGGAGGCGCAACATTATCACCGAGCGCCAAAATCGATATAACTGCTTCTATAGCGCCTGCTGCACCAAGAGCGTGCCCGATCATCGACTTGGTAGAACTGATCTTAATAGCACTCGAATACGGGCCAAATAACTGCTTTATCGCCATGGTTTCTGCAATATCACCCAGTGGGGTCGATGTTCCATGGGCATTGATATAGCCAATCTCTGATGGATTTAATTGCGCATCCTGCAAAGCATTGCGCATCGCACGCATAGCCCCATCCCCGTTTTCAGCCGGAGAAGTCATATGACTGGCATCTGCAGACATACCAAAGCCGACAATTTCACAATAGATGTTCGCGCCTCTGCTACGAGCAGCCTCATATTCTTCGAGAACCAACACTGCCGCACCATCGCTCAGCACAAAACCGTCGCGGTCCTTGTCCCATGGTCGGCTAGCTGCCTGGCAATCATCGTTTCTGGTCGATAGCGCCCTCATCGACGCGAATCCTGCCAGCGTCGTTGGGGCAGTCGACTTCTCTGCTCCTCCTGCCAGCATCACGTCTGCGTCGCCGTAGGAGATCATTCTTGCAGCCAGACCGATATTATGAGCACCGGTTGTACATGCCGTAGTCACAGCGATATTAGGGCCTTGCAAGCCATATTTTATGGATAGGTGACCGGATATCATATTAATAATGCTGGACGGAACAAAGAAAGGAGACACTTTAGCCGGACCTCGCTTCAGCAGAACTTCATGGCAGGTTTCGATGGTAATAATACCGCCTATACCCGAACCGACTGCCACGCCGGCCCTGTGCCTATTCTGATCGGTAATCTCAATACCCGAGTCGACCATAGCTTGTATTCCGGCGACCATTCCATACTGAATGAACCCATCCATACGCCTGGCCTCTTTGCGGGGCAAATAGGCATCCAGATCGAAATCAGGCACAGCACCACCAAACCGAACTGAATAATCTTCAGCATCAAATGCTGAAATCGGGGCGATACCACTCTTTGAAGCTAGCAGACCTGACCAGGTTGACTGTACCGAGGACCCCAAACAAGTCAACATCCCAAGACCGGTTACAACTACTCTGCGCTTAGCCACACATCAATTCCTCAGAGAATTTCGACAGTACTTCAATTATGTCAACACGACATAAAACGGCCGCAGATGGAAGATCCAATGCGGCCTGCTTCTGTGGAGAATTTAGTTTAAGTATGCGCTTCTATATAATCTACAGCTTCCTTTACGGTCGTGATTTTCTCAGCTTCCTCATCTGGAATTTCTGTTTCAAATTCCTCTTCGAGCGCCATGACCAGTTCCACTGTGTCGAGAGAATCAGCACCCAGGTCTTCTACAAAGGATGCCTCGGAAGTGACTTCATCCTCCTTTACTCCTAATTGTTCGCATACTAGTTTAGTTACTCTTTCAACTATTGTACTCATATTAAGGTACTCTCCTACAGATTTTTAATCACACCTGGTCAGTTTAATGAATTGCCAGCCTGCTTCCAAGTTTATTTACCACTATCAACTTAAGGCAGAATGACATACTTGGGTAGTTCACACTTAACCCATATACAGGCCGCCATTAATGTGAATCGTCTCACCATTAATGTATGCCGCTTGCTCACTAGCTAGGTAATCCACAAGGCTGGCGACTTCCTCTGGATTACCAAGGCGCCCTGCGGGCACTCGCTCTAATAATTTTGTCTGCTGTGACTCAGCTAATTTTTTCGTCATATCGGTATCGATGAAACCCGGCGCCACTGCATTAACCGTAATGTTACGGCTAGCTACCTCTGCCGCTAAGGCTCTACAGAAGCCTTCCATGCCTGCTTTGGCAGCGGCATAATTGATCTGGCCAGGATTCCCCATGCTGCCAACAACGGAGCTGATGTTAATAATTCTCCCCCACCTGGCTTTGGTCATTCCGCGAAGCAAACCTTTGGAAAGATGAAACACGCTGGAAAGATTAGTATCGATCACGCTCTGCCATTCTTCCGCCTTCATTCGCAAGGCGATATTATCTTGTGTAATTCCAGCATTATTAATCAGGATTGTCGGCACAAGTTGCTGCTGCTTGAGCTCATCGAGAAAATCATTGATGGTTTGCTGCGAACTAATATCCAGGACGCAACCTCTACCACCTACTCCCAACAGCTCAGTCACTGCATCAGCGCCTGGCTGAGTTGTCGCTGTACCTAAAACTTCATGCCCGCTAGCAATCAACCGCTGGGCGATTGCTTTGCCTATACCCCTGGATGCGCCAGTCACTAAAGCTAGCATCAGAGCCCTTCCTGAAGCGTTAAGATATCGGCTTCAGATGCCAGGTTATGTGTCTTTAAATCTCTTGAGATTCGACGACTGAGGCCGGTAAGCACCTTCCCTGGTCCACACTCGATCATGCTTGCAACACCCAATGCAATCATCTCCTGGACACATTCGGTCCAACGTACCGCTGCGTACATCTGCTTGACAAGATTTTGTTTTATATCCGCAGGATCAGCACAAACTCGAGCGGAAACGTTCTGAATAACGGGAATCTGTGGCACCGCAAATTCGATACAATTTAATGCCTCTTGCAGTCGCTCTGCAGCAGGCGCCATTAATGAACAATGAAAAGGCGCGCTTACTGGCAGTACAACAACTCGTTTGGCGCCAGCCTGCTTACATGCTTCTGCTGCGACTGCAACTGCTTCATTACTTCCTGAGATGACAACTTGCCCGGGTGCATTAAAATTAGCGGCTTCAACGGTGCCGCTATCAACCTGTCGACAGATTTCAGCTATTTGGTCATCGTCGAGGCCCATGATAACTGTCATGCCGCCTTCGCCAACGGGAACAGCAGACTGCATTAGCTGACCACGCAGACGAACAAGGCTCACAGCATCCTGGAGGGTTAATACGTCACTGGCCACCAATGCAGCATATTCACCAAGGCTATGCCCGGCCAGATAATCGGCTGTTCCACCGGTGTTTTGCCATAGCCGCCAAAGAGCAACTGAAGCGGTCAATAACGCAGGTTGGGTATACTCAGTCTGGTTCAACTGAGTTTCGGGACCATCCTGTATCAAGCCCCATAAATCGTAATCGAGCACCTCAGAGGCTGAATTAAAGGTCTCCGCAACGGCCTGCTTCGATTCAAGCAGCATGCCGACTCGCTGCGAGCCTTGACCCGGAAACACAAAAGCTGTCATGTTCATGAGTAAGTATTCATTTTCATGAGTAAGTATTCAGCGGCTCAGATAACAGCTGTGTGAGCCATCTTTATCTGGGTTTATCTGGCCCACCTTCAATACTCTATTCTTCGGTATCTTTTGCGTGTACCACTTTGGACCCTTTATAGAATCCATCAGCAGAAACATGGTGGCGTCGATGTGTTTCACCAGTGGTAGGGTCTTCTGAAAGGGTTGGCCCCTTCAGCGAATCATGCGACCTGCGCATACCTCGGCGAGCACGCGTCACCTTACTTTTTTGAACCGCCATGGGTTACTCCTTAACTAATCCGGTTATTTTCTTTAGGTCTGCGAAAGGATGGTGTCGATCCCCTTTAACATCCAATTGCCGATTACCTTCCTGTTCGGTTGCTTCCAGTTCAGAAGAATTAACGTCGTCTTTCCCGTTTTTCACTGAGGTGTTTTCTCCTGATGCTGGAATCAGGTCATTATCAGTGCAGCTACTATGTTTGGGTGACATCGGCAACTCTAAAATCAGACTGTCCTCAAGCAGTTCAACTAAATCCAGATAATCGCTGGACTCTACTTGCCCATCCTCATTTTCATCCAATCCATCCATTTCCTCGTCTGTGCGAACAATAGTGGTCATGACAGATGAAATCAACTCCAAGCGCACAGCTTGCAAGCAGCGTTGGCAGGGTACTTCAAGATACCACTTAGCCCAGCCTTTCACCTTGGATCTGGCGTCATCGCCCCGATAAAACTCAAGTTGAGCGGTAACGCTATTTTTCGCTTCCAGCCTTAAACCTGCCTCCTGCCCCTGCTCCAGCACAATCGCATTGAGACGTATAAATGAGCTCAGGTCTATACTACCTGTCAAAATCGTTTGCTTCGCCACTAAATTAGCGAAGCGTACGCGCTTTGGCAGTGGCTCTGATAACATAACGGGCGCATCTTAGGCAGGTTAATCGCCCCTGTCAAAGTAAAATTGAGTTAATCTAAACGTGATGCTACCGTTAAATCCGACTATGACAGCGCAATTCATACTAGCATCCACCTCTCCTTATCGAGCTAAATTACTCGACTTGGTTCATATTCCCTATAAAACGGTTTCTCCTGAGTATGATGAACTGCCGCTGGCAGGAGAATCTCCGCAGGACAGATCCAACCGCCACGCAGAAGGCAAGGCAAAGAGTGTCGCTACAATGAACAGCGAATTAGTCCCCTCAGAGTGCATCGTTATCGGTTCAGATCAGGTCGCCTTTATGGAACAAACGATGTTCGGAAAACCTTTAACTCAGCAAGCCGCAATCAATCAGCTAACGTCGGCATCCGGTCAATGGCTGGCTTTTGTTACTGCGATCTGTCTTTATCGTGACCAGCAGCTCATCTGGCAAGGCCAGGACCGATACGACATCAAATTCAGACAGCTCTCCAGTAAAAAAATTAGATGGTATGTAGATCAAGATCGCCCTTTAGACTGCGCCGGCAGCATCAAGGCGGAAGGACTCGGTCTTAGCCTGATTGAACAAATGCAAGGGCGAGACATCAATACGCTCTACGGATTACCTGTTCTACTGCTGTTGGATGCTCTGGAAGAGCTTGGTATAGAGCTAGAGGATCTGTCGCAGGGCTGATTGCTTAGCACAGGTCAGCAGATCATACTATTTACAGAAACCCGGAGGGACTCAATCGAAATGTAGCTTCGCGAACTTCGCCATCCTGCCATCCTGGCCTGCTTCGACCCAGAAACCTTCCAGGTTATTAGCCTCTTCCTGCTCCCCTGTTATTGCTTTTAAGCCCAGACTACTGGCATGCAGCATCATTCGGGGCACCTTCAAGGCTTTATCCCCGACCGGATCACCATACTTGTTGTCGCCAATCACCGGATAGCCCTGGTGAGCACAGTGAACTCGAATCTGATGGGTACGTCCGGTAATCGGCTGTGCCCGCAACCAACTGACCCCATCGCCCTGAGATAGGACAGAAAACTTGGTTTTGCAGTCTTTACCATTCACCGAAACACGGCTGATACGCTCTCCACTTTGTAAAGTATTCTTCATTAGCGGTACAGTTACTTCTTTTACGGTCGAAGGCCAGGTTCCATGCACGAATACATCGTAGTATTTACGTAGCCGGGATTTACCATGCAGCTCGAGTTGTATCTTCTTCAGGAAAGCTCTCTTTTTTGCCACCAACAAACATCCTGAAGTTGCGCGGTCGAGCCGGTGCGCCAACTCAAGAAATGCCTGCTTTGGCCTGGCTGAACGCAGTGCTTCTATAGCTCCAAAGGACAGCCCGCTACCACCATGAACGGCCATGCCGGCAGGCTTATTTATAATGAGCATGTGCTTATCCTCATAAATAATCGTTTTTTCGATTTCGAGGAATTCAAAGTTACCCTCTGGACCCTGACTGGCCATACGCACTGGGGGGATTCGAATAGCATCACCGTCATTAACCCGACTTTCCGGTTTCGCCCTGCCACCATTGATTCTTACTTCCCCTTTCCTGATCATCCGGTAAATACGCGTTTTCGGGACCCCTTTAAGGTGAGTAATAAGGAAGTTATCAATCCTCTGGCCGGAATAATCCACAGGAACTGATACGATCTGCGCCTTAGGTGGGTCTAACTGCTTTATTATCTGACTCATAATTTTTGTACCCTGGCACGATTTCCTGCTATTATGCGCAACCAGACGAGGTCAAAACAGTAATATTATCCTCGTCACTAAAAAAATGGGGTCAATCCAAGTGTATGAGACCCGACGATTAAATCGTAAGAATTGTATTATATATTGACACTAAGCATGCGACAGCAAAAATAAAGTCGCTAAAATTAACGCGCGAAAAGAGTCGTGACGTGTATCGTCAAATTGATTTTCGAGACAACAGAATTATTGCCCATCCTGGCCTACCAGGTGAGGCGACCTAAAAGTTGACCATATCTAATTCACCCGTTCAAAAACATCGAAGAAATATGAGCAACATTTTAAACTATGCACTGTTGCAGAGGAAAAGCGAATATGGGAAGCCTGCTTCGCTATAAATGACAGTAAGAGGCTGATCAGTTGATTTGCCGATACCATGTCGCGCCGTGAGCGCAAACTAACTGGTATCGTAATGAAAAGAATGTTAATCAACGCAACTCATACAGAGGAGTTGCGGGTCGCTCTGGCAGATGGGCAGCATCTATATGACTTAGATATAGAAAGCCTTGCTAGAGACCAAAAAAAATCCAATATCTACAAAGGCAAAATAACCCGAGTAGAACCGAGCCTGGAAGCTGCTTTTGTAGACTTTGGCGGCAATCGCCATGGCTTTCTCCCCTTAAAGGAAATATCAAGAGAATATTTTTCCAAGTCCCCTGCCAATTCAAAGGGGCGGATTAATATTGCTGACGTTCTCAAAGAAGGTCAGGAAATCATCGTTCAAGTGGATAAAGAAGAACGAGGTACCAAGGGTGCAGCACTGACCACTTTTTATAGCCTAGCAGGCCGTTACCTCGTCCTTATGCCGAACAATCCAAGAGCCGGAGGGATATCGCGGCGAATAGAGGGTGATGAACGTGATGACCTGAAAGATGCGCTGGCTACCCTGGATATTCCCAAGGACATGGGCGCCATTGTACGCACAGCCGGCGTCGGCAGAGCAGCAGAGGAATTACAATGGGATCTTAAATATCTACTGCAGTTAGCTGAGGCCATTAAAATAGCTGTTGGTGACCGTAAAGCACCCTTTCTGGTCTATCAGGAAGGGGATGTTATCACTCGTGCTGTCAGAGACTATATGCGGGATGATATCGGTGAAGTCCTAATCGATACAGATGAAGCATTTGAGCAAGCTCAATCATTTGTAAATCAGGTTATGCCCCATCTGGCTTCAAAGATTAAACGCTACTCCAGTGACGTACCTCTTTTTAATCGTTATCAAATTGAAGGACAGATCGAATCAGCCTTTCAACGCGAAGTCAGGTTACCGTCCGGTGGATCTGTTGTCATAGACCCAACCGAGGCGCTGGTGTCTATTGATATCAACTCTGCCAGGGCAACCCGGGGCGCGGATATAGAAGAAACTGCCTTGAATACTAACCTGGAAGCCGCCGACGAGATCTGCCGGCAACTTCGGTTAAGAGATATTGGTGGCCTGATTGTCATTGATTTCATTGATATGAACCCAACAAAAAACCAAAGGGCAGTAGAAAATCGTATGCGCGATGCCTTGGAGGTTGACAGGGCAAGAATTCAAGTGGGTCGAATCTCAAGGTTCGGTTTACTTGAAATGAGTCGCCAGAGATTACGCCCATCCTTACGAGAAACTAGCCATATCATGTGTCCTCGCTGTGAGGGCCTGGGTACGATTCGCGATATAGAGTCCAGCGCTCTAGCGGTACTCAGACTCATACAGGAAGAAGCCCTAAAACAGACCAGCTCAGAAATCAGAGCCTTTCTTCCGGTTACCGTAGCCTCCTTCGTGTTAAACGAAAAACGAGAAATGATTACAGATATAGAGACACAAAACAGTGTCAGGGTCGTTATTGTCACTGAAGTAGAAATGCAGACACCTCATTATCGAGTAGAAAGACTCCGCTCTGCTGACGTAGAGGAAGAACAGGCTAGCTATGACATGCAACCAGTAGAAAAACTCGAAGAGGCCGAATCTACCATCGAATTAAGGCCAGTCGTACGCGAGTCAGCAGCAGTAACCGTGATTCGCAGCGATGCCCCGGTTATCACTGATAAAACAAGCACGACTCAAAGTAAAGCGAAAAAGCCAAGCCAACAACAAAGACAACAGCAAGACAAAAGCAAACCAGCGAAAGCGGCAGACTCAAGTATCTTTGCTAAGTTGTTCGGCTTTCTCAAAACACCGGAGGCTCCCGCTGCTGTCAAAAAAGCACCTGCTCGGGCGAGAAAATCTGCAACGAGCGACAACGCCGACCCTGCCAAGAAAAGAAGGACCAGAAGGCCAAACCGGTCCAGCGATAAAAAACCCCAGGAAAATCCCGTTAAGGAAAACCAAAGAGAATCTAGCAAGTCAACCCAGGATGGGAGTGCAAAAGAAAGTACTGCACGCAATGCGAAGGAAACAAGCAATGCTAAAAGAAACACTCGCGGACCGAGAAAAGCCCGTGATGCAGATGAATCCACAACAACACACGCAGAGAAGCCTAGTAACGGGGCTGTATCAACAAACCAGCAGGACCTAGCACCTCAGGTGACTGAGGATCAGCCAGGCGCCGATAAAAGGGTTCGTGGTAACAGAGAAAAAACCCAGCGAAGGCGTCGAAGCAATAGCGCCGATGCAACCTCGTCAACAGAAAACACGAACCATCAAGATACAGACAAAAATGCAGTTAGTGCAGATCAGGAAAATCAACCCAGTGAATCTGCGCCAAAGCCAAAGGTTAATGTTTCTGTGGTCATGCCAAGTGAGACTGTCTCAGTCATCACTCAGGTCAGAGCCTCACAGTGGGGACAGGCGGGTAATGATCCCAGAGTAGCGCCTCAACTACTGCCACCAGGGCCAGTCTTAAACGTAGCTCCCGAAAAAGTTCCAGGAGAGTATTTGCCCTCACTGGAGAGACAGCTCGGAGAAGATCATTCAAGCCACTGGCTGCGTGCAGACAACGACCCCAGGGTTTCGTAAGCTAACCAAAAAGCATAGACAGGACGCGTGGAAGGTTCTATCAGCCTTCTGCGCACTGAAATGCCAGCCTGCGTTGCTGTCAACTAATCGGGTCCCCATTGAAAAACACGGGCTCAGGTTGCAGTGAAATATAGAATTTTTCCATAACTGCCTGCTGCACCTTCCTGGTTAAGGCTAAAATGTCATCAAAACTGGCCCAACCTGCGTTTTCTATCACCAAAGCATGTTGATTAGATACTTGCGCTCCACCTACCCGAAAACCCTTTAAACCTAATTGATCTATCAGCCAGGCGGCGGACAATTTACGAAAACTTCCCTCTATATGGTTGGGAACAGGACCAATTTTTTTGATAAGGCTATTATAAGCACTCAGATTTATAACCGGATTCTTAAAAAAACTTCCTACATTAGGCTGCATTACAGGGTCAGGTAATTTGCTATAGCGCAACTGTAAAACAGCTTCCCTGATGGCCTGCGGGGAATGACTGTCCTGCCCGCCTGCAACTGCATTTCGCAGATCGGCATAGTCAAGGCAAGGCTTAAACGCTTGAATCTGGGGCAGCGCTATTTCTACTTCGGTAATAATATACTGAGCTGGCGCAGGATGCTTAAAAACACTATTTCGATAACTGAACTGGCAAGCTGCTGCATCAAACTGGTGGCGCTCATGAGTTTTCAGATTAATGGCTACCAGCCCTCCGAAACAGTCTGAAAGTTCAACTCCATAGGCACCAATATTCTGGATAGGGGCTGCGCCTACGGTACCGGGTATCCCTGATAAATTCTCCAGCCCAGCTAAGCCGAAGCGCTCTATGGATTCTTTAACTAAATCATCCCAGAGGACACCTGCTGACACCTGCAATCGATCTCCTCGCTTTACAATGCCCTGCATACCTGGACTAATCACCAGTCCAGATATTTTCTCTGGCAGCACGACGTTACTGCCTGACGCGATAATTTTGATGGCAACGCCCTGTTCGCGCGCAAATAATAACGCCTGCATCAACATTTCCTGTGTCAACGCGGCACAAAAATACTCGGCACGCGAAGGTAAAGCCAGGAAGTTATTGGCGCTCAAGTCAAAATCACGTTTAATTAAATCATCATCCATACAAACGATTATACCGACAAACTGGGTCCGTAATGTCCTTCAGGGACAGAGAAGTGTGTATAATTTTAATTATAATTTTAATAGAGAGGTTGATAAGTAGATGCAATTAAAAGATAAAGTAGCTTTCATCACTGGTGGGGCTTCAGGGTTAGGCCGCGCCACCGCAGAAAAATTTATCGCTTCGGGTGCGAAGGTGATGTTGTTTGACCTCAATGAAGAAAACGCCTCAAAAACAGCTGAGGAACTTGGAGAGCATGCGAGTTTCTCTGCTGGAGACGTAGCCGATGAGGCCGCTGTCAGTGCCGCAATTGAAAAAACCCTGAGTCAATTCGGTAGCATCCATATTAATATAAACAGCGCCGGCATTGGTGCGGCATCTAGAACCCTGGGTCGTGACGGGCCCATGGAACTGAAAATGTTTGAATTCATCATCAGGGTCAATCTCATTGGTACTTTCAATTGTTTAAGACTCTGTGCTGATGCAATGCAGAAAAATGACCCAGTCACCGAGGATGATGAACGTGGCGTGATTGTCAACGTCGCCTCGGTCGCAGCCTTTGATGGTCAGATAGGCCAGGCCGCTTATAGCGCCAGTAAAAGTGGTGTGGCAGGCATGACCCTACCGATTGCCCGGGATTTGAGTCGCTCTGGCATCAGAGTCGCTGCGATTGCCCCAGGAATCTTTGAAACGCCAATGATGCAGTTCGCACCACCACAGGTTCGACAGCCCTTAATCGATATGACCCAGTTTCCCAAACGATTAGGAAACCCATCGGAGTTTGCGCAGACAGCTGCTTATATCGTCGAATGTGGCTATATCAACGGCGAAGTTATCCGTCTGGATAGCAGTATCCGAATGGCACCTAAATAATCCGACGAAACCCTGCCTAGTGTGGAATCTACAGAGTCAGGCTGGTACTTGCCAGCCTGATTCTAATTTTAGTAATTCCAGTGTTATAAAAAAATGATTGATGGCTTTAGTTAGCTGCCAAGTTGTTTTACAAACTCAACAATATCTGCCTTGGAAAACGGTTTTGATAGCGTTTTCAAATCCCTTAGACACTCCAGGCTCCTATCTATCAGGCCATCAGACAAGCCTGAAATCAGTCCGCATTGCGTATTCGGATAGTGTTTCTGAACATGCAGAATCAAATCCACCCCGGTCATTGTACCAGGCATTATCATATCAGTTATCAATACATCGAATGATTGACTGGACAATATCTTCAGGGCGTTATCAGCATCATCGGCAACTTCAACGGCAAAACCTGCATTGATGAGGAACAACCTGGCAATCTTTCTAACTGCCAGGTTGTCATCAACCAAGAGAACTTTCGTTTCTGCGTTATCCATTCAGTCGGTTCCATTAAAAACACAATCTATTGGTAGCCCGTTGACTGATCATCGCCACCGGGGACTAAAAGCCAGGAATGCGCCAGCTCCATGTAAAGGTTTAGGGAACTGCTTCGCCAGATTCCTCCAATAATGCCAGTATCTCGAGAAATGCACCCTCAGCAATCGCTTTCATCTCCGCGTCAGTCTTGTTCTGTATCGGATGGGGTACAAATGCTCTAAAGGGACTAAAGCCCAATGACTTAGCTTGACTGTCAGCGGCTTCAACAAACTCTTCCGAGGCGATAAATGCACCGGCAACACCCCGGCGATCAAGATCTAATATGTCATGCAAACTGCACGACGTGCACGAGCCTCAGTCAGCTAACGCTTCAAGTACCAGATCGCACTCAGCAGCAATTTGCTGAGTCAACTCAATCGGTGCAACTCGCGTGAAAGTGGGTTTCCTATATCTGACTGTCTTGGCTCCCTTTTGCTTGAGCAAATCCTCTATCCTATCGATGAATATATCACCTTTTGGTTTGGCTATATCGAGCAAGCCAACTGTCTTACCAAAAACGGATTTCGGCCGGGCCCGAGGCAGTCGCCCTTCGGGATTCAACTCCGCGGTTGGGTCTAATAATTCCATCATCCTTCCTCTGTCATCACTAATACTGGTTACACTATAATCTTTTTTGTCACCGGGATACTACCCATTGGTCCGCTGGCAGCCCAACCTGCGATGATCGCCGAAAACAGACCAGCTGCGCCCCCGGCTCTGACCACCGACAGCCCGCCTTCCCTGAATTTAGGCAGCACCTTGTCAACCGCAGTTTGTGGTAATCCTTCTGTTATACCTCCAGCACCAGCGACTAACTCAGTACCAGGAATCATCAACAGTTCTGCTAATCGATCCTTCAGGTCCTGTTTACTCCAATCTGCTTCCCTGTATACACGCTCATGTTCAGGAGACACCACCAAAAATGCATCGGAAGACATTACCAATTTAGGATGGGCAACAACCCTTAAAGCAGCGGCAAAGGAGCGTGTCAATGAATCCGGGTCCTTTGATTTCTGGTCAACAATTCCCTGCACACCATCGGCAGCAAACAGCGTAACGGTCGAATCCTCTGCCGCGAAACCCTTTTCCTCAGCCAACGATTGCCAGCAGGAGCCAGCCTCATCTTCAGCAAAACAGAAAGTATACTTCCCTGGATTACCAAGCGCAGAACGATCCACCTGTCGTGGTCTACCGCCGCCAATATTGCGGATCACAAGTTGCAAGGCTCTGCCTATGGTCGCATTAGCACGATTACCCTGGCCAAGTGCATTACCTTTCGCATTCATACCGATTGATCGCGCAAGAGGCCCGTTAACAATCACCATTGGTCCAGAAAAGTAGGTGGTTGCAAGCAGTCCATGCATGCAAAACTCATCTTCCAGCGCAGCCTCGACCGCGGTAATAACCACTGGCAAGTACTCAGGTTTACAACCCGCCAAAACGGCATTTAACGCTATTTTTTCGATGGTACAGCGACCTAAATCAGGAGGCACAGCGCCAATATACTCCTGAGGGTCGCGCTTTGTACCTGACAGCATGCGCATCAGTCTGACCTTAGTTGGCGGCACAACAGGCAAGCCATCTGACCAACCCTGGTCAAAACATGCCTCTATATCATCGTCGGCTGTAAATTCAAGAACTCTGGATTGCAGCTTGTCGGCCTCAAATCTGGCAGCCAGTTTTTCGGGCATACCTGGATCCAGGGTTTTAGAACCACAACCTGGCTGAAACAAGGGTAATTTAATAGTGAACTGCAGCCCAGTTATTTCCTGCCAGGCTGCTTTGTCCCAGCCATAAATACGACTCACCTCGCCACTGTCATGTTCCTTAATAAGAGTCGGAACAATTTCAATGTTGGCTCTGTAGCTACGCTCCAGGCTTTCGTCAAACGTCACTGCGTACCCCTCAGGAAAGTCAGCATCATCCTGGCTCACCAGTTCTACATCCAATTGATTTAATATTTCCGGCAAAAGTGGCTCAATCAGCTTACAGGTACCACAAGACTCCTTTACGAATAACTGATATTTGCTCATGCGGGATCCCTTTTAGCAATAAGTTCTCTGACCTGCATCAAGTCATGGTGTGTGTCGATTCCAGGTGGTATCGCGACTTCGGCTACCGAAGCGCTGATCCGAGCCCCATGGAACAGGGCCCTTAGTTGCTCCAATTTTTCGGTTTCTTCTAACTCACAGGATCCCCAGCCAACAAATTCATTCAAAAACCTGACCGAATAGGCATAAATGCCTACATGCCGGTAACAACCCCTTATTACACTAGCAATATCCTGCCCAGGGGCCCTGCCGCGATCAAATGGGATTCCGGCACGACTGAAGTACAATGCCTGTTCAAGTCGATTCCTAGTCAATTTAACAACATTAGGATCTAGCCAGTGGCTTAAGTCTGTTAAAGGCTGGCAAAGCGTTGCCATTTCACATCCTGATTTTTCCAGATCCCTGGCTACCTGGTTGATGCAGGCTGGTGGAATCAATGGCTCGTCTCCCTGAACATTCACAATAGTCACATCACTCGAAATCCCAAGGGTACTACAAGCCTCAGCCGCACGATCGGTGCCCGATGTATGATGACTTGATGTCATCACTACTTCACCACCAAAACTAGAAACACAATCAAAAATTACCGAGTCTTCAGTCGCCACCACAACCCGGCCGGCATCACTTAACTGAGCTTGTTCGAACACTCTCTGAATCATGGGCTTGCCATGGATTTCTGCAAGCGGTTTGCCGGGTAGCCGTTGGCTATTCATTCTAGCGGGGATAAGTACAACGTAAGACATGGCTGACCCTGGTTAATTCGAATCCAGTGCTCGCGCTTCGGTCGGCAACATCACAGGTATATCATCTCGAATCGGATATGCCAACCGATCAACCGGACAGGTCAGTTCATTTGCACTGCGATCATAGTCCAGCCTACCTTTGCAAATAGGACAAACCAGAATCATTAATAGTTTATTGTCTATGGCCATGGGCCTCCCTTGGTGCTTTTCAAAAAAATCAGATTTGCACCGACAGTTTAAGTTTATCCAGAATACTTGTCATCAATGTACTGGGAATTTGCACGCCAACGGATAAAACCCATACTTCACCGAGAATGTCAGAAAGATCAATAGAGCGGCACTTAATAGCATCTTTTTCAGTAATGATAATCGGCAGGTCATCACCAAACACAAAATCTTCTTGGGTGAACATATAATGGTCTGGAAAGGGATGTTCGATTACTTTTAGACCTGATTGTTGCAAGGTAGAAAAAAATCGGTTTGGATTGCCGATCCCAGCCAGGCCATGTACCGGCCTCTCACTGAGCTCATCCATACTCTGTTGCTTACCCGTAATCAGGTGGGTTAGTAGTTGCGGCACCAACTTCATCTGTATCGCATTTGCCGGGGCCACGCCCCTTTTATCTTCACCATTGACGATTACCCAGTCGACCTCTGCCATCCTCGATTTAGGTTCTCTCATTGGTCCCGCAGGTAGCGAACGCTCATTACCGAAACCGCGTTGACCATCAATTACCATAAGCTCCGCATCCCGGTGCATGCGATAGTGTTGCAATCCATCATCACTGATAATGACATCACAGGCCGCTGAATGCAGTAACGCCTGAATTGCAGCAACCCTATCAGCGCCGATTACCACCGGGCATCCTGCCTTAGTTGCGATAAGCACTGACTCGTCGCCAACCACTTCTGGATCGCTATTGGCTGTCACCAGCCCAGGCCTTCGCTGGCTACCCCCATAACCTCTAGAGATAACGCCTGGCTTAAACCCTAAAGCGACAAGCTGGCTGGCCAACTCTATCACCAGGGGCGTTTTGCCGGTGCCACCTACGGTGAGATTACCAATAACTAAGACCGGCACAGGAGGCCGAAACTTCAAGGCCCGTCGCAGGCGTTTGCGTCTGAAAAATGCAATTCCTTGAAAGACCCAACTCAGGGGTGCCAGGAGCGCTAACCAGGCAGCATTTTCATACCATGCTTCTGGCAACCTGACCAGATTCTGAATCGCCAAACGGTTGCGAACGGGTACAGTTGCAAGGTTAAATGAACGCTCTGAAAGTTCTGATGCGGTATCAACTGCAGTTTCACGCTGATCAGCATTTTCATACAAATTAGCGTAGTAGTCGCCTAACTCTAATAATTCAAGATGGGTGCCCTGCTCAACGATGCGTCCCTCATCCAAAACAAGGATTTTATCAGCTCGTTCAATGGTACTTAGCCGATGGGCAATAACCACCGTCGTTCGACCTGAAACGATGGTTTCAAGTCCTGATTGAATTGCTCTCTCGGATTCGGTATCTAAGGCTGAAGTCGCCTCGTCCAGTATTAAAACCGGGGCATCCTTCAGCAATGCCCTGGCAATTGCCAGGCGTTGTCTCTGTCCACCCGACAGCAGTATGCCGTTATCTCCCACGACAGTGGATAAACCGTCTGCTAATCCTTCGATGAAGTCCCAGGCATGAGCATCCTTGGCTGCCTCAATAACCGCTTCTCGGTCTGCGGAAGCTAAAGCCCCATAGGCAATATTACGCTCCACTGAGTCATTAAATAAGGTCACCTCCTGACTGACCAAAGCCAGATGCTGCCTTAAATTAGCAAGAGAAAATTCCTCGATCGGATGACCATCTAACAAAATACGGCCTTCGGTCGGGTTGTAAAAACGCGAGACTAACGCCGCCAGGGTCGACTTCCCTCCACCGGACCGGCCAACCAAAGCAACTGTTTCGCCAGGCATAACAGTAAAATTAAGGTCCTTTAGTACATACTCCTGGTCATCGCTATAGCGAAAGCTTACGTTATCAAATTCGAGTTTACCTTCGACGGTCTGCAATTCCAGGCTACCGCTGTCGTCTTCCTCTGGCTCATCTAATAATTCAAAAATATCACTTGCAGCAGCAATTCCCCGCTGAATGATAGATATGACTTCAGTTAATTGGCGAATGGGCTTGGCAAGCAGTCCGCCCGTGGTAATAAAGGCGACCACATCTCCAGTACTCATTCCTGCTCTCGCGCCGGGCAACAGAATCAACCAAACCAATCCAGCCAACACCGTCGCCACTATAAGTTGGATCAGCGGCGTGGCTATCGATGATGTCAGAACCATTTTCATGGATTGCCTTCGATTGGTCTGGCTTACCTGGTCAAATCGGTCACGTTCATAAGCATTGCCACCATAGGTACGAACTTCACGATAGCCCTGGACTGCCTCTGATGCGACATGCGTCACATCACCCATCGAATCCTGTATGCGTTCACTTATTTTCCTGAAACGCCGGCCTGCTATCCGGGCCAACAAGCCAATAAGAGGTGCTACAACTGCAAACACCAGCGTCAGTTGCCAGTTTAGATAAAGAAGAAAGCCCAGATAACCAGCCACTGTGAAACCCTCTCGAAACAGGACTTTGATCGCATCTGTCGCAGCCCCTGTAACTTGAGTAACGTGAAAGGTCAGTTTAGCGACCAGCCTTCCGAAAGCATGCTGGTCATAAAACTGACTAGGCAGTTTGAGAAGTTGTTCAAATAAATCGCGACGCAGATTATAAATCATGGTAGTTGCCGCAAAATTAATGAAATAGTTACCCAGAAAGGTGCCTATGCCACGAATAAAAACGATGACAATAATAGCTGCTGGAACAAAGATCTGGTTATTAATGTCGCTGATACCAAACCAGCCCATCATGGATTCAACCGCAGTTGAGGGCCCAGTTGAAGCACTCTCCAGGGAATCAACCAGATAGGATACAAGCTGTACAACACTCACATTACCGGCCGAATACAACAGAAACCCTATGATACTTACGGCAAATGCGGCCCAGGGCGTATACGACAGTAACCGACGATAAATGCTTAGATCAGAGACTGGGGTAGCTTCAGTCACGACTGACTTCTCCGCTCTGAGTGCTAATGCTGACCTGTTCAAACCCCAATTGACCCGCCACATCTAATATCGTCACGACCGACTGATGTGGGGCTTGCCCGTCAGCAATTAACACCAATTGCCGATCATTGCCGCCTTCACTGACGGCGACAAGGGCACCACGCAGTGTTTCAATGGATTGATTGAGTAATACTTGCTCATTTACTGCATAAAGACCTGTTCTACCAACAGTCACTGTCACAGCCTTAGCCGAATCACTGGAGGCAACCCCCTCTGCCGACGGCAGTTCAACCATTAATTGGGTTTCCATGGTAAATGAGGTAGAGACCATAAAGAAAATAAGCAGCAGAAACACCACGTCAATAAGAGGCGTTAAATTAACTTCGGGAGGTTCTATGTTTCGTCGAGCGAATTTCATCCCCGTTGGAGTTCCGAATTCGATATGCTCTGATTCTGGCCAGAAGCGGGCGTGACACTGAGCACCTCAACCAGCTTAAGTGCATCCTGCTCCATCTCCATGACCAGTTCATCAACTCTGCGCTGAAAGAATCTATAAAAAAACAAACTTGGAATTGCCACTGTCAGCCCAGCAGCGGTGGTTATAAGTGCTTCGGATATCCCGCCCGCCAAGACAGCAGCGTTACCCACGCCTTCGAGTTGAATCGCGCTAAAAACCTTTATCATGCCAATAACCGTACCTAGCAGGCCAATTAAAGGACTCACTGCGGCGACTGTACCCAGAGTTGACAGATAGCGCTCCAGTTCATGTATCACCTGCCCGGAAGCTTCCTCTATACTCTGCTTCATCTGCTCACGACCGCGGTGGTGATTGCCAATACCTGTTGCGAGTATAACTCCCAAGGGAGATTGTGCCCGGATCTGCTTGATGCGTTGAGGCGTCATCTGGTTTTGCTGAATCCACTGCCAGACCTCAGTAAGAAGTGCTTTTGGTACCACCTGAGAGCCCCTCAGGGTCCAGAAACGTTCGATACAGATAGCGGCCGAGATAACCGAACAAATCAAGATCGGAACCATTAACCAACCACCCGCCTTCACTAGTTCAAACAAGTCAATCTCCGATCTCTATATGAGCCTAAATCCTACCACAAGATTGCCGCATCAAAGCTTGCTTTGATGCGCTCATGCTGACATCGCCTGAGCGAAGCAGATACTTTTTTCATGCGACAATTTTAGCATCGTGCAACCTGCCAATTTCCGCACCGCTCAAGCCAAGTTCCTCTGCCAGAATCTGGTCTGTATGCTCACCAAGGACAGGTGATTTCAGAGAGGGTAAATTCGCTGACTCAGAGAAACGAATGGGCGAAGAAGGGACAAGATAAGATCCAATACCAGGCTGTTCAAGACTCTGGAATAAAGGATTATCACTCGAACAATCCGGATCTTCCTCCACCATTTCCTGAAAACTACGATAGGGCCCGTAGCACACACTGGCCTGGTTAAATTTCTCCTCAATAAAAGCATAATCATGCTTGCCGAACCAGGGTTCAAGAACTGCCGCAATTTCCTGGCGGTTGGCGAACCTATTGCCTTCTGTATCAGTATGAATACCTTTTTGCGTCAGTGCCTCGAACTGCTGGCCTGTATCCGTGGCTACCTGTATAGCGCCCCATTGCTTTCCCGTTAAGCCAACAATCATACAGCGGTGTCCATCTTTGCTGACGAAGTCACGGCCAAAAGCTCCGTAAAGGTAATTTCCCACCCGCTCCCTGTCATGTTTGTTGATCATCACCTCCGAGATATTGCCCAGATGTCCGGCCGTGGCTAAGGCAACATCTTTCAAGGCAATTCGAACTATTTGACCCTGACCACTTCGTTGACGATACCGCTCTGCTGCCAGGAGCGCGGTTGCCGCCATTTGACCGGTAATATTGTCCCATGCTGGCAACAAATAATTGGTTGGGTGATCACTGTTTTCTGGACCTGTTGCATTGGTAAAACCAACGGCACAATTGACGGTATAATCAAGTGCAGAACCGCCCTTTCGGTCGCCAAGCACGTTTACATAAATCAGATCCTTACGAACCTTGCTCAACTCATCAAAGGCCAGCCAGCCTCTTTCTGGGAAATTAGTCAAAAACAATCCCGCTTCGGGATCGGGCCTGGATAACAAAGCAGTGATGATTTCTCTACCTTCGGGTTTTCGTATATCCAACTGAATTGATTGCTTGCCTTTGTTCATTCCCGCCCAGAAAAGGCTGGTTCCGGAAGCAGTAATCGGCCATCTCCGGTAATCCAAGCCACCGCCGATGGGATCAAATCGAATGACCTTGGCACCTAGCTGTGCCAAGGTCATACCACCTAAAGGAGCAGCGATAAATGCGCTACCTTCGACGACAGTCATTCCTGATAATATTCCTTCCATATTAGACACTTATAGCAGTTAATTAATATTCAACTATGCAGTCAGGCAGGCTAACCGCCAATCAAGCACTTTTGCTGACTGCATCTCGGCTGGTGCTTCGGAGCCTCGCTGTGCGGTCACCTCGACGTGCAGCTTTAAGATTCCGCCCTGCTGCAGAGATAGCGTGTCCTCAATGGTGACCCGAGTAGAGAGTATGTCCTGTTCAAACACAGGCCCCGTATGATCGCACTGGTACCAGGCAAGAATAGAACACAGATTCGGTATCAACCTGGTAATCTGGGAGCTGGCAACGGCAATGGTGTGGCCTCCGTATACCAAGCGCTTACCATAGACACTCCGGCTTGCATCAGTATGAGTCATCGCCATGTTTAAGGTCATCCGGACTAATTCAGGCGCACAGGTGACGGTGTCAGCAGCTTCAATATCAATAATAGTGCCGATTTCAAAGTCTGCGAACTTAGTTCCCTTAGCCAGCCGACCAAAGTGATCCAACGACCAGTCAGGCAGGTGTTTCAGCAACTCCTGATCGCTGATGCTAGCTGGCATACTTTCAAAGGAATCGGCTTGCCTGGTTTCTGCCTCAGGATCCCGGCACGGTAACATCGGACACCGCCAGAACAGCATTACAGTCTGATCATGTTGATTAGTCACATGCATCTGTAGCGCTACCATGCCGGTCGCTGCCCTACCCGCTTTGATGGTGTTCTGCCGGAGAGCAATCACAGAGGTTTGAGTGGTTAAGGTATCACCAAGGAAAACCGCATTTTTAAGATGCAGACCTCTGTAAAACAGATTACCCAGCACACGTTGAGATGGTATCGTACTCTGGCCAATGGCGAGGTTACAAACTAATGCGTTATTCGCCAGCAAGCCGGCCCTGCCCGTCACCTTTCGGCATAATTCTACATCAAGAGACAATTTGCTCCGATCGCCAAACAGCGCTTGGTGAATCGCCGCCATACCTTCCGTAACGGTGATTGCCGGCACATCTGAAAGATCATCACCAACAGAGAAATCTTCAAAAAAAGGCACATAAACTGTCATCTGGAAAGTCCTCGAGTAGAAATGGGCCAAAGTTCATGTACCAGACCATCACGAACAACAAAATAGAAATCATGGAGGTTAACTGTCGGGTCGCAATGCGGAGTCAGCAATTCGAGTTTATCCCCTAAAGCAACCTGCCGTGAGGGGTTATTCAATTGCACGATACCGTGCTCATCGCCACCCCAATGATAGCGCAATCCTTCTATGTCTTTAAATTCCGGTGCCATCTTATCCGACGCAATTGACTTGAAGCCGGCATCAACGGTAATCAACGTCGACTGGGGTTGACTGATAGCAGTTACCAACAGATGCAACGCGACTTCAAAATCCTCAAACAGCGGTTTATCCACGCCACCAATATCGCGGTATTCAATATCCATAAAAGCAAACGAGCCTGCCTGTAATTCGGTGATCACACCCAGAGCTCTTTCAAGATCATAGGTCCCGGTACCACCGCCGGACACCTTATTGACCTGAATGCCTGACGCCTCAATCATATCCCGAGTATCTGAACCCTTTTCCATGACCTTGAAGTACTTCTTGCGGCGCTCTGAATGGCCAGAAATATGCATGCAATTACCTGCATACATCTGCAGCCCTAAGAATTTGAGGTTAGGGCAACGTTCCACTATGTGAACCACGAGGTCAAAAGCGGGTCTACCTGCCTGGATGCCGGTGCGCCCCATACCAGGGTCAATATCAACCAAAATCCCTAAATCAAGGTCATTTTCGCAAAGCATTTCCTGCAGTTGATCGGCAGTCTGCTGACAATCAATAACCATCTGCAACTCTTCATTGTGGTTAGCCAGCTTTACCACCCGGCGCAGACTGTCCGGGCTGATTACAGGGGAAGTAATCAATATGGGTTTGATGCCGGCCAGTTGCATTACTTCAGCTTCCGAGACCTTCGCACAGCAAATCCCGACTGCACCTGCCGCTAGCTGTTTCCGTGCGACTACGGGTGATTTGTGCATTTTTGCATGCGTTCGCAGGGATAACCCTGAGGTTTTAACATGGTGAGCCATACGTTCCAGATTTCGCTGGAATCCCGCTTCATCTATCAACAAAGCTGGCGTAGGCACCTTATCCAGAGGCACTGGTGTATCCAGTAATATAGCCTCAACCGGGCGGCTTTGTAGCTGGCTTTCGAAAATATCATCTAGTGTTACTGGCATTAGTCTACCTCGTCACAATCCTGAGTCTGACAATCGGGATCCTTTTCTATCTGTAAGGTCACGTGGTGGATAGCAAAATTTTCTCGTAACATCGTCCCCACTTTCGAATATCCATCCGTCTGGTCCCACAGGGTATGTTCAGGCATCACCAGGTGGGCCGTTAAACAGTTTTCCTGCGTACTCATCGCCCATATATGCACATCGTGAACCTGGGTTACTCCTGGCAAGGCCGATAAATAGGAGACGATACCCTGACGATCGATGCCCTGAGGTACCGCATCCAGAATTAGATTGATGGAATCACGAAGCAAAGCCCATGTACCGTAAACAATCACTGCAGTAATTAACAACCCCATCAGGGGGTCAACCCACAGCCAACCCGTGAACAGGATTACCACCCCCCCGACTACAACACCAGCGCTGATAAGAGCATCATAGGCCAAATGCAGAAAAGCGCCTTTCAAATTCAAGTCACCTTTACTGCTTTTCATGAAAAGCAGAGCGGTTCCACCATTGACAGCTATGCCAACCAAAGCAACCAAAATAATCAATGTTTCAGAAGGGGCAACGGGGTTATAAAATTTTTCCAGGGATTGTACTGCGATGTAACCCGCAGCCAACAACAGTAGCATCGCATTCAATAACGCCGCCAGAATAGTCGTTCGCCTGTAACCGTAGCTATAATCGCGTCCACTGGCGCGACTCACCAGGTAAGTTGCGCCCCAAGCCAACAATAGCCCCAGCACATCACTGAAATTATGGCCAGCATCGCCCAGCAAACTAGCAGAATTAGCTTCGAGAGCCAATATGGCTTCAGCCAGGGTAAAAAGCAGGTTCGCACTAACTGCTATTGCGAAGCTCATATTCATCGTCACAGGAATTGCCGGTGCGTGATGATGATGGTGATGGTGCTCGCTCACGTGCTGACTCCTATCAGGCTTTTATTCTCAGCTCAATTGTCCATTCTGAAGCCATTCATTCAAGCTTCATTACCTATCAATAACAGCCTGGCGACATAGTCTGCAATGGCCAGTGATGATGTCAGGCCTGGCGACTCAATACCAAACAGGTTTATAAGATTCGGCAGGCCAAAGTCTATCCCATTTTGAACGCAAAAATCCTTTGCTATGTCTGCTGGACCCTGCAATTTTGGCCTGATGCCACTATAACCTGGTTGTAAAGCATCTTCCTGTAGCGCTGGATAATACCGCCGGATGGCTTTATAGAAATCACCCCTTCGATCCGGCGAAACCTCATAATCCAATGAATTTATATACTCAACATCTGGACCAAACTTAACCTGTCCTCCCAGATCAAGCGTCGCATGCACACCCAGTCCGGCGCCGTTTTTCTCGGGTACTGGATAAATCAGATGGTTAAACGGTGAACTTCCGCTCAAAGTAAAATAGCTGCCCTTGCACAAAAACAAACTCGGAATAGACCGATCCTCCAGGTCATTGAGTGTGGCTGCAACAAGCTGGGCATCTAAACCAGCTGAATTAATGACAACATTGCTTTGCAGGCTATATGATTGATTATCGACACCGACACCGACATCGATCTGATAATGGGACTGTAATGGCCTAATACCCGTCACAGGACTGTTGACCGCCAAGACACCTCCAGCATTTTCAAAATCTGCCAGAAAAGCGGTCATTAACTGATGAGCACTGACAATACCTGTCGACGGCGATAAAAGGCCTGCGACTCCTAGCAGTTCTGGCTCCATTGCCTGCAATTCACCTTGGGAAAGACGGACTAAATCAGTAACGCCATTAGCCTTAGCCCTGGATTCTATCTCTGTTAATATTGCTGTTTCATCTGCTGAACAAGCGACAATTATTTTGCCACAACGCTCATGTTCGACATGATGAGAAGCACAATAATCATATAGCTGACGCTTGCCGAGAACACACATCTGCGCCTTTAAGGAATTTTGTGGGTAATAAATCCCGGCATGTATTACTTCACTATTGCGGCTACTGATTCCTTGACCATAGTGGTTTTCTGCTTCTAGCAGCAAGCACTCTCTACCAGCTAAAGCCAACATTCTGGCAATGGCGAGCCCAATGACTCCCGCTCCGATAACGACACAGTCAACTTTATCCAATCCACCTACCCCAGCCTAAGCCTAATTATTGCGTGCCCTTGCAGATCACAGAAGAAGCTCTAAAAAGGGTACTTAAACCAATTATTCCATGGACTGACCTGAGAACCAAATAAGCGACTACAGCAACGCAGCTTCTGCCAACTCAAAAAGATTAAATGGGCAGGAAGCACTGCGCCAAGGGCTCATTGACTGAGACCGCACGATGAGTGAGTGTAGCTTGACGAAAGCTCGGACTTGTAGATGAGATGGGCGAATTCAACATCATGCAGAGATGCTGGCAGACTAAATGACTTGTCTTGCGTTTATTTTTACTGGCTTTGATCCTCTTTGCGGCGCGCATGGCAAGCTCAGAATGTTCTCTAACCAGTTGTTTAATAGCTGGTTTTGTCTGAGGGGATGTCCCCAGTAACGTTTTTGGGTTAGCTGCTTTACCCGCCACACTTTTACTCCCAGAAGAGACAGCATTGACATCTGTCAGGTGGGCTGATTCACCCTTGTTTACCTTGTTTACCTTGTTTACCTTGTTTACCTTGTTTACCTTGTTTACCTTGTTTACCTTGCTTACCTTGCTTACCTTGCTTACCGGGGTTACGTTGGGGTTATTCAGTTTTCTTTTGCCTGCTTTACGACCTTTACTATTATCCGCCTGGCTAAGAGCCGGCTTTTTCGCGGACGCTGACAGCGTTAAGTCACGTCGCATGGTGCGGTTTTCATCAACTCGTTTAGTATTCCTGTTACTCATATCATCCTCCTAGGCAGATGGCCTGCTCCTAGCACTAAATAGATACTGGTTATATATACAGTATACGTAAATATGTATATATGTACAGTACTATTTTCCCGAGATGAGACAGACCTCATCGCCCTGCATTACTGCAGACACAATCGAGTTCTGATAAATCTCGCCGGAAAGGATACCCTGTGATAACGGATTTTCTAGCTTCTGCTGAATCACCCGCTTCAACGGTCGTGCTCCATACAGCGGGTCAAACCCCAGTTCAGCAACATAATCCAACACCTCACCTTTGACATCAAGCGTGATCCCGTTTTCAGACACTCGTTTTGTCAGGCGTTCTAGCTGAATCTCAGCAATTGACCTGATGTCTTCAGGTCTGAGACCACGGAATACGATGACATCATCAATCCGATTGAGAAATTCAGGTCGGAAATGCTGGCTTACAACGGTCATTACCGAATCTTTTATATTCTCATGAGCACTGTTGCCCGCCATATTCTGTATGAGCTCGGAACCCAGATTTGAGGTCATCACCAACACTGTATTCTTAAAGTCGACCGTCCTGCCATGACTATCCGTCAATCTACCGTCATCCAGCACCTGCAACAGCACGTTAAATACTTCTGGATGCGCTTTTTCAATTTCATCGAGCAATATAACCGAATAAGGCTTTCGTCTGACCTGTTCGGTAAGATAGCCACCTTCTTCATAACCAATATAACCGGGTGGCGCGCCAATTAGACGTGCCACGGAATGTTTTTCCATATATTCAGACATATCCAAACGAATCAGAGCTGTTTCGGAATCGAAAAGATTCGCCGCCAGGGCCTTACAAAGCTCGGTTTTGCCAACGCCAGTAGGTCCAAGAAACAGGAACGAGCCATTTGGCTGGTCTGGGTCAGCAATACCTGCTCGAGCGCGTCGAACAGCATTTGCAACCACCTCCAGAGCTTCATCCTGGCCTACAACTCGAGTACCTAAAGAGGCTTCCAGTTCAAGCAATCTGACTTTCTCACCCGAAAGCATCTTAGCTAAAGGAATCCCAGTCCATTTACATACCACCTCAGCAATCTCCTCCTCGGTGACTTTGTTACGAAACAACTTTGTTTGGCTGCCCTCGTTATCCGAAACCGCTGCTGCACGTTTTACAAGATCGGGGATGGTCCCATACTGAAGTTCCGACATTCTGGTCAAGTCACCCTCTCTCCGCGCAAATTCAAGGTCTTGACGGGCTTGCTCGAGATCTTCCTTCACGGTTTGCGAACCTTGCAGGGCTAATTTTTCCTCAGCCCAGACTTCCTCCAAATCATTAAACTCCCTATCCAAATCATTGATATTATTGCTTAATTCAACTAAACGCGTCTTTGAACCAGCATCTGTTTCTTTGAGCAAGGCTTCTCTTTCAATTTTTAATTGAATCAGCTTCCTTTCCAGACGATCCATTTCTTCCGGTTTGGAATCAATTTCCATACGAATAACACTACCTGCCTCGTCTATCAGATCTATGGCTTTATCGGGCAACTGACGGTCGGTGATATACCGGTTCGATAATCTGGCGGCTGCAATAATCGCCGGATCGGTAATATCTACGCCGTGGTGTAACTCGTAACGCTCCTTAAGGCCTCGGAGTATGGCGATGGTATCGCTGACATCTGGCTCATCTACCTGGACTTTCTGAAACCGTCGTTCAAGTGCTTTATCCGATTCCACAAAGGTCCTGTATTCATCTATTGTAGTCGCACCAACACAATGAAGGTCGCCCCTAGCCAGTGCCGGTTTCAACATATTGCCGGCGTCCATAGCGCCTTCTGCCTTGCCTGCTCCAACCATGGTATGAAGTTCATCAATAAACAAGACAATTGAACCATCACCATTTCCAAGTTCGTGCAGTACGGCCTTCAGCCGCTCCTCGAATTCTCCCCTGAATTTCGTTCCGGCAATCAGTGCTGCCATATCTAACGCCAGAATGCGTTTTCCTTTTAAGCCTTCAGGCACTTCATTGTTGATAATTCTCTGCGCCAGTCCTTCAACGATCGCTGTTTTGCCGACGCCCGGTTGACCAATTAACACTGGATTATTTTTGGTACGACGCTGCAGAACCTGAATGGTTCGGCGGATTTCATCGTCTCGGCCAATCACCGGATCCAACTTACCGTTGACAGCCCGTTCCGTTAGATCAACCGTATACTTATCAAGGCTCTGACGATGGTCTTCGGCATTGGCATCAGTCACTTTTCCTCCACCACGCAACTGGACAATCACTCGCTCAAGAACAGCGCTCTTGACATCATAACGATTGAGTATGCGACCTAGAGCCCCCGGATCCTGGGTAGCAGCCAAGAGGACACATTCACTGGATATGAACTCATCACCGTGTTGTTGCGCTTGCTTATCTGCAAGGTTAAACAACCGCGCTAATTCCGGCGAGACAACGATACTGCCATCGACCTCAGTCACCTTTGGGAGGTTCTCAACCGTGTCTGCCAGCTCTTTCGACAGGCCTTCCATATCCACCCCGATCTGCAGCAACAGTTGATAGACAGAGCCTGCTTTTTCCTGAATCAGAGCCTGCATCAGATGCACTGGCAGAATCTGACTGTGATCCCTACCTGCCGCTAACGATTGCGCATCAGCCAATGCCGTCTGCAATTTACCCGTTAATTTTTCCAATCTCATAGCAGGTCTTCTCCGGTTCGCCTTATCCTCACGGCGATTGGTTCAATCGTCGTTGTCTACTCATTCAATAAGCTCGATTTTTGTTTTTTCAAGTGCCAAGCAAAAGATTGGCCAGTTAACAGCACGCCTTCTTTGTAACAGATAGAGTTCGGTCACGCTCGACGATATTAGCAAATTATTGCGACGCTCGTGTTGCCTTAACAGCTAACGCCAGCTGCACCGAGCACCTTTGTACCTTGCAAAAACCCAGATGGCACCTGCGAATCCTCTGCCATTTTGGGATGATGGTTCTATAAGTATGGAATAAACAGGAATTAGTTTTGCCCAGGGTTGTGGGAACACCCTGTCATTCAGGCATCCTCAAGCGCTTAAGGTACTAACATCAGCCTGACCTCCTTGTCTTTTTTAGGGACGAAATTTCCAGTAAACTTAGATCTGCCTCAGACTACCGAAACTTCAGCGCTATGAGCGATAAAATCTATATCACACCAGCGGGTGCGTCGGCGCTTCGTTCCGAACTCAAATACCTTTGGAAAGAAAAACGACCCGCAGTCACTCAAAAGGTATCCGCCGCAGCTGCCTTGGGTGATCGATCTGAAAATGCCGATTACATCTACGGTAAAAAGCAGCTACGTGAAATTGATAGCAGAATTCGGTACCTGGAGAAAAGACTGGATAATCTCGTAGTCGTTGATCGCATACCCAGTAACCACGATAAGATATTCTTCGGTGCCTGGGTGCAGTTGGAATCAGAAAGTGGCGAGTCACAACGCCTGAGAATTGTAGGTAGTGACGAATTCGATATGAAAAAGGGCTGGATCAGCATGAATTCACCTATAGCGAAGAGCCTCCTTGGCAAAGGTATAGGCGATATCGTTACAGTTGAGGTCCCTGCCGGTAAGCTTGAACTAGAAATACAGCAAATCAGTTACCAGGAATCTACAACCGATGCCTAATTCCCGCTCGTTCCAGAGACAAAACATTCTAAACATGGACGGTTATGAATCCGGGGAACAACCGGATCAGCCAGGGATCATCAAGCTCAACACTAATGAGAACCCCTATCCGCCATCACCGAACGTCGCCGAAGTACTGAAAAATTTTGATACGCACCGATTACGAAGATATCCCTCCCCCCGGGCAGATCATTTCAGGGATTGTGCTGCCCAGGTACACCAGATCAATCGTAATAATATTGTCGCAACTCGGGGCGGTGACGAACTGCTACGGCTACTCCTGACCACTTTTGTCGATCCCGGTGATTTTATTGGCATGACCGACCCGACCTATTCGCTATATCCTGTGCTAACAGCCATTCAGGACGCGCGTTGCAAGGCGGTGGCACTGAAAGATAATTGGTCACTTCCAAGCTCTTTTGCAGATCAGCTGAACCAATCGAATTGCAAACTAACGTTCCTCGTTAATCCCCATGCACCCAGTGGCGGCTTATTGTCCCCAGAGGAGATCAGTCAAATAGCTACTGCTTTAACCGGTCTTTTAGTCGTAGATGAAGCCTATATCGACTTCATTAACTCACCGGGCTATGACCTCACTCAAGTCGCGATACATTCTGACAATATCATCCTTCTACGGACCTTGAGTAAAGGATATGCCCTGGCAGGTTTGCGCTTTGGCTACGGTATCGGCCCGGAACACCTGATAGACCCTATCGTGAATAAGACTAAAGACAGCTATAATCTGGACGCCATCAGCCAGGAACTGGCTGCAGCAGCGATATCCGACCAGGCTTATGCACGCAACACCTGGGCTAAGGTGAGCCAACAGCGTCAATTCCTGCAGGAAGAATTGTCAAAACTTGGTTTCTACAGCCCAGTATCACACACTAACTTTCTGCTGGTCACTGTGCCCTCCACCAGCAGACGCAATGCCCAGCAGCTCTATCAGGCTCTCAAGTTGGAAAACATATTGGTGCGATACTTTCCAGAGCAACGCCTGAGTGACAAACTGCGCATTACCATCGGTACCGCAGCTGAGAATGCCAGCCTCCTTTCGGCAATAAAAACCCTGCAGAAGCCAGGCTAAGTATTGGCAAGCTGGTGAGGATCTACCGGCAAAGCAACTGCGCTGACACAGTCAACGTTGATATCGCCAGAACCTTCGCTGCAGAGGTAATTCCTGGCTGACTAACACAACACCTCCCACACCGGCTGTGAAGGAAAGTGCACCACTGGTGGCTGTGTTCAACACAACAATAGATCTTGCCTTATAGCGCTCAACCACCCGCGCATCCGGATGCCCAAAGGGATTCTTGTAACCACTGGCAATGACCGCCTGAGCAGGCATCAAGTGATTCAACAGGGCCGGACTTGATGATGATCGACTGCCATGATGCGGTACGGTTATCAGGTCCAGAGATCGACGCTGCTGAGTCACTAGTTCATACTCTGCATCCGCTTCAATATCCCCTGTAATCAACAAAGTAAAATGCTTACCCGTTATCAACAGCAGGCAAGAATTGTTGTTGTCACTGTTGGTTTTCATCACCTGAAACACTCGAAATTTAACGTTGTCGGCTTCGAATAGCCGTGCTGGTGTACAGCCACCGAAACCAGCACCGATCACTGCCCGAACCGAAATTCCCTTAAGTATCGACTGGGCGCCCCCAATATGATCATTATCGGAATGAGAAAGGATCATCTTGTCCAGCTTATTTACGCCTAACAGACGTAGTGCCGGCAGGATCACTGATTGACCTTTATCGGAACCAGACAGGCTCCTGCTGCCCGTGTCATACAAAATATCTTGGCTTTGTGTCTGGAGGTGGATACTCAAACCCTGTCCCACGTCAAACACGCTTAAGGAAAGCTCCCCAGGTGGAGGGCGGCTTGGATTGAAGTTAGCTAACGGCAGTACACTCAACAGCAATAACCAGTTAGATGACAGCCTTAGTGGCAGAATAAATATTACAATAGCCAGCAACGCTGCCCCACTGGCGAGCAGTTCGATATTACCAAACGCATAGGCCGGGCTCATCTCCGCAGAAAATTCAAGAAACCACCACAACATACCGGCAAGCTGCTCGGACAACTGCAGCAGGCGGTCTAGTCCACCGGTAATAAACTCGTTTTCCAGGCCTCCTATGATCAGTCTGGCTGAAACCACCATTAGAAGCAGTGGCACCACCAGCAGTGTTAGCCAGGGAATCGCTGCCAGGTTTACAATCACAGATAGCAGTGGCAGTTGACCAGATAGACCTAGAATCAGCGGCGCAAGACCAATAAATATGCATCCCTGAGTCCTGAACCTAACTATCAGCCCAAGCCATTTCTGCTTGCTCGCCCAGCCCACCTCACCGAACTGGGACAGCAACAAAATAGCTACAGCCGAAAAGGAGAACCAAAACCCTCTGTCACCGGTGGCGAGCGGATTGAAAACCAGCACCAGTGCCAAGGCAATGCTGAAGCCGGCATAGCTAGCCGCGCTTCTCCTAAACAAGGCAAGCACCAGGTAGCAAGCGAGCATCAGCAAGGCTCGCTGAACAGATAAACTCAAGCCAGCTAATGCTGCAAAGGCAAAGCTACAACCGAAGGCGCCTAGCAGTCGATAATGATAGGAAAAACCCATGTGATGAAATAGCCAGGTGCAGGCCCACGCAAATAGACCGATATGTAACCCTGACACCACGAACAAGTGTTGGGTACCTGTTGCTGCGAGGATCCGGCGGTGTCGGTAGGTTAACTGGCTACTGTCACCTATTGCTAAAGCGACCAATAATGGCCGGGTAGATGCATTAGTTACCGTCTCACTTATCCAGCTTTTTAGGTCAGATCGAAAGCAATCGATCTGATGCCACGAACACTGGTTTTCGACAAAATGAAAATCCTTCACTATCGCGGTACCTTGGATGCCTCTATAAAACAACTGGTCTTCATAATTACTGAGCCCTTTGTTAAAACTTGCTTTGATGGGCGTTAACAAAAGCTTTAATCGAAGATAATCACCTGCTTCTATTTGCGCAGTCGGTCGGTACCAGTGGACTCTCAGCATCCGCGCCTGGGAGTTAGCCACCCCCGGCGCATCCAATTTGAACATGAAACCCGCGTATTTTGGGGAGTTCACAGGTAGACCAAGGACCGATCCAGATACCGCTACGGTTGACCCGATCAGTCCGGCAGGCATGAGCGCCTGGGCGGAACGATCGACATAGGAGAAGAAATAGATTGTCACAATTACCGCAGCTCCCAGAAGCCACATCTTTTTTGAAGACAAAAGAAAAAAGCCCATGGGAAATGTCGCCATCAACCATTGCCATTGCGGCAGTACCGGCAAGGATAAAACACAGAATTCAATAAATAATGCAACCAAAGCAAATCTGAGCATGGCTTATTGTTGCAATGATGCGGTTGCCCGGCTGTGAGCTTTGTCCCCGAATCAATGCCAGTAGTAACTTATTTAGGCCTGTCTGTTTGATTCCAGGACAGAGATATAGATAATATGCACCCCGAGCGAGGTTCTAATATGTGGCTGCAAAAATATTTACCCAATAGATCAAAGCTGAAACGATATCGGGTTCTCAGCATCCTGGGTGATATCATCTTCGAACCTAATCTTTGGCACATGAATCGCTATTCCGTCTCCCACGGTGTTTTGATCGGATCTATCTGCTGCTTCCTTCCCATGCCCTTTCAGATGCTGCCCTGTGCAGTTTTGTGCGCTCATCGCAAATGTAATATTCCTATAGCTATCGCTATTGTGTGGATCAGCAATCCCGTCACAATGGCCCCGATGATGTATTTCGCCTATCGAGTCGGCGCCTGGTTGACCGGTTCTGAAACTGACCTGGGAAACATAGAACTCAGTTTTCACTGGCTCGGCCTGAGTCTGGCAGAAATCTGGCAACCATTAATATTAGGCTGTTTAATCTGCGGGTTAAGCATGGGCTTGACTGGGTTTATGCTGGTTAGAATATACTGGCGAGTGAAAATTAATCGTTACCAAACATCCCGGAGACTAAGGCGAAAAAAAACTAACTGAGCACAGTTCCGGAAGAGGTTTTCCCTGCATAGACAGCCTGTGGCAATATTGCGCTCATACTGACAAAAATCGCACCGACGCAAATCACCGCCATATCAGAAAACCTAAGCTCTGTTGGTACCTCATTGAAATAGCTTCCTGCCAGCAAATTGAACCCAAATACGGTTTCGATCAGACTCATCACCTCCGGTAGATACAAAGTCAGCGGGATGCCCAGCATGACACCTAAAGAAATACCCGAAAGACTCAAAACCAGCCCCTGAAACAGGAAAATTATGGTCATATGATGGCGAGCCATGCCGATGGCAAGCAGTAACGCGAGAGCGGTTTTTTTCTCTCGAACCATAATCCCCATACTAGCAACCAGGCTCAATGATGCAATCACGACGATCATGGATAACAGCAGGAACATCAATACTTTTTCCATCTGCACGGCAGTAAAAAAATCTCCATGGGTATCGGTCCAACTATCTACGCTGACCGCCAAATTATTTTCAAGCGTTTCCTGTACCGTACTTGCTGAGAGCGGTTTGCTCAACTGCAAGCGTGTAAATACCTGCGGCAGGCGCAGCCTCTTTTGTAGGGCTTTGACATCAGTGAAAGCCATAAGGTAATCAGGTTCCGCGCCCAGTTCGAATGTGCCGGTTAGAATAAATGATAAAGTCCTCGGAACCAGTTGCCCCGTGGTTGTTTGTATTTCAGGTATCACCAGCAGCATTCGATCACCCAGGCGTAATCCCTTGGATTCTGCCAACCTCCGCCCGACTATGATTGCGGTTTCATTTGACGCTAGCTGATCCCACGACCCAGACACCAGGCTATCGAATAAAAATGGATTATAATCTTTCTGTGGTGTCTGGATACCCTGAAGACTGAGTAACTGGCTGCCTTCGTCAACCACTAGCAAAGCCGATTTTTCAATAAATGCCTCCGCTGCGACCAGACCTTGCAGATCCTTGCCGTTGCTGGCTTTGCTTGATTGCAGAATCTGTTCCAGGTCCGATTCGATGGGTAGGACTATATGTGGAACCACACTGAGCAGACGCGACTGCAATTCCCGGTCAAATCCATTCATGACCGATACCACCACGGTCAGCGCTGTAATACCCAGCGCCATCCCAAGCACTGAGGAAACCGCGATAAACCTTAAGTAGCGATTGTGTCCCTTCCCCAAAATACCCGCTGCGAGAAATCGCAAACCAATCAGTATCGCCAGGGTATTCATCCCAGTCATGACGATAATAAACCGTTGCTGCCTGTTAATAACCCGTTACTGAGTGTTAATTGACGACTTGCTCGGTTTGCCAGGTCGCGATTATGGGTCACTAGAACCAGTGCAATATCATGCTTATTACTGAGTTCGAACAGAAGATCACTGACTTCATCAGCTGTCACTTCATCAAGATTGCCGGTCGGTTCATCTGCCAGCACGTACCGTGGCAAATGAACCAGCGCCCTGGCAATCGCCACTCTTTGTCTCTCGCCACCTGAGAGTTGGCTAGGATAATGCTTGGCTCTATCTGCCAGGCCGACCGACGTCAACATGCTGTAAGCCGCAGTTTGCGCCTGCGAGATTTTCAAACCGGCGACCCGTAAAGGCAAAGCTACGTTTTCTAGCGCATTGAATTCCTTTAAAAGATGATGAGACTGGTAAATGAACCCAAGCTTCTGGTTACGGACCAGGCAACGTTGAGCTTCATCGAGATCAAACATTGAAAGGCCATCAATGATGACACTGCCAGCATCCGGACCATCAAGGCCAGCTAATAGATGCAACAATGTGCTTTTACCACTGCCAGATGCCCCTGTTATTGCTACCGTCTGCCCTGAATCAATCTGTATACTGACATCAGTCAGAACGGTAACGGGATGCTGATCCTGGCCATCGACGCCATACCGCTTGGTCAGATTCGATGCACGCAGAAACAAATTGTCAGTCGACATCTAAAGCCTCCACTGGATGAATGAGACTGGCCCTTGTGGCTGGATAGATGCCAGTAAGGACACAGATCAAAAAGGAACTAAGGCCAACATAAACTATATCTGCTGGCAGTATCTGTACCGGTAGATACTGTACAAAATATTCCTGCAACAGGTTCAGTTCAAATTGACGGTCTAAAGCCTGGTATAAGGGTTGAACCAAATAAGCGAAAACCACTCCCAGGGTAAGGCCCAGGATGACACCGAGGCTACCCACTAGCCCACCACAGAAGACAAAGATTTGGCGAATATGTCGAGGCGTGCAGCCGAGTGTTCTCAGTATGGCAATATCAGCCCGTTTTTCCTCAACAGAAATCACCAGACCAGACATGACGTTAAAAGCCGCGACTGCAATCAACATGGATAGCAGCACAAACATGGTTCTTTTCTGCAAAGCGATAGCATCATACAAATTGCCCTGCCGATAAGTCCAACTGTAGCCCATCAGGCCTGCATCTGGGCGCATATAGTAGAGTTGCTGAAGAACCTCTGGCGCCAGAAAAAGATCCGCTAGACGCAATCGGAGGCCAACCCGGTGGTCGGCACCAAACAGGCGACGGGCATCCTCAAGATGCAGATAAACCATGGACTGATCAACATCAGCATTCGTTTCAAATACAGCCGCAATGGTAAAACGCTTCAGTCTTGGACTGACGCCGGCGAGCGTCATGCGCATGTGTGGTAATACCAGGGTGACCACATCGCCAATTCCAACTGCTAGTGAGTCCGCAAGGCCTGCACCGAGTGCAATCCGGTAGGAGCCTGCGCGCAGATCAGCAAAATCTCCCTTGACTATGTAGGATCCTATTTCACTGACCTCACGCTCAGCAATCGGGTCTATTGCTGATAACTGTATACCCTCGATGGCGGTCCCAGATTGCAGCAATCCGGTACCTTCGAGCAGCGGTGCCACGGCCAAGACAGAAGCATTACGCCTGACTAAGCTGACCAGACTGCTGTCCATGACCTGCTGGTCCTGGAAAACAACAGCGTGAGGCACCACTGATAGAACTCTTTCGCGCATAGCCTGGTCAAATCCGTTGATAACCGATAAGACCAGAATCAGTATAGCCACTCCAAGTGAAAGGCCTAACAAAGACAGCAGAGCATTAAACGACGGTAATCGCCTGGAGCCATTCTGGAAACTATAGCGGAGAGCAATCGAAAACCGCCAATCTAATAACATCGCCAAGCTCCACGTGGTTTATACCTTGATCCACACCCTTGTAAAACAAACCCAGACTGTTTAAATAGTTGAGCCTAATTCAACGCCTTAACGGATCCAACAAGGTTCTGCGCTGAGAGAACCGTTGAGTTACAATGTGCAGACATAGGGAATCTATAATGAATAATATCGACAATCGAGACTATTTTCGCCTATCTGACAAGATTGATGCACAGTATAAGCTGATATCACCAGACCAGGTTAGCTCTGAAAAAGCCGATCAGCACTTTGCGGATGCGGCGGAATTGAGTGTATTCAAGGAATTATACGCCCTGGACATGGAAAACCAGGAAATTCTCAGAGAACTGGATAGCCAGAATCACTTACTGGGAAAATTTCTGGCCAACATCAGCCAGCGGGTCGACCTCATCAGCCAGAAAGTCATACTCAATGACTACTGGGATGCAAATGCCCTGTCACCGAATATTATCGACATCAGTGAAGGCGGCGCGTCATTTAAAGACCATCAGTATCTAGCGGACGGCACGCAGCTTGCCCTGAGACTGATATTCACGGAGGCCATGCTGGGTATATTCTGTTATGCCCAGGTAAGGAATTGCCAAAAAGAGGAAGACAGCGAAGCGTATCGGACCGGGGTAGAGTTTATCGGCCTTAATCCCATGGACAGGAAAATTGTAGCCCGCCATATTCTGCGCCAACAATCCGAAGCACGCCGCCATCAATTGCACAGCCAACCCGATATTTCACCTATGAAAACGAGTAAAGAACCATGATCATTGTGTTAAAACCAAATATCGACTCGACTTCATCGGGCTACCAGCAGATTACAGATTATCTGGATCGTTTCTCAGAAGTACAGATCCAAACCCATCAGGTGCAGGGCCATCAACAAATACTGACTGAGCTTTACCTGCTCGGTAATACCAAACAATTGGATCAAGATGAAATCTCCGGCCTCGAAGGGGTTGACCGAGTAATACGAATATCAGAAGAATATCGTATTCTCGGCCGTCATCAAGACCAGCAAAGATTGGCTGGTTTTTCATATAACGGCATCGATTTTTCCCAGGATAATTTCCATGTTTTCGCTGGCCTATGCGCTGTGGATAACCGAGAAAATGTAGCCACGACAATGCGCGCGCTTCAGTCCCACGGTCAGATCTGTACTCGCATGGGCGCTTATAAACCAAGAACAAATCCTTATTCTTTTCAGGGACATGGGAAAGAATGCTTGCCTTGGGTGTTCGAATTAGCTGGCCAGCATGGCATTAAGGTCATTGCCATGGAAATCACCCACGAAGACCAGATCATTGAAATCCAAACCGCACTCAAGGAAACCGGTTATCCTACTGGGGTTATGCTTCAGATTGGCACCCGTAACACCCAGAACTTCGAACTGCTGAAAGCCGTCGGCAGGCAGACTGAATTACCTGTGCTATTCAAACGCGGTTACGGGGTAAGCTTAAATGAATCGCTTAATGCAGCTGAATACCTCGCCAGTGAAGGCAACTCCAGTGTTATTTTCTGCCTCAGAGGCATGAAGGGAGAAGGCGGTGCGCCGCATCGTAACCTGGTTGATTTCGCCCAGGTGCCTCTCATCAAGAGACTCACCAGAATGCCTGTGTGTGTAGACCCCTCCCATTCCGTTGGTGGTCGCGGACGGGCGCCGGACGGTATTCTTGAATGCGTTCATGCAGCAGCCCAGGGGATTGTTGCTGGTGCTAATATGGTATTAGTAGATTTTCACCCTAACCCGAGCGCTGCTTTGGTGGACGGTCCCCAGGCTATGCTGATGGACGAGTTACCCCGATTTCTTGACGATATGGCCGCCTGTCATGAATTTTACAAGAGTAGAATTACCACCTGGTCAGAATAAACTGGCTTCAATATCCTGTGTAAGCCGCTAGCTTTTCCGACCTAATCGTCTCAAGGCCTGAAGCTGTCTCAATCATGGCGAGCACAGCCAATTGCTGGGCGTTAGCAAGCTGCATACCTTGCTCAAGGCCCAGGACTGAGATCGTCGTTGCCCAGCCATCAGCATACATAGCTGATGCTGCAATGACCGTAACAGAAACCAATTGATGGTCAACCGGATAACCCGACCTGGGATCAATGGTGTGTGAGTATCGTTTACCGTTCCACTCAAAATAGTTACGGTAATCACCTGATGTTGCCATGGCCATATCCTGCAAGGGTAAGGTGGTTTGAATCGATCTGTTGTCTGCCTCTGGTGCTTCAATGGCGACCTGCCACTGCCGGTCCGATTTAATTCGGCCCGACGCAAATAGTTCGCCGCCAATTTCTACCAAGAAATCATCATGGCCACGGCGTCGTAACAAATCCCGAATCTGATCCACCGCAAAACCCTTGGCGATGGACGAAAGGTCAACATGAAAAGCTTTCCTTCTTCGAACTCGATAGTTCTCCACGTCAATATCAAGGGCCTGGTAGCCTGCATTTCCCCGGGCCAAGCTGATTTCTGATTCAGAAGGTGGCTTACTATCTGCATAACCCGGACCGAAACCCCATAGATCGACGAGACTCCCCACCGTCACATCCATGGCGCCATCACTGAGCCTTGCTAGTTCCTGGCTGGCCTGTAGTACGTGATAAAGATCAGGGTGAACTGTAAAATATTTCCCAACTGGATGCGCATTCAGTTGAGACAACTGTGATGACTCATCGTAGGTCGACATCAGCTTGCTAATCCGGCCTAATTCCCTATCCACTTCAGCCTGCAGCGTTACTGGATCCACCTGCCGACCGCTTAGGGACTGTGGCACGAGCACAACTGAATAGGTTGTACCCATGGTTTTGCCGGCAAATTGTAGCGTTGACTGACCGTATTCGCAGCCTGTCAAAAACAGTATTAGAAACAGGCAAAACAGTGGCATCGAGAACCTTTCCGTCCATACAATGAGGCAATCATAAACGATCGTGGCAACCCTGATGACACTATATTTGATTTCGCTGGCAATGCCTTGCTATACAATTTTTGATGACGGCATCATCACGGATTCAGTCACGCAACGCCAAACCGGCTACCCTCTCGCTTTGGTTAAACTCCTGTTAGCATAAAAATTGTAACCAGCAGTATACAAAGGCATGGGTACAGAACCGTTGTTTGGGAAATCACAGTTACCTTATAAAAACACGGTCACCTTAAAAAGACACCGTTATCTGCAAGCAATCACAGTTATTTGGAAGACAATGATAAGTCAGCGATAATCATTAATTGGATCAATGAAACAGAAACAACAAATCATGAAAACTCCTGAAAAGTTAACCCTGGCTAGACTACCTACCCCATTGGAGCCTTTGGATCGCCTTTCTAATAAGCTCCGCGGACCCCGAATCTGGGTAAAAAGAGATGACCTGACCGAATCCACAGGTTCTGGTAACAAGATCCGAAAACTCGAATATGTCATGGCAGATGCACTGCGAACTGGTGCATCGGTGGTCATCACCAGTGGTGGAATTCAATCTAACCATTGCCGTGCGACTGCCTTCGCTGCTGCAAAACTAGGTATTTCATGCCATTTGATCCTACGTGGTCGACCTCCCGCTTCCCTTGATGGGAATTTGCTTCTCGATCGACTTTTAGGCGCAACGATTTCTTATGCCACCGCAGCAGAATTCGCTGACCTGGACAGTCTCTATAAACGAACTGAAAAATTGTATTCAGATCAAGGGATTAGCACCTACAGCATCCCAATTGGTGCCAGTAATGCTCTTGGTATGTGGGGTTATATCAATGCAGCTGTAGAACTCAAGGCAGATTTTCTCAGCCATAATATCCAGCCCGATCACATTTTTTCAGCGACTGGCTCAGGCGGGACCCTTGCTGGGCTGATCGTTGGCCAGCAACTGTTTCAACTACCCGGAAAGATTGCCGGTTTCAACGTGGCTGATGATGGAGAATTTTTTCGCACGAAGATAGCTGCCGATATTGATAACTGGGGCCGCCAATTTGGCGCAAACCTTCCCGCCCTTCCCATAAAAATAATAGAAGGCTATGTCGGCCCAGGCTATGGGCGTGCCGGCCCGGAGGTGTTTAGCTGTATAGACCTTGTAGCAAAGCTGGAGGGCCTGATTCTCGATCCGGTCTACACAGGCAAGGCATTTCATGGCATGCTTGAAAGTATCCGTCGTGGGCAGCTAAAAAATAGCAGTGATATTGTTTTCCTGCATACGGGTGGAATCTTCGGGCTCTTCCCACACAGAGCCTCCTTCACGGGACCTGATTCACCTCCAGTCTGATTTATGATTGAATAAACAGCTCTATAAGGTATGTTTTATGAAAAGCTTAAAAAATTATATTGCCCTTTGCAGTGTCATAACGATTTCCGGTTGCAGTTGGTTTGGTGGCGGATCGTGCGATCCAAGCAGAGATCCTGCATGCAATGCACCTAAAGCAGACAGCGCCTACTCGCAGCAGGTAAGGTGGTATTGCGCGGGTAATTTTGAATCGCGGGCATGGGCTTGCAGCCATGAACCCCCCTATGCACAAATCCTGAAAGTACCCACTACAAAACTACTCGCTAAAAACGAATTCAATGCTTCCAGTGCGCAGCAACCAAAGCAGAAAAACACGGCCTGGTCGAGCGTGGTTGCTGCTAACGATAAACCTTCGCCAGCAGTGACAGTAAGACCTCGCAGCAACAGCAGTCGCGCCACTGAGACCACCGTAGCGGAGCCGCCAGTTGCCAGTTCAATTGCGGCCATTGCTGAAATTCCAGCAGCCCAACCCAAATTTGGCTTGCCTAACCTGGTCGCGGCTGAACCACCAGCAACGGTCGCTGTTGGCGTCGCCAGGCAGCAGCCAGGCGCAGGCGAAGCTGCGATTTCTGCCACCAGCAAGGCCGACAACGAAGCCCAATGGACCTCAACAGGAGACCTGGCTTATGATCGTTTCATGGATTTGCCCGGCGGTGACTTCGCCATTCAACTGTTAGCGAGCAAAACAGTACACGCCATCAAAGCGTTCGCTGACCAGGTAAATCTGTCAAACCCAACCATTTTGAAGATTGAAGTCTATGCCAGCTCACTATTTGTACTTATTCTAGATACCTTCAGCTCCTATCAGCAGGCTGAGGAAACGAAAACAGCCTGGACCACAAAACATGGTGATGATGTTGATCCGTGGATAAGAACAGTCGGATCGCTACAAGAGTCAATGCAACCGATAGGACCGTCAGAATAAATTGGCTACAGAGCATCCTGCCAGGAAACTACCGGGTGTCGATCAATTATTGCAGCAGGCTGAAGCTGCTGAATTGATCCGTATCTTTGGTCGCACGGCCCTAACCAAGTCGATCCGGCTCGTCCTGGACCAATGGCGCAATAGCAATGACCTAACCGTAAAAGCGCCCTCCCAGACTATCATTCTAGAGCAGGCTGCTGAGCATCTCGGTAAACATGATGTCGGCCTTAAACGGCTTATAAACCTCACGGGCACGATGATTCACACCAATCTCGGCAGGGCAGCATTACCCGAAACTGCAATTCAGGCCATGTTAACGGTTGCCAGCAATCCAACCGACCTCGAATACGACTTGGAAACCGGGCAGCGAGGTGACCGTGACCATCACATTGAGTCATTAATCACGGAAATCACCGGTGCCGAGGCCGCCACAGTCGTTAATAATAACGCAGCTGCCGTAATGCTCGTCCTTAACACACTGGCCTATGGTAGGCAGGTCCCGGTCTCGAGGGGCGAGCTGGTCGAAATAGGCGGTTCCTTCAGGGTCCCAGAAATCATGACCCAGTCAGGATGTAGTTTGGTTGAAGTTGGTTCTACAAACCGGACTCATAGTCGGGATTTCAAGCAAGCTATCGGCCCTGATACGGCCATGCTGATGAAAGTTCATACCAGTAATTACCAAATTCAGGGCTTTACTAAGAGCGTTCCTGAGGAGGAGCTAGCCCGGTTGGCTACTGAAAATGGCCTCCCTTTGATGAGTGACCTGGGTAGTGGCACGCTGGTCGATCTCAGGAAATATAACCTGCCTTATGAACCAACAGTACAGGAAGCCGTTTTAAGTGGGGCACACATCATCACTTTCAGTGGTGATAAACTACTCGGTGGTCCACAGGCAGGTATTATTATCGGCCGTAAGGAGCTAATAGCCAGAATCAAAGCCAACCCAATGAAGCGTGCTCTGAGAGTCGATAAAGTGACCCTGGCTGCCTTGTGCGAAGTACTGAAACTATACCGCAATCCTGATCAACTGAGCCATGCTCTACCAACCTTGAAGTTACTTTCCAGAAGTCCTCAAGACATTGAACAAATGGCGGATATACTGCTTCCAGAATTCAGACAATATCTGGAAAAAGCCCAATACCAAGTTAATAAAATTCAACTCAAAAGCCAGATTGGCAGTGGTTCGATGCCGCTGGATCTTCTTGCCAGTTGGGGCCTGAGCATTTCCACAGAGGCCAACAAGGGTGCAGACCAGAAACTACGAACCCTTGCAGAGGCGTTTCGTCGCTTACCTGTTCCGATAATAGGAAGAATCCACCGTGGCCATTTACTATTTGACCTCAGAACGATCTTCGAGCCAACAGAAATCCGCCAGCAGCTGAGTCTTCTCACTATATGATCATCGCCACTGCAGGTCATGTTGACCATGGCAAAACACTTCTGGTAAAAGCACTGACCGGCATCAGCACTGATAAACTTTCGGAAGAAATAAGCAGAGGCCTGACCATCGAACTGGGTTTCGCTTACAAGAATTTTGGAACGCACCGGCTCGGCTTCGTTGACGTTCCTGGCCATATTCGCTTTATCCATAACATGCTCGCTGGTGTTGGCGCAGTCGACTATGTGCTTCTGGTGATTGCGGCTGACGATGGGCCGATGCCACAGACTATTGAGCATCTGGCTATCATCAACGAGTTAGGTATCAGCCGCGGTGCAATTGCCCTGACAAAAATTGACAGGGTCTCCTCTGCCAGATTAACAGAAGTCAAAAGGCAAATTGGCGAGCTGGTCTCAGGGACATTCCTCGCCGAGGCAGCTATCCTGCCTTGCTCGGGTATCAACCTGGACGGAATAGAAGCACTAAAGGCCCACCTGACTGGCGCCGCAGCTAGCCTACAATCAAAACTAGAGCCCGGACACTTCCGGCTGGCCATTGACCGAATCTTTACAGTCAAAGGTGCAGGTCTGGTAGTAACTGGAGCCGTTACCAGCGGTCGCGTTGCGATTGGCGATGAACTGACCTTATTAGCTCAGGGAAAAACAGTCAGAGTTCGTCAGATACACCGCCAGAATGTTAACAGCGACAGCGCCCAGGCCGGTGATCGCTGCGCTCTTAACCTTGCCTCGGTTAATCTCTCGCGCCAGGATGTGCACCGCGGTGACTGGTTAACAAGCAACCCATCCCTGACCGGGTCGCATCGCGTTGATGTTCAGGTTCGAGTGCTCAAGGCTGAACGAACTGCCTTAAAACACTGGACGCCCGTTCATATCCACAGCGCCGCAAAACATGCTCTGGGGCGAATCGCTACCCTGCAGGATTCTAAAATCAACCCTGGTGAGACAGGTTTTGTGCAGATGGTCTCGGACGAACCACTGTTCCTGTGCGCTGGTGATCGATTAATACTGCGAGACCAGGGAGCCAACAGAACCATCGCCGGTGGCCTGGTGATTCAAATGCACTCGCCGCAACGAGGTCGAAACGCACCTCTGCGAGTGGCACACCTGCAAAAACAAGTTCTAGCGGTAAGCCTGACGGAAAAAATAGCGGCGCTGCTTGAAAGCACGGATCATGGCATTCTACTGAGCAGCCTGGAAGCCCAGTTAAATAGATCTATCAGCGAGCTAACAGCGCTGATCAAGGAAAATACCGATTGGGTTACCATCAACCAGACCCTCATCACTAAAAAGCAATTAGCGGCCCTAGGACAGAGTCTGATTACTCAACTTCGCCACTGGCACAGCCAACACCCAAACCAATACGGTATCGAAGTGAATCGAGCTGTTGGCTTTCTGCCCAGGCAGATCAACTTCGCCAATGATCTGTTGGATATACTGGCAAAGCAGAAAATCCTTAAAAAAACCGGTGCACTCGTGGCAGTAAAGGATTTTAATATCCGGTTATCAGATGCAGCCCAGGTAGCGCTGGATAAAGTATTACCACTGCTCAGCCAAGAACCAAGCAAACCTCCTGTCCTACATGATCTCGCCAAAATCACTCAAATTGACCCCCGGCAACTGGAAAAAATCCTCATGGAGTGTGTCAAAGCAGGTCGTTTAGTTCGCCCTGTGGCTAATCGGTTTTACCGACCCGATGCCATCAACTCCTTAAAGGACCTGATTATTGATAATTTCAGTGATCGTGACTTTACTGTTCAGGAATATCGAGATGCTGCAGGTATTGGCCGCAACCTGGCCATTGAACTACTTGAGCACTTCGACCGGCAGGGTTTTACCAGAAGAAACGGGAATTTTCGCCAGGCTTTACCATCAAAGACCTAATGGTCTATGCCTTACGTGGCAACCAAAGGCCGACCAACTAAAGATCTACCAGCCAATACCGACTAACAAAAGGCCTATCCGCCAATACCGACCACATTAGGCCTATCCATGACCAGCTTAAATCCATCAATCCTTGGTATTACCGGTCATCATGACCCACCAGACATAATAGCTCGATCATATTACTGACTGATTTAAGCTGATTTCTGACGAAACAATCAGTAACAGGGATAATTAAACTTTTTATGTCGGTTTTTCAATGTTATAACAATAGAAACAAACAACTGGACTATCCAATCACCGTCTTAAGCCTGAATTTTGAACGTTGCACCGGCTACCATGCAGATATTTAAGCCGACAGATAAAATGTATGGCGGAGCGGGCATGATAAACAGGTACCTACAGCAGCCTAACCTCGTCGGAACCCTAACTCTCTTGCTTAGCCTAGGACTATGGCAATTACTTACGGTTGTAATGACCCATGCCGAATCTGTTGTACCCGCTCAAATGGAGATGGCCGCCATTACAGGGGAAATCACCGGGGCTATGAGTAAAACCGAAACAGACCTGCTAATAGCAAGGGGTCAGGCGCTGGCAAGGGAAGGCCAACGACGCCAGGCGATATCCCTGCTGCAACCGGTAGCTGCCGAAAACCCAGAAAACCAAGTCTTGGAAAAGCAACTGATACTACTGCTAATCGAGCACAACAACATTGCCAAAGCAGTCAGTATCATCGAGGTATCGCCTTCGCCAGATGCAGCCCTGGCATTGCTACGAACAAAAATCGAATCCAAGTTAGAAAAGCTACTCATCAGTGATAAGTTGGTCACGGTTGTTGTCCAGAAACGCATGGACCTGCACGACTTCGATACCGCCATCCTTATTCTGGATAGAGCTCTGAGCCGGTTTCCAGAAAGACGTGCAGATTTTTTTACGCTCAAGGGAGAAGCACTTTATAAGCAGAACCGCCTAGAGCTGGCGGAAGAAGAATTCATGAAAGCCTTAAATATCAACCCTCTGAACCCGGTTGCAAAAGGGTATGTTACAGAGATTCGTACTACCCTGGAAGCACAGACCAGCACGTCACTGGCCGAATGGATCAGTATCGCAAAGGATAAACTCGGCGACTTTATTGTCACCTTCCTGGCGCTGTTTACCGCCTTTGCCGTTAATTCCCTAGTTGCACCGATTTCAATGAAAATCCGTCTGATGCAGGCACGCAGATCTTTTGAAACTGGCGATTATGATGATTTTGCCGATCTGCTCGAAATGCTGCTGGATCAGGAAGATTTCAAGCCGCTGCGTCAAAATTGCCGGCTACTATTGCGAACAGTCGAATATGAGGAAATACGCGCTATCTTTGAAAAGCACATTATGACCCTCGAGCGACTCCCCACTCTCCTGCGAATACTGGAAAGGGAAAATGAGAAGTTACTGGAATAAATTCGTTAGGTCCTGTCACTGCCTGATTATTTCAGACTACAAACAAGAACCGGACAAGGCATGCTAGACCAACAGTCAGATAATCTCAAAATACCGGAAGAAACTCTTTCCTGGTCTGGCACCGGCAAGGCGATCCTAAATCCTTTCGCCAATTTCTACCATGTTTCCATGGAAATTATCGGGCTCATATCGGTTGCTCTCAAAGCCAGCACCCTGCTCCTCAATAAAAGACGCCGGCAGTTGTTCTATGCTCTTTTCCAGCGCCAGGTTTATAACGCTGGTGTGTCTGCACTCTATGTCAACGGCGTGATCGGATTTCTAATCGGTACCCTACTCATTTCCAGACTGTTCGATTATCTACCCCGGCAGATAATAGAAGATCAGTTCGGACAAATTTTCATGGTGGTGGTTTTCAGAGAACTGGGGCCATTAATATCAGGCATCATCCTAATAGCCAGATCTGCCACTGCAATTACCTCAGAAATCGGGTATCTGCGCTTACAAAGAGAGTTCCAGGTTCTCAATGGCCTGGGTATCAATCCTGTTTTCTTGTTCCTTCTACCGGTTTTTTTTGCTTTCCCAGTATCGTTGTTTCTGATGTTCATCTATTTTGATGTCATCGTTTTTCTTTCGAGTTTCGCGGTCGTATGGATCTCCGACCCGAGTATTAGTTTTACCGGTTTGCTGGCTAATATCCTCAGTCAGATTACGCTCAATGAAATCGCCATAAATGCTGTCAAGGCCATTTTGGGAGGCATGCTGATCGGTATCATATCCATTTACTTTGGTGCTAAGGTAGTAGACAGTTTTACCGAGGTAACTGAGTCCATATCGAAAGCCACAACGGCCCAGTTGCTAGTGTTTTTTATTATTAACGTGCTTCTTTCATTGCTTGCTTACACACAGTAGGTCGCCATGCCACTCCTCGTCAAAAACCTGAATATCGAATACCCGGGCAAGGTGCTGTTCAAAGACCTGCAGGTAGAGATTGAGGACCAGAAAATCGTCGCCGTCAGGACCGAGGTCCTGGACGGCGGTACTACCTTGTTAAAAGGGTTGGCTGGTATGTTAGATGGCATCGATGGTGAGGTTCGTCTAGATGGCATCGATTTGCTTCACATGGACCCGGCGCAAAGGGCTCTGAAGGTCGGTTACGTTTATGAACAACAAGGCCTGGTAAGCCTGTACGACTGCTTCCAGAATATTGCTCTGCCTCTGCAATTTCATACCACCACAGGAAATGAGCTTGTCGAATCAAGGATATTCTCGTTATGCGAAAAGTTTAATGTCGACAGGCAGATACTTAATGAATACCCACATGCCTTGAACGATGTCCAATGCAGAATGATCAACCTGCTTAGAGCACTGGTGATAGAACCGAAACTGCTGCTCATAGACGAACTGGAGGGTGGGATGTCAGAAAGGGTTTTAGGGGATACAATCGATACCTTAAGGGAAGAACAGAAGAATAACGCCATGATTGTGATCATCACCACCGCTGACGATTTACTCCTCGATCAAGCCGATTACTCTTATCAGATTGAAAATAATAAATTGCGTGAGTGTCACTAATGCCGACCACTGCTTATCGACCATTCGAGGTTAGTTCAAAGGACAAAATCGTTGGTCTTTTCGTAATAGGCGCTTTTTTAATCCTACTGCTGGGGTTTATTATCCCTTTGATTAAAGATCTTGCTGTAGATAACCGGTTATCCTTTCACACGATTATCGAGCGAACTTACGGCATAGCACCTGAAGCAACCGTTAGCCTCCGCGGGGTGAATATCGGCTCGGTTACCAAAGTAGAGCTGAATGAAGAAGGCATGGTGAGAGTCGAACTGGCACTATCCGAGCAATACCTGAGCTTCTATACACGAACCAGTCGATTGAGTGTTGATAGTGAATTAGGCGTCAATTCGATACTGACCGGCAGTGGGTTGATTCTACATCCCGGCAGACCCGGTGAATCCACCCTGACCGAAGCCGCCTTTATTCCAACTGATATTCCCCAGGGATTCAGTTCCATGCTGGAAGAGCTCGACCTGACCCAACTGGCCGATCAAATCAGCACCATTGTAAATTCACTCGAATCCATATCCATGGGTTTTGTGGACAATCAGGATAAGCTTTACCGGAGCCTGGAAAACTTTGAAATGGCGACTCAAAGGCTGGCAGAAGTTTCTGAGGAAATGCCACAAATTTTTACGGCCATTGAAGCCAGCCTGGCAAGTCTGGAATCAACCTTACAGGGTATCAATCTGATTGTAGACAACTCAAGCGATGACCTGGCGCTGACTATCAGCAACACTGCCAAGCTAACACAACAGGCCACCATCACGCTTCGCGAAGCCAAGGAACTGCTGGAAACGGGTCAACCGGCGCTTGAATTACTACCTTTTGTCCTGGAAACAACAGACAATACCCTCAGGAGTGTCGATCAGTTAAGTGAGCAGATGAGTCGGTCCTGGCTGTTTGGCGCAAGGAAAAACAACAAGGACGAACCCGAAATCGTCGAAGACGATATTATGACACGCGTGGAAAAGGCCAGAGCGAAACGCAATAGCGAAAACTCACAGAGCACACAGAGCACTACGGAGGACGTACCATGAAAACCATCAGACTGACCTTTTTGCTGTCCATCTCAATAATGACAGGATGCGCCGTACAAACTGATTCAGGGATAATGGCAGGACCCGCTCTAACTACCGAGACTGCCAGCAGCGAAATACAAACGGATCCAAATCTGCCCAGTACGATCGCCGTTCTTCCATTCAGCAACCAAACTGACAGTGACCTTGCCATCTCAGTCGTCCGGAAGACTCTAATCAATCATTTCTCGTCGAAGAACTATCGCATCCTGCACAGCGCTGAAGTCGATGAAAGGCTTAATATGGCGGGTCTGGATAACCCGGAAAAAGTCACTAGCGCTCCTGCTTCGCAAATCCGCGAACTTCTTGGTGTGGATGGCCTTATCTTCGGTGCAGTCACTCATTATGAAAAGCGCTTTGCAGGTATCGGCGCCCAGATTTCGGTCGGCGTTGAACTGGAATTCCGCAATCAGTCCGATCAAGTTATCTGGTCTGTTAAAGACGTCAGGAAATCCTACGCTGGAGGCGTATCTACTTCGCCAGTAGGACTAATTCTTAATGCCCTGGCAGCAGCAAAACACCTCTACGGTGATATTAACCTGTTCAGGGCAGCTGATGACCTTGGCCGCGCACTAGCCGAGCAGATGCCCGCGCCTGAATTTCTCGCAGGCAAGGCCCTGCCCTTGATAACCAATGTAGTTCATTCCGGTGCAGGACAGTCCCTTCGCTATGGCGATGTTTTAGAGATTGGTATTGAAGGTGAAGCCGGCCTAACAGCGGTTGCCAGTATAGAAGGAGCCGGTCTGATTGAACTCAGCGAGGTGGAACCAGGCCAGTACATCGGTCGACTGAGTATTAGTAATACGCTGAACATCAATAACGTTAATCTGGTCGGTCGACTCAGGAATAGCACCGGGCAATATTCTTCCTGGGTGTCGCCCTACGGCCTGGTCAATATCGATAATCAACCGCCCGGTGCAATTAGTCAGCTAACCCTTAAATCGAACGACGGCCAGATCAAACTGAACTGGGAACCGACTGATGCAGACGTCATCAAATATCAGCTTACAATGACTGACCCGAACACCCTGGAACAGCAGCGATTTACAATTGCAAATACCGCCTACGAATGGCTGAATCTGGAAAACTTTAAGCCTTTTGAGCTTAGTATTCTGGCTATTGATGCTGCAGGTAACCTGGGAATGGAAACCACTACTTCCGCCATGGCAGCACCTGATCCCCGGTTTTCTTCCGCTGAGGATATGATCAGCACTGTTCCTCAAGTCATTCATGGCACCTTCAGAATGCTGGCAGAAAACAATCCTTTTATACTCAATTCAGAAACAACCATCGCTACTGACGGGATACTCCTGGTTGGTCCCGGCGTCAACATCAATGTAAGTCCCAATGCCAGACTGTTGGTGCTCGGCGAAATACATAGCTTCGGCAGCAAGCAAAGACCCGTCAGAACCCGCTCCACTAATGGCCAAAATTTCCAGAACTTCCTGATACTGAAATCCACCCAGAATATTTCGCTGCAGGGCTTATGGATTGATAATGCTAACCTCCCAATAGAAATACTGGCGGGCACGCCGACGATTTCAGGAGCCGCTTTACTGGGTGCATTCAACGCAATCACCATCTCTGGTTCGGCTAGACCCTTGATCAAAGACAGCCTGGTTAGTGGCGCGCAGGCAAGTGGCGTTATCATCAGTGGTCAGGCACAACCCATTTTGAAGGGTAACCAATTTGCCAATAATGAACCCTTTCACCTGCAAAATGGATCGAATTATGAAGTTGACGTCCGAGACAATAAATTCAGCCCTGGTGCTTCAGCGACGACCCTGCTAGGTCAATTCAAATATGAGGAGCAGTAATATGACCCTACTCAGACTGCTTGTAATCATCCTGCTAGCAACGACCAGCTTGACCCAGGCCCGAGCAGACAACTATATCGAATGGGTAGGTGCTAACAGCGGCATCGACTGGACCCAGGGCAAAGCACAAGCAGACGGCGCTGGCCTGGCTAAGGAAGGCTCACCGCCGAGCCTGGCAAAATTGATGGCCTGTCGGGCTGCGGTAGTAGACGCTCAGCGAAACCTGCTCGAGTCAGTACAAGGGGTTCGAGTAGAGGGAATCACCGTGGTAGACAAGCTAATGGTCGACAGTGATATCATTAAGTCGAGTGTACAGGGGTTGCTGCGAGGTGCCGTTATCAGTGATCGGCGACCGCAGCCAGATGGAACCTGCGAGATCACCCTGACAGCGCCTCTGGCCGGCAATTTCACGAAACAAGTTTATACCGAAATATTTAACGAAAAAGCTGAAAACGATCTCACCGAGACCCTCCTGAGAGCTAGCGAGTGGCTGGCAGAGGGCCTCCGATCGATTAGTCTGAATCTGATAACACCTGCCCACGCCCAGGACACAGATCCATGGCAGGCGCCGCTTGACGCGCTGGCAGGGAGAATCAGCGCTCTTGAAACACTACTTTCAGCCAGACCAACCCTGGATATTAACAAAAGCTCAGAACCAACCGGCCTGGTCATTGATGCCAGAGGAAGTAATTTCATCCCGTCCATGTCACCCAAAATTCGCAAGTTGCGTGCCGGTGTCATCTACCCTGATGCGGACCATCAAAGAACACGTACAGATCGAGGCCAACTGGTTTCCTTGTTTACCAGGCAGCTCGAAACAGCCAGACAGCACCCTATAGTCGGCGAACGGCCCCTGGTGCTAAAGGCATTAAGAACCTGGGGAGCGACTCGTACCGAAATTGTGCTTGGTACAGAGTCTTCTGAAAGACTATCTAAACTGGTCTCAGCAGGACTGCTCGAAGACGCAGGCGTGATCATCGTACTCTGAGGAAACTACCTATGAAAATTATGACAATGGCTGCTTTATGCTTAATACCCTTGCTTGCAATAGCTGAACAGTCATCGATTACCGAGGCTGACGGCTATTCCTGTATGGGTATAGATTATTCTAAGAAGCAAACCGAAAATCTGGCCCTGCAAGATGCTAAACGTAAAGCCGTCGAATTTTCCCAGACCTTTATCCAAAGCACCACGGTGATGGAAAACTTTTCCCTCAAACAGGACCTGGTAGAAGCATTTGCAAGAGCAGACGTAAAAATACTCTCAGTACTCGACGAACTGTGGGATGATCCGGCAGTTGGAGATTGCTACAACATCAGAATCCAGGCGGAAGTGGTTCCTGTCGCCGAAGAAATGAACCGTGTCATGGTAGAAGGCAATCTCACGGATGATCCGAGAGCCCCTTTAAATGTTCAACTGTGGGCTAACAGGGAAGTATTGAGAGAGGGGGATAATTTAAAGATCTACCTGAAGAGCAACAAACCATTTTTTGGGAGATTGATCTATGTTGATGCATCAGGGACAAAGCTACAATTACTGCCCAACCCTTACCGCAGTGACGTTTACTTCCAGGGTGGTGTTATCTACGAGGTTCCAGCAGGCACCGACCGCTTCGATATGACGGTAACCCCGCCATTCGGCGCGGAATCACTCACAGTGTATGCCAGCACTTCCCCCTTGGGTGACCTGTCCACCACAAACCTTGGACCGGTATTGGAGGTTCAGGAAGAAGTCCAGGCAATCGCAGTAAAAACACGCGGCATTAAAGTTTCAGCAAGACCAATGAACAATGCAAAGCCGTTAACTTATGATAGTAGCGAGATAAGCGAATTTTCGGAAACCACCATCCATTTGCAGACTCAAGCGGCAATAGAAGAAAACCTGTAGATGATAACGAGGTCACAGAATATGATAAAAAGCCATAGAACCCCAATAACCTATCCACTAAAGCGATTAAGCGTACTCCTGAGCGTCATACTGACGGGGCTACTTGTTGTGGGTAGCCTGGCTGCGAGAGCTGAGCTGATGGTCGGTGATCCCGCCCCTGAATTCTCGGTCATGGGATCAGACGGAAAATTGCACGCATTGTCCGATTCCAGGGGAAATAACCCGCTTGTGATCGCCTTTTTCCCTAAAGCTTTTACCGGTGGATGAACCCTGCAATGCAAATCGCTGCGTGACAGTGATAAAGAAATTCAGAACTTTAATATCACCTACTATATGGCGAGCACCGACAATCTCGAAAAAAATACCGCTTTTGCGGAGAAAAACTCGGCAACCTTCCCGATTCTTGCTGATCCGGACAAAAAAATGAGCAAGGCTTATGGCGTGCTTATGCCGGTTGGGCTCGCTAAACGCTGGACTTTTTACATTGACAAATCCGGGATTATCCAAAAAATTGACAAAAAAGTTAATGCTCGGACGGCAGGCGCTGACTTAGTTGAGCACTTGAAAGCATTGCATTTTTAAACAACCTGGCCGCGCCGGGTAATAGCACTTGGAGTGAAACAAAAAACTTTTGTGCAGGAACCAGCCAGTCTTGTCCCTCGGGCTGCGAAATATTGACAATGATGACAGTACCTTCATTGCTTATCTGACATCTGCTGAATACAATTTGTATGCGCAGGCGCCTTCCTTTGATCGAGGTGGCTCCACAGCAGATCACCCCTAGCTCAGAAGGTCTAATACATGTCAGACAGCCCCTCTAAAACAGCCGCAGACCAACCGCCCTTATTCAGTCAGGGATATACTAATTATGTACTGGGCGTACTGGTCGTTGTTTACGTTTTCAATTTCATTGATCGTCAGATCCTGGCCATACTGGCACCGGCTATAAAAACGGACCTGCTCCTCTCTGATACGCAAATCGGAGCGCTCAGTGGTGTCGCCTTCGGCATTTTCTATGCCACCCTTGGGATTCCTATTGCTCGACTGGCTGACCGCTATTCGCGGGTTAACGTTATTGCCATCAGTTTAACGATCTGGAGCCTCATGACCGCCTTATCTGGCCTGGCTGTAAATTACTGGCAGTTACTTATCGCCAGGATTGGAGTAGGCATTGGCGAAGCGGGCGGCAGTCCGCCTTCCCATTCTCTGCTTGCTGATTATTTTGAGCCCAGCAAGCGCGCGACTGCTTTAGGTATCTATGCACTGGGCATACCCATCGGTATTCTTTTCGGTAATCTTGCCGGCGGCTGGATCAACGAATTTTTTGGCTGGCGAAGTGCTTTCTTTGTCGTTGGAATACCAGGAATTCTGCTTGCGATCCTGCTTCGACTTACTGTCAAAGAACCTCCTCGCGGCTATACTGAGCCTAACACGCAGTCCCTTGAACAGGTTCCTTTCGCTACCGTGGTTAAAACCATGTGGCAGAAGAAATCATTTCGGCACATGTCTCTTGGTGCCGCGACCCAGGCATTCGTAGGCTATGGCGCTATCGCCTGGATGCCCATGTTCCTGGTACGCTCTCATGATATGAGTAGTGGCGAGGTGGGTACCGCGCTGGGGCTGATTATCGGTCTATGTGGCGGCCTGGGCACCTTCCTCGGCGGTTATCTGGGAGACCGTCTCGGCAAACGGGATGTCAAGTGGTATATGTTGATCCCGGCTATGGGTTTCCTGATCTCGGTTCCTTTTGGATTTGTTGTTTTCTACACCGATAGCCTGGTTCTGGCACTGGCCTGCTACTGCCTGCCTGCCTTCATGGCCAATCTCTACACCGGGCCTACTTTTGGCATGACTCAGGGACTCGCGCCACTAGCCATGAGAGCAGCAGCAGCGGCATTACTGCTATTTATCATAAACATAATAGGCCTGGTGTTCGGGCCGACCACGGTTGGTTTACTCAGTGACTGGTTCCAGTCAGGCTGGCAGCTAAACAATACAGAATCGCTTCGTTTCGCGCTTTTGGTTTGTAATATGGTTTATATTCTCTCGTTTATAAATTACTACTTTGCCTCCCGGCATCTGGCAAACGACCTGGCCGGCAACCACTAAAAAACCCGGCCAATCCTTGAATAAATATTACTCTGGCCATCTCCAGTAAACGCGAAACCAAACTGCAGGGTCCCTATGGGTGTATCGGCACCAATAAATGCGCCCAGCGAGGTTTCCGCCGACTCAGAAGAAATGCTGTCTCGGCTGGACCAGGCCCCACCATATTCAAGCGTTAACCCTATTAATCCGTCTAGGACAGGGAAAGGTTCATATCGCTGATAATAAATAAGCGACGCCACACCCATGTAGTCACCTGCAAGCTGATGGCTGTTTAGCCCGGTCAATAAGCCGTAACCACCGACCCTAAACTGACTGTTGATGCTTGAGTTTCCGTTGGTCCCTCCCAGGTAAACGTTAAAACCAAAATTGTGTTGCTTACGCTCAAAATAATGGCCAGCCCTGAGCTGCCACTGATTGAACGACTGATCAGAGCCCAGCGACTCAGTATATGAGGCGACATGAGCTTCAACGATTGAACCAGACGATGGGAAATCCACATCATCCCGTGTATCAAAAATGTATTGCAGGTTAATACTGGCTTCCTGAAAACTCTCACCGCCGACAAAATCTTGACCGGTCACTACGTGGGCACGACCACTGGTATGGTCGATGCCAAGCATGACTCGCCAATGGGAGCCATATTCATACCCGAAACCAAATCGTCCGGCAGTGGTCCTTAAAGCAGAGGTCGACACACGTCTGTCGCCTTCATAAGCATAAAGCGTCTCATCCTGATACCCTGCACTGGCATATAAAAACCAGTCGCGCTGTTGATTAAGCGGCGCATAAAAGCCTGTCTGTAAACGAGGTTCATCACCAATGCCGGCTATTGTCATCCATTCCGCACCATTAGACGTCAACTCTTCCCGGGAATATCCCAGAAGAAACGAAACCCTGGAATCGTGCTTGAATTCGCTTTCCAGGTTGAACCCAAAATGCAGATAGTCCGGGCCCCAGGATTTCCCATTAGCTGATATCTTCAGGTCAGCCTGACCCTCATCTTCTGTTAACTGGTAGGAAACCACTTCGAAATGACCCGTCCCATGAATCCGGTTCATATCATGAGAGACCTTTTCCAGGTTAAACAGGTCACCAATTCGAACATCAATCACAGACCGAATGACTTCATTATCGAGTCCGGATGTATTGTCCACGGTAATAGAGCGAATGGTTGGTTTTGCTGAAACGGGCCTGGCAACGATTGGGTACTCGCCGGGCATAAGCACCAAAGCTTCTAGTTCAGCGCTTTTATCCAGGGCCTCCTGGTAGCCAATTTCGATAGCCTCAGCTGCCCCTGTGAATGCTGCAGCCGAAAACTCACCCAATGCCGGTATCAGGAGAATATCATCTGCCTGCATACGTTTTTTCTGCTGTTCTGTATTATTAACAACCAGCAATCGCGTCAATTGATCTGTTATGGTTAGAATGTCACCGAGATGATCCCGGTCAAGCATAGGTGTAGTGATATCAACCACAATCAGGATATCTGCGCCCATATCTCGAGCTATATCAACGGGTAGATTGTTAGTCACACCGCCATCGACCAGTAACCTCCCTTCGACTTCTATCGGTGCAAAAACAGCCGGTACCCCCATAGAGGCACGCATCGCCACGGCCAATTCGCCATGATCTAATACCACCATCTGGCCAGTAACGATATCCGTTGCAATCGCTTTAAAGGGCCTGGGTAAATCCGAGAATCGTCGTATATGGGAGACATGTTCGGTCATTTTCTGCATTTCAAGGATAACATTCTGCCCCTGGATAGCACCGCTTGGCATTTTCAGTTCTGCATTGCCATAACCGGGGGTACCCGGTATAGAAAAAATATCCTCCTTCCATTTGCGCTGAATTGAGCGGTCAGCCCTAGGGACATCATCATCCAGTGCTCGCTCCCAATCCATGTTCAACATCAATTCTTCAATCTCAACTGCGCTGAGTCCTGAGGCATACAAGCCACCGACGATGGCACCAAAACTAGTGCCGGTGACTAAATCTACCGGGATATTCTGTTCCTCTAAATACTTCAAGATACCGATATGGGCGGCACCTCGCGCGCCCCCACCAGCTAAAACCAGGCCGACTGTCGGTCTGGCATCTATATCCTGGGTAAACAAAAGTAAAGCAATAAGCGGAATCAGCCTGTACATAAAAAGTCCTTAACGTTTGTCATCAAGCGCAACAGGTTGCGCTCATTTAATCGACACACCCTGAATCGGTACCTGCAATAAATCAATACCCGGTCTATTGAAGATCAATCCATTCACTGGAAAGGCCTTACTGGCACTGTCATAAATGCGCTTACAACTCAATTTTCCGAAATACCCAGGTTGCCTCACCGCTGTGAACCGGCACCGCCAGAGCACCTCTGAGTGAGTCCAGATGGGCAAACTCACTGGGCAACCCATACTTCATATCAAATAGGTGTACTGCCAGAGGGCCTTGATGGTTTCGTACTAGTGAAATATCCACATCACGATGCTGAGTACCCATTAACATCAGCACCCTGCTCCCTTTGAACAGGCCCCACCGGGCTAAAGGCACACGACCTGGTTGCCCTGCAATCGTAAAACTGACAGGTCCTTCATCCTTGGCAAAAACCAGCCCTAAAGCATTGGCATTACGCGCAGTGGATAGTCTTAGCACCAGGTTTTCACCATGATCAGTGTCATGCCGGTCAACGATATTCAATTCCGGCAGGGCCGGCACCTGCATTTCTACTTCCGCAGACACAGGATAGGCTGTATCCGTCCAGGGGAGCACTACCGATTCACGAGGCTCACCAATCTGTTTGAGGTGTCCTGCTACAGGATTAGGAGAATCAACCGTGATCCAGGCTTGCTGGCTATCACCATCGACTAAAAAACGATAATTAACGTGCTGAGGTCGCTCCTTTGAGTATAGTGGCACCGCCAGATTCACCAGAAAACTCATCACCACGACGAGACTAAGCCCATACTTTAGGCTGCTTAAGCCAAGCCCATGGCAAAAGGGAAGTAAAAGCAAGGCGTACAGACCTAATGCCGGGAAGCTAGCCCAGATTAACCGGTATCCCTGACTTTCCTCCAATAGCAGCACCAGACCCAGTGATGCTGGAAGCGCGACAAAAAGGCTCATCAGCCTTCCCAGCAGTGCCACCTCGGACTTTAAAAAAGGTTGCAACAGCATAATGATTGCAGCTACTACCAGAGGCCCTAAAAACAGATTACTGGCTGCTGGCAACCAAAGGTAGGCAGCACATGCCAATAGCCACCAGCACCACCAGACACTATGGAACAGCACTTTTTCGCCAGTTCTCTGTCTTAAAAACTGGCCCAGGTAAAGCGTCGCTAACAGTGCCGAACCAAACAACCCGACTCGTAACGGAAAATCATGCGCTGGCCAGGCCACTACCGTTCCCCTCGCCAGCCCCAATAACCAGAAATATCCATAGGTAAAAGACAGTATTAAGGCCAATACAAAAGGCAGGATAAGTACCGTCCCAAGCAGATGCATCCGGGAGAAGCTCACTCTTACCAGAGCTAGAACCATTAACACGCCAGCAAGCAGCAATAAAGGTAAATTCCAGGATATGGGCCATTCCATCCACCAACCATATAAAGCCCCATATACACGGGTGCCAGGCGTCCAGTTTTCAATGTCGTTGTTGGCCAGGTTTCGTATCAGCGGCCAGAGATTATCTCCATGGTGCTGCAAGGTTGACAGATCCAGATTAACTAGACTATCCAAGGGTGTGTGATAATGATTGCGCTCACCAGCAAAGGCAAAGTCGAGGCCCGGAACCTTGGCGCGCATAGACACAGAAAAATCAGTGTCATTCGGCATTCTCTTAAAAATTTCATCAATGAGCGACATACCCGACGGTGAATCCGTCGATGAACTGTAGGCCTCTAGCAGATCAGAATTATCTCCGTAAGAGCGTATTATCTGACTCAGCCCTGAAGACCCGGAGCCTTCAACATTAATCACAGCTGCAACCTGCTGACGTAATTCATGCTGCTTGAAAAAAGCCTCTGCGCCCAGTAATCCAGCCTCTTC
>JABIZD010000006.1 GCA_018666555.1 Gammaproteobacteria bacterium
CTACCTAACTTTGCTACCTAACTTTGCTACCTAACTTTGCTACCTAGCTTTGCTACCTAGCTTTGCTACCTAAATATGGGTCTATTTGCTTTCTTAAATTGCTGCCTATTTTCTGTCAACTTCTGGCAATTTTTTGCTGATTCTGCCTGATTGATTACCCGAACACTTCGCCAATGCACGCCACTCGATGGCTACAGGAAGCACTGGCAATTTTTTCAAAACTCTTTCAATACTCTTTCAGAACTCTTTCAAAACTCTTTCAAAACTCTTTCAAAACTCTTGTGCAGTTCTTATTCAGTTCTTGTGCAACTCTTGTGCAACTCTTGTGCAACTCTTATTCAGTTCTTGCGCAACTCTTATTCAGTTCTTGCGCAACTCTTATTCAGTTCTTGCGTAACTCTTGGACCCTGAATTCAGCGCTAGTTGGCGGATAATGCGAGGGCCATACCAGCGAGCTTGTGTCACTACCTTAACCTAAATACTGGTTATACGTACAGTATTATTTTTAACAATTTTATCCACCCGGAAATGATGGTTTATTAGCGGTCGCGTAGCACTTTTTCAGAACCGGACAACGACCCGAATGGACCTCAGAACTATTCAGTTCTGATAGTGGGTGAAGTCTTGGTTAGGCTTTGCTAACCTTCAGCCTAACATCAACATAAGGTCCCGCTGCACTTGAGCACTCCTGCCCATACCCCCATGATGCAACAATTCCACGGCATCAAGGCGCAGCATCCTGACGCTCTTCTTTTCTACCGGATGGGCGATTTTTATGAACTCTTCTATGAAGATGCAAAAAAAGCAGCTCACCTACTTGATATCACCTTAACCTCTCGAGGACATTCAGCCGGCGAGCCTATCCCCATGTGTGGCGTACCCCACCATGCAGCAGACTCCTACCTTGCAAAACTGGTCAAGGAAGGCGTCTCGGTCGCTATATGTGAGCAGTTTGGGGATCCGGGAACGACTAAGGGGCCCGTTGACCGCAAGGTCGTTCGGATCATAACCCCTGGCACCCTAACTGAAGATAGTTTGCTTGATGCCCATAGTGAAAGTCTGATAGCCGCCCTTTTAACCGAAAAGGAAGAATGGGGAATCGCGACGCTAAATCTCAGCAGTGGTCGTTTTGAACTATTTGAATCCGCAGATAGCGAAGCTGTCACCAGCGAGCTGACCCGGTTATCGCCAGCAGAAATTCTCATTTCCGATAGCGTACAGATACCCGATTTCCTGGGTTCTCATACAGGCCTGCGAAAACAACCAATCTGGGCGTTCGATCTGGCACTAGCAACAGAAAACCTATGCCGTCAATTCGGAACCCGGGATCTATCGGGGTTTGACTGCGGCCGTGATTCCCAGGCCGTCAGGGCCGCTGGCTGCCTGCTAAGCTATGTCCTGGAAACCCAGCGACGAGAACTCCCCCACATTGAGTCACTGCAGCGTATCCGCCACGAAGATACCGTCTTAATGGATGCTGCTTCTCGTCGAAACCTGGAACTCGTTATCAACCTGCAGGGTCAGCGAGAACAGTCTCTACTGGCTGTACTAGACCGGACCGAGACTGCCATGGGGAGCAGATTACTAGCCAGATGGTTAACCCAACCGATTAGAAACCAGGCTATTTTGAACAGTCGGCTCGATGCGATCAGCTTTTTGTGTGAGCATTACAGGCACGAACCGCTGCAATTAATCCTGGCTAATATCGGCGACCTGGAACGAATCGTTGCCCGCATTGCTTTACAATCTGCCCGGCCCAGGGATCTCACCCGCCTCAGGGATGGCCTTGTTGTACTTCCTGAGATCGAAGACCTTCTCAGTGATACCGACTGCAGCCTGCTAGAAACCATAAGGGCCGACAGCACTGCCAGACCCGTGCTTGCAGACTTACTCGTAAAAGCGATTATTGATAATCCCCCCATGGTAATCAGAGAAGGCGGGGTCATCAAAGAAGGCTATGACTCTGAGTTAGATGAGCTGCGCAACCTGAGTGAGAATGCAGCTGAATTTTTAGTCAAACTGGAGCAGGAGGAAAAATCCAGTACCGGTTTGTCGTCCCTTAAAGTTGGCTTTAACCGAGTACATGGCTATTTCATCGAAATAAGTAAAACTCAGGCAGAATCGGCGCCCATTCACTATATACGTCGTCAAACCCTGAAAAATGTCGAGCGATTCATCACTCCAGAATTAAAAGCCTTTGAAGATAAAGCCTTAAGCAGCAAGAGCAGGGCCCTGGCCAGAGAAAAAAGCCTCTACGAAGACTTAATGAGTCAGCTTCTCGGGCATCTCTCTACACTCAAGAAATTAGCAGCAGCACTGGCCCAGCTGGATGTTCTATGCAGTCATGCAGAACGCACCCTCACCCTCAACCTGAATCGACCAGAACTACATGATGAGGCATCAATAGAGATAAAGGCAGGTCGTCACCTGGTCGTTGAAAGTATGCTCGAAACACCGTTTATTGCTAATGATGTGAACCTGGATGCCCAAACCCGACAACTGATCATCACCGGACCCAATATGGGCGGTAAATCAACCTTTATGAGGCAGTCCGCAATCATTGCGCTACTGGCACATACAGGTTCATTTGTACCTGCTGAAACGGCCAGAATTGGGGATATCGACCGAATATTTACTCGCATCGGTTCATCCGATGATCTGGCAAGTGGGCGTTCCACATTTATGGTCGAAATGACCGAGACTGCGGTGATTCTCAACAATGCCACGCATCGCAGCCTGGTGCTTCTGGACGAAATCGGCCGAGGCACATCGACTTTTGATGGCCTCTCACTAGCTTGGGCAACTGCTGGATATATCGCCCATAACCTCAAAGCAATGACCTTATTTGCAACCCATTACTTTGAATTAACAGCCCTGCCCGAACTCCTACCAGGCACTCATAACGTTCATATGACGGCCAAGGAGCACGCCGATAAAATTATATTTCTATATGCCGTTCAGCAAGGCCCTGCCAGCCAAAGCTACGGTATACAAGTCGCCAGACTGGCCGGGATCCCCGCCAAGGTAATTCGCGCGGCTAAAGACAAACTAGCACAACTTGAACGCAATGAAATCAGCAGCGAAATCACTGGTGCTCATGAAACAGGGGATCCTCTGCAATCAGATCTGTTCCTGGAAGGCCATCCCGCTTGGAGTCAGGTGATAGCGACGCTGAAAAAGACAGACATGGATGAGATCACGCCCAAAGCTGCTCTGGACCTCATCTACGAGTTGCAACAGACCATCCTAAAAGGATAAGTTGTATGCCTCAGAAAAGCTGCTAGAATGCGGAATTCTGACAAATATGAAAGCAACGAGGCCCCATCCATCAGGGCAAAGGGAGCGCTCGGTGCGTTATAATTTTAAACTCGAGAATAGGGACTGGCCAAATGACATTCGTAGTAAGCGATTCATGTATCAAATGCAAACATACTGACTGTGTTGAGGTTTGTCCGGTGGACTGCTTCTATGAAGGCCCTAATTTTCTAGTTATTAATCCTGACGAATGTATTGACTGTGCCCTATGCGAACCAGAGTGTCCGGTTGATGCCATTTTCTCTGAAGATGAACTACCGGAGAACGAAATGGAATTTCTGGAAATTAACGCTGAACTATGCGAAGTATGGCCTAACATAACTGAAAAGAAAGATCCCCTTGACGATGCTGAGGACTGGGCTGAAGTCACTGGCAAGCTCGATCATTTAGAACGCTAAACCCGTATTTAGAAATAAAACCGGCACCTGGCTGTTCGAATAATCTACCGGGAGGCTACGGACCCCTCAAATGGTCTCGCCATTCCCTGACTGAATATTATACAAAGTTTGTCACTTTGGCAGATGTTTACTGGGGTCTTCGGGTTTACCATCCCTGCGAATTTCAAAATGAAGCATCTCTACTTCTGCCGCGGTCATGCCAACTTCTGATATCACCTGACCCTGCGAAACCTGATCGCCCTCTTTTACCTTTAGTTCGCGATTATTACCATAAGCACTTAAGAAGTGCTCGTCATGCTTGATAATAATCAGTTTACCGTAACCTCTGAGATTACCCCCGGCATAAACCACCTTGCCTGATGCAGATGCTTTCACCGCGGTACCCGCCTTACTCTGGATATCAATCCCTTTGTTCACTTTCCCCGCCAATGAAAATGGCTTGATGATTTTCCCACGTACTGGCCAGTGCCAGTTGAAATCACTGGCGACAAAGGTTTTGGTTGATGCTGCTGTTGGTTTACGCTTATAGACCAGGCCCTGATTTCTCTTGGCGGTTGCCACCTTTGTGGAAGTCTGAACTTTGTTCGATGATTTAGACCTGGGTATCTTCCCCCTGATGATCACGCGCTGACCAGCATAGATGGTATAAGGCGGTGATATGCCGTTCAGCTTGGCAACCTCATGATAATCCTGGCCATATCTCCAGGCTATTGAATACAGGGTTTCGCCAGGTCGCACCTGGTGATACTTGCCTCTTTCGCCAATCTGGCTCACGGGAGCACGACCAGACCCGCTCTGGCAAGCAGCTAGAACAACCAGGATAGCCAATCCCATCAGTAACTTGATGATTGGCCTTGCTGGATCAGTCATGCTTTATTTCTGAAATTCGGTTCAGCAGAAATGCTGACGCAAACCCAAACAGGCCAACTGATAGTGCTGTTATTATCATTGGATCAACCCCTCCAAGAATTTCGTAAGTGTGAGGCATCACAGGTTCCTGGGCCAGTGGTATTGATGAATCCTCTCCGATCAGCTGATAGGCCGATACGACCTGCCACGGCCACAACTTCCATGAATACCCCAGCATCAGCCCTACAAGCCCTAATAACAATCCCTGCCGCGCTTTCTGAAACATCGTGTGCAGAAGCTGGGAAAATACCACCAGGCCAAACAAGGCACCGCCCGCAATTGGAATGAGGACAGACGGCTGATGTAAACTAAGCCCTTCCGAAACAGTTCCATGCAACCCCAGAAGCAACAGGACCAAACCGCCGGAAGTACCCGGTAGAATCCAGGCAAAAGCACCAAGCAGACCACTCATAAAAAAATGCCAGCCTGAAGCTTCCATTGCTCCTGGCTGCACCAGCGAAAACCCGAACCCACACATAACGCCACTACCCAGGCAAATAAGGCAGGTAAGGTTAGATTGCCAAACCTGTTGCAGCAAGACCAATCCCGAACCGGATACGATTCCAAAAAAGAATGCCCCGACAGCCACTGGGAATTCCGTCAAAGCCTTACTAATGAAGGCTGCCGAGGTCACCAGAGAAAAGCTCATCGCTGACAATAACAGTAACAGAAAGCCGGCATCTATCTCTCGCCAGGCAGCCCTGCCTGTGAGTCGTCCCATGCTCAGCAAATTCCGCGGAGTCAACTGGCTCAGCGCCCTTAACAGCCTTTCATAATAACCGGAGATCAAGGCGATAGTGGCCGCAGAAACACCTGGCACCAGTTCGGCCAACCCCATAAATAAACCCACTAGAGCGATCTGTAAATACTGCCGGAAGGAATTCAATTTTTGCCTCCAAGAAGGGGAACAAACCGGACTTTCTCTAAAATTTCAGTGCTGAAACCCTCCTCGTTTCTCTGGATTAACGTCAGTTCCTGATTTCCTGGCGTACCGACCGGTACCACCATACAACCTCCAGGGTTGAGCTGAGCTATAAGCTCATGGGGAACCTCCCTGGGCGAGGCCGTCACCATAATCGCATCAAAGGGCTGCTTTTCCGGCCAACCCAGCTGACCATCATCATACTTATAGCGAATCTGATTCAAGCCCAGCAACCTGAACCGGCTGACGGCTTTTTCCAACAACCCGGAAATTCTTTCAACTGTGTAGACGTCATCCATCAACTGAGCGAGGATAACGCTCTGATAACCTGATCCTGTGCCAATTTCCAAAATGCTTTTCGGTTGCCCCAGGGCCAGGATCGCCTGGGTCATCCTAGCTACTATATAAGGCTGAGAAATAGTCTGACTGTAACCAATCGGCAATGCGGTATCTTCATAAGCTCGATGAGCTAAGGCCTCATCTACAAATAGATGCCGCGGTGTAGAGGCAATGACATCAAGTAGTGCCTCATTACTAATTCCTCCGGACCTGAGTCTATCAGTCAATCGATTACGGGTCCGTTGGGATGTCATACCAACACCTGAAAGGTCTATCTTAGAAGCCACTGCTTGTTTCCCTGTATTTCACCAGCTCTCTTAAGACACTGGTAGCATAACAACCGGGCTGCAAACCGAACCTGATTTCCCAATCTGATTCGAATTGGTCCCACTCCAATTTCTTCGGCATCAATCTGCAATTCCTCAGCCCCGGCCTGACACGGAATCGTTGCAAACCAGACACCCAGTGCGCACAATAATCGGGCAAATCCATTTCGCCGTGCTGAGGATCTCTGCACAGGCCAAACAAAACTCCCTGCTGGTCTGCATCAATAGCATTCCAGCCGTTCTCTGAGATCTGTGTGGACAGATTTAGATTGAACAGGTAAGAACGCGCAGCTGAAAGTATTAAATCTCGCTGCTGGCAATGCCTGCGTTTACCAGACATCAATATTTCGGCTTGGTCAAGATTGTTCATATTTCGCCCAAAACGCTGCTCGCCAAAATAATTGGGTACGCCTTGTGAAGCAATCACCTCTAATTTTTCACTCAAATCACCCTTAACATCTCGCAACCTGATGACAAACTGATTCCCATACAGGTCCCCTTTACGGATTTTTCGAGAGGTCCGATCTACCTGAAGTATTTTTACCTGTTCATCCTCGAGGCGCTCCCACTGGTTCACCTGTCTGCCCGGCAGATAACAGCTGAACACCTGTTCAGTAACGGCGAAACGGTCTTTTCGTCCTGCATAACCAACATCCCGGGGGCTTACACGAGCCAGCTCAGCTATACGTTTGGCCAGCCAGGCAGTATTCATATCAGTTTTTCTAACCCTCAGATAGACATGCTCACCAACTGAAGTAGGCTCAATAGATTGTTCTATCACTTTAAAGTCGCCTGGTTGACTCTTTATCCGAGCAACCACCTCAGGAGGCGGATGGGCATAGGCAAAATCCAGAGAAAAGCTCAAGATGACGGCCTCAACAAAACGATCGCCTGGGCAGCAATTCCTTCGCCGCGGCCAATGAATCCCAAGCGTTCAGTGGTGGTGGCTTTAACACTGACACAACCAGGGTCAACCGCTAAATCCGTGGCCAATACTGCGCGGATCTGTTCAACAAAGGGCGCCAGCTTGGGGCGCTCAGCAATGACTGTGGTATCCGCATTTGCAACGATATAGCCCATGCTGCGGGCGCGCTCAGCAACATTAACCAATAACTTCCTCGAATCGATGCCTGTATATGCTGCATCACTATCAGGAAAGTGACTGCCAATATCACCGATTGCCAAGGCCCCCAATATCGCGTCGCATAGCGCGTGAATCAAAACATCGCCGTCCGAATGAGCGATGATTGCCCGGTCAAAAGGTATATCGGTACCACCAAGGCGAATAGCTGAAGCTGAGCCTGGAACATCCAGAGCATGAACATCATAACCTTGACCCACTTTCATGACCTACCTCTGCTCTTTAGAATAACTTCAGCCATGACTAGATCCTCACCGGTAGTGATCTTGATATTATCTGAATGACCCTGAACCACTCTGGGTTGCAAGCCTAGCTGCTCAATGGCTGAGGCCTCATCAGTCGAATCTGGAAATTGGGTTAAAGCTTGTTTAAGAATACCGAACCTAAATACCTGAGGCGTCTGGGCTAGCCAGAGCTGGGAGCGATCCAGGGTCGCAACAACATCATCTCGGTTGACTCTTTTAACGGTTTCTCTAACCGGCACGGCCAGGCAGCCGCCTACCGGGTGGGCATCCAGAACTGTTACCAATGCCTTGATATCCTCGAAACGTAAACAAGGCCTGACACCATCATGGACCAGGACTAACGAATCTTCAGTCGCGTTAACTGTTTTCAAAGCGTTGAGCACAGATTCAGAGCGTTGCCTGCCGCCTACGACGGTTCGCACTGGATAATCAAAGTGCAGCCCTGAGAAATACTCATCATTATCGTTTAAGGCAACGATCATTTCCCTTGGCTGGCAGGCAGCCAGCGCATCCAGAGTTAACTCAAGGATGACCCTACCGCCAATTGACAGGTATTGTTTGGGCACGGCAGCACCCATTCTAAGGCCCTGCCCGGCTGCTGGGATAATACAAATAATCTGATCAAGAAGAGACATATTCGTCCTGCTTGCATTCAATCGTTAACTAGCAGAATGAACGTCTCATCCTCTTTGATAAGCCCGAATTCGGTCCTGGCGCGTTCTTCCACGGCATCTAAGCCCTCTCGGAGATCTATAATCTCAGCCTTGAGCACTTTATTCCGAAGTTCTTTTCGTTCGTTCTCCGCCAGTTTCTTATCCAGTTGTTCAGTCAACGCATTAACGTGGGCGAAGCTACCTTCTCCGACCCAGAATCGATACTGCAGGTAAATCGTCATTACCGCGAGAATGACTAGGATGAATTTAGATGCCAAAGCCTTGCCCCATCTGGTTGTCAGTGCTTAAACTCAGCCAGCCCCTTATAAACGGCCTGGCAACGATCTTCAATGCGCAATAACCTATTATACTTTGCCACTCGATCTGACCGACACAAAGATCCGGTCTTGATCTGGCCCGCGCCTGTGGCCACAGCCAGGTCAGCAATACAGGTGTCCTCAGTTTCTCCAGATCGATGTGATATGACGGTAGCATAGCCTGCTTTACGCGCCACATGGATTGCCTCCAGCGTCTCCGTTAAGGTACCAATCTGGTTAACTTTAATTAGAATCGCGTTAGCGATTTTAGCATCTATACCCTGCTGTAAAATAGTAGGGCTGGTAACAAATAAATCATCACCAACTAACTGGCAGCGATCACCAATCGATGCAGTCAGGTATTCCCAGCCCTGCCAATCACTTTCATCAAGGCCATCCTCTATCGACAGGATTGGAAACTGATCCACCAGTGAGGCAAGATAATCAGAAAACTCATTACTGGAAAACCGCTTACCCTCTCCCGCTAAATGATATTGATGGTTGCTGCAGAACTCTGAAGCCGCACAATCTAAAGCCAGAAAAACATCCTCTCCGGCTTTGTACGGCGTGGTTTCCAGCGCTTCCATTATAATTTCCAGGGCTGCCTTATTGCTCTGGAGGTTGGGCGCAAAGCCACCTTCATCACCGACTGCCGTGCTTAATCCTCTACTTTTTAAAACCTCTTTCAAAGCCTGGAAAATCTCGGCGCCACAACGCAAGGCTTCGGAGAAACTTGGCATACTAACGGGTTGAATCATAAATTCCTGAATATCTACATTATTATCAGCGTGCTCTCCGCCATTTAAGATATTCATCATCGGCACTGGCATACTGTAGCGACCACCGGTACCATCCAGGTCCGCATAATGCTCATAAAGCGCCTGCTGCTTAGCTTTAGCTGCCGCAGCCGCGACGGCCAGTGACACTGCCAGTATCGCGTTGGCTCCAAGCACCTGTTTATTTTCGGTGCCATCCAGGGCAATCATCAAATGATCAATTTCAGATTGGTTTCTTGCGTCAATACCGAGCAGCTTTTCACGTATGACTGAATTCACGTTCTCGGCGGCCTTGAGTACCCCTTTACCACCATAGCGTTGCAAATCTCCATCCCGCAACTCAACGGCTTCTCGCGAGCCCGTTGATGCGCCCGAGGGCACACAGGCCATGCCGATCTCACCGGTTAACAATTCTACCTCTGCTTCCAGCGTTGGGTTTCCCCTTGAATCGAGGATTTCTCGCGCCCTTATATCTCCAATTTCCGACAACTCATTTCTCCAATTACTTTTTATCTACTTCAACCAATCTATCCAGATCATGGCCAGTGTTATCTTTTAACAATGGCATCCAACTCGAGTAAAGTTTCTAGCAGGGCCCGCATCATTCCCAAAGGCCAGGAATTTGGCCCATCGCTCAAGGCTTTATCCGGTTCAGGATGAGTTTCCATGAACAATCCATGGACACCGACAGCAACCGCGGCCCTGGCCAGAACAGGCACCATTTCTCTTTGGCCTCCTGAAGTAGCACCCTGCCCTCCTGGCAACTGCACACTATGAGTCGCATCGAAGACAACAGGGCAGCCGGTTTGCCTTAGAATCGGTAACGACCTCATATCCGAAACCAAGTTGTTATAACCGAAACTAACACCGCGTTCGCAGACCATAATCTGCTTGTTGCCAGTCGCTCGAGCCTTACTGACAACATGCTGCATATCCCACGGGGCCAGGAACTGGCCTTTCTTTATATTCACGGGCAGCCCCAGGGCGGCAACCTGCTGTATATAATTAGTCTGCCTGCACAAAAATGCCGGCGTCTGCAGCACCGAGACCACCTCTGCAACTTCCTTGAGCGGTGTATCTTCATGTACATCAGTTAATACCGGGACACCGATCTCAGACTTAACCTGTTGCAGCACTCTGAGTCCCTGTTCAATGCCAGGGCCACGGTAACTTTTCTCTGAGGACCGGTTTGCTTTATCAAAAGAGGCTTTAAAGACGTAAAAAACACCGAGGTCCTCACACATGTCTCGGAGCTGTGCTGCTATGTCCAGGGTCAACTGCTCCGACTCAATGACACAGGGCCCTGCTATCAAAAACAGGGGGGATTTCTCAGTTACTTCAAAACCACATAGATCCATCATATAAATATCGCAAATGTAAGTGAAAATTTAACGCCTAAAGCGGATAACCTCCGCTATCGAGCCAGTCATTCTCTACCCTGACGTTTTAATTTACCGCGCATTCTTTTCTGCCAGCGCTGCTTGAACAAAATCGGTAAACAGCGGATGTCCTTCTCTTGGCGTCGAAGTGAATTCTGGGTGGAACTGGCAAGCTACAAACCAGGGGTGATCGACAAGCTCGATGACTTCAACCAACGATTGATCTTCAGAGGTACCCGCTACTCTAAGGCCCGCCTGTTCCATCTGGTCTATAAAGTGAGGGTTAACCTCATAGCGATGACGATGTCTTTCCTTAATCAGATCGCTACCATAGATCTCGCGGGATATAGAAC
>JABIZD010000005.1 GCA_018666555.1 Gammaproteobacteria bacterium
ATGCCTGGCACCCACATATACCAGCGACGGTCTCTATCACCTAACCGATCGCACAGATAACCAGCACCAAATGTACCTAACATGCCGAAGAATCCAAGACCAAACAGCCAGGTACCAATCTCACCTGTACCAAGACCATGGCTCCGCTGAAACATCATCGGAATATAAAGCCCAACCCCATTTCCCACAAAAGCATGTAACGCGCCACCGATGGACATATACCGGAAACTGCGTTTAGACCACAACAATTTTAAGACCTGCAGCACAGGCGGCGGCTCGGTATTAATATCATTTACTTCTATCTCACCCTCGACTCTATCGGAAAATCCGCGAGGCGGCTCTCGTATGGTGAGATAAACAAAAAGTGCCAACAACAATCCCGGCACTCCAACCAAAAAAAACGCCATCCTCCAGCCAAAAAACTCATTGATCCAGCCACCCGCCAGAAAACCGACTGCCGAGCCAATTGGGATACCAAGCGCATAAATACCAAGCGCAGTCGCTCGCCTGGAGACTGGGAATAAATCCGAAATGATAGAATGCGATGGCGGACTACCGCCTGCTTCGCCAATAGCAACACCAATACGAGCGACCAGTAACATGGAAAAATTCTGCGCCAAACCACACAATGCGGTCATACCGCTCCAGATCGCCAGACAGACAGCAAGCACCGTCTTACGTGACTTCCTATCAGCTAGTCGGGCAATCGGAATACCCATAAACGTGTAGAAAATGGCAAACGCAATTCCACCAAGAAATCCAAATGCAGTGTCACTGATCAGTAGTTCGTCTTTGATGGACTGCCCGAGGATTGCCAGGATATTCCTATCAATAAAATTGAACACATAGACGATGGTCAAAAGCACCACTACGTACCATTGATATGACGGTTTTGAAAACAACTTATGGTCTTCTGATGCCATGTTAAATCTATCGGTTTCGAATAAAAGTTTTTCGCAACGACGCTGTAGAGCCGGTTAAGATTGTTAATTCCATTCGTGATTGGAAATCAACACGACCAGGCCACATTAACACACTACTTGTCACCATGTTGCCGACCGACATCCATCCTAGCCTCTGCTTTGGGTCGTACCAATAACGCCTAGATCCAACGCCGTCAAGCCAGGATAAGGAAAAACCTATTCTTTTACAGGCCAGTAAATAGCTTTGCATCCAGCAATTTTAAATTAACTGTAGCGCCTCATCAAAGAGCCTCTGCACCGCTATGAATTAATTCGCTGGCATTCAGGGTATATTATCTCGAGCCTCGAACAAATGCCTCGCACAACAAAAAAATAGGTAGAAGCGAGCCAGATAGATATACCTGGCGTCTGCATTCGGTAAGTCAAGCGCAGCGACTAATCGATAACTGAAACTTCTATTAAAAAACCAAAGCCCCCGCCAGACTCATTAAAATGACCCAGGCTCTACCCACAGCACGAGAATATTGTCTATAGTGTTACGGTAGGAGGAATCTACAAATCACGACTTGAACGGATTAGAACAATGCCAAAGAATTTAACAGCACGGCCTGGAAATCAAGGACGAACCTTCCTCAACTTTCCTTTTACTTCAGAGCTCGATGAATTAGAGGCTGATTTTGCTATTCTCGGGATCCCATTTGGTATGCCCTATGAGCCATCATCAATGGCCAATGACCAAAGTACCGCCCCTGATATCATCCGAAACGCGCCGACCACGGCAGACATCGATTACACTAAAAACCACTTCGACTGGGACCTCGGTGGTCCTTTATTAGCTGGCAAGGATATCAGGATCGCTGACTGTGGTAATGTCAACGCCGATGCAGCGGATCACAAAGCGCATTACCGCGACGCCGAGCTTGCCGCACAAAAAATACTCTCTAGTGGCACTATACTCATCTCCCTTGGCGGTGACCATGGCGTCCCCATTCCGGTGCTGCGCGCACTTGAAGTTTTGGGCGAATCGATCACGCTTGTACACGTCGACGCACATCTAGACTGGCGTCATGAAGTAAACGGTGAAACACTGGGTTATTCAAGCCCGATCCGGCGTGCATCAGAAATGCCCTGGATTAAGCACATCGTACAAATAGGGTTGCGCGGCATTGGCAGTGCCCGCGAAGCCGAAGTCGAGGCTGCCCTCGCCTATGGAGCTGATTTAATATCGGCTTATGAATTGCACGACATAGGTATGCAGGCAGTACTCGACCGAATTCCAGGTCAGGGGCCTTTTTACTTAACAATTGATGCTGATGGGCTCGACCCAACAATAATGCCAGCAGTCATGGCCCAGACACCCGGCGGTCTAAACTGGGTCCAAACCCGGAAACTCATACACGGCCTCGTTAATAAAGGCCGCGTCGTTGGCATGGATTTAGTCGAAATAGCACCAAAAAAGGACATTGGCGGCATTACGGCTATTCATGCAGAAAGGCTTATCTGTAATTTTATCGGTGCGTCGATACGAGCAGGGCACTGCGATTGACAACACACACCACTACAATCCGTCGCTGGGTGATCATGGCTGTGCTAAGCCTATCTGGTGGCGTGATATTTTACCTACCCTTTCTCCAGGAAGTTTATTACAAGCCACTGGCTGATGCCTTACACCTTAATAATGCTGAAGTCGGATCATTACTCAGCGCATTTGGCATAACAGCCATGCTTTCCTATGCGCCTGGCGGATGGTTAGCCGACCGTATTTCACCCCGCATTCTACTCACTTCTTCATTACTTCTCACCGGTAGCTCCGGATTGTACTTCGCCACCTTCCCCAGTTACACAATCAGCTTGGCTCTACACGCCTTGTGGGGCGTTACCATCACACTTCTGTTTTGGGGATCGATGATTCGAGTTACCCGGAACTGGGCGCCTGCAACCGAGCAAGGCAAAGCATTTGGCGTCCTTGAAACCGGCCGCGGCTTTGGTGAAGTACTCAGCTCGATGGCGATTCTTGCTGTTTTCGGCCTACTGGGCAGCAATACATTTGCACTTTCAATGGTAATCGTACAGTTCTCTGTACTGATTCTCGGGCTTGGTATCCTTGCCTGGCTTACCATTGATGATGCCGCCGGCGGCCAGAATATCGCAAAAAATCAGCCCACAGTCGGTATAAAAGAAGTCCTTGCAGTACTAAAAATGCCAACCGTCTGGTTAATATCGATTGTCATTCTCTCCGGTTACTGCGCTTATTGGGGTACATTTCGGTTTACATCATATTCATCCGACATTTTCTTAATGAGCGTCACCATGGCCGCGGTACTCAGCGTTGGCAAACTATGGATGAAGCCGATAGCGGCCCTCGGCGCCGGATTTATTGCAGACAAATTCGGTATTGCCAGGTCCATCGCTTGTTTGTTCATTGTGCTGTTCGCCTCTTTTACCCTGTTCGCAATACTGCCGGGACTACCCTCCCTGTTACCGGTCATGATTATCAATGTTGCCATCGCATCATTGGCCATTTTCGCTATGCGTGGAATCTACTTCGCATTGCTGGAGGAAAGCTCTATACCCGTCGTGGTGACAGGAACAGCTGCTGGCATTATTTCAGTGGTTGGTTTCACACCGGACATATTCATGCCTCTTCTCGGTGGAGTGCTAATAGACCGTTTCCCCGGCCCGGAAGGCTATCGGTACTTCTTTCTTACAGTAGCGGCAATTTGCCTGATTGGGCTGGCAGCCACTTTACTTTTATATAGGGTCAATACAGAGCAGCGAGACCCTAATCCACTTACATCACCACGGATCTAAAGCAGAATATGATTGAAAACAACCCAAATGGCATCAGGACCCGACCTGCTAACGCAAACGACCGTGACCAAATCTATACGCTGGTGGAAAGGTTAACCGGTGAAGCTCGCACCGATCGATGGGACAATGTGTACTCCTCACACCTTGCAAACGAACGTGGCGCCATCATCGTTGCCGAGAATGAAGACGGAATCCTCGGCTGCGCCAGCGTGTCTTACAATCTAGCGTTACGCTATGGCGGCGAATACTGCGAACTCGAAGAACTCATCGTCAATGAGACTGCTCGGGGACTGAACCTGGGCCGCCTGCTGGTACAGCGAACCATTGATGACGCCAAGCGACGTGGCTGCGCTGAAATAGGCCTGTACCTGGTGCCAACCACTGAAGGCAACAGGGGCTTCTATGAGAAACTGGGTTTCAAGGTACTAGGGACAGAGATGCGGCAGGTATTCTAAAATAGATTTGCCTGCCGACGCCTTGCTAACTTAACCTTGCCGGCAACAGCTCGAGCCTCAACGCTAACTTAATTTATAGCCACACCCGGATTTAGCCATGTATAGATCCAGGTGAATAGTATGCAAGTCGAACTAGAGCAAAAGGCATCGATACTGTTCAGCCAAGCCAGATTATGCCGCCTCAACAATCTTCACGATACCATTGGTACCATCTACTTCCAGTAGATCGCCGTCTTTAATCATGTCGGTTACCCCGGGCAACCCACTAACACAGGGAATACCGTATTCACGGGCAATAATAGCGCCGTGCTGTAGCCCTCCACCGACTTCAAGAACCACTCCAGAGGCATTCACAAAGACGGGTGTCCAGGCGGGTTCCGTGGCCACAGTGACCAGTATCTCCCCTGGCTCAAGTGGTTTTTCATAAGGGCTTGCCAGCACTTTTGCTTTACCTGTAACGACACCACTGGAAACGGCCTGCCCTACCAGATCACCATCTTCGGCAAGGTTAATTTTTCGAAAAATTTTACCGCGGCTATCTATAAAGCAAGGATAATGCTTAACATGCTGCATCGCCTGGTAAGGCCTCAGGTTTTGTTCAATTAATGGCAAGAGCTGCAAAGAGGGATCTTGCTGAGCTTGTCCAATCTGTTCTTTATGCAAATCAAAGATCTGCTCTCGATTTTGCAAACGTCCTTGCGCTATGAACTCGTCGGCAATCTCCAGTGCTACCCGGCGCAGGTTACCGTTCATGATAACCACTAGATACTTTGGCGTTTCCCGATGACCATAAACAAGATTAATGGTGTCTACCGCTTTGTTAAATGCTTTCAGCTTACCTTTCTTGTTCGCCACCGCCTGCATTCGCGTGAGTGCCTCCTGCTTGCGGGCTTTCACCCTTAACATCTGATTCTCTTCAAGGTTTATACTTTTGAGCTGAGCAAAAAACTCCGAGCGCTTTTCGTACATGCGCATGGACGCCACATCAATTTCCTTGAAACCGCGTTCACCATACTTGTAGTGATAGTCATCCCAAGCCGACAGAAAACCCGGTGAGTAATTCCGTTCTGCCAGCCTCTGTTCAAATTCTCCAGCATCAATGGTGGCTTTAAAATCCTCAAAACTCGCCAGGGCGAACATAGCATGCCCCATCGCACTGGTAGGATTACTCGGCACATCCATGAGAACCGAATCAACCAGGTCTTCAACTTCCGTGCCAGCAAACATTTTGGTTACTTTCCGGTCCGCCAATAAACCCGGCACGAAAATAATCATCTTCTCAATCACCTCCTGAAAGGCATCAAAAACAGAATCCACCAGTTCGTTATAGAGGCGATCATTCTCCAGAGCCTTGAATTTCCGCATTAACCCATGGACAACATCTTCAAATTCCTCCGCCCGCTTAACCGGATTCAAGATAACCTTCACCATGGCCGGCAACATGGTGAAAATCATACGCAGTTGCGCTTTCTTACCTTGTTTCATCAAACTGGTTACATTCTGAGCTATATACTCACGATAAGTCTCTTCTTCACGTCCCTCAAAAGCATTGTCGTAGCTACTAAGAATCCTTGCGCCGAGTTTTTTACCCAATCCTTTAAATAAATTATGCAGCAGGAAGTATTGCCTGCCATGCAGATTGAGCAGGTAACCATCCTCGCCAGCCGGAAAAGAACCCTGCTTGAGACGATCCAACACCATGGCCCAGATATCACCACCCAAGACCGATAACGGTGCATCAAATCCCTGGGTGAGCGGCATAATGTCCATATAAAGCCGCTTTGGCTCACCAGGCAGGGTGCGTAACTCGGGAAACAGTGGCACATAGCCAGTAACGGGCCGGGCTTGTAACAAATGCAATGTATCGTTTTCAAATGCCCATTCGATATCAACGGGGAATTGATAATGCGACTCGCACAGCTTAATCAATTCAGTTAATGACATTATCTGGGAATCAGTCAGTGCCTGTGCTGTTGGCAGAGGATTTTCAAATTGCTCAATGCCTCCTTTATCTGCCAGCTTCAGTGCAATAGCTTTATTGTTGACCGTTTTTTCCAGAAGCTCCATGCTGACTTTCTCAATCACATAATTATCTGGCGTGACAATGCCACTAACGATGGCCTCGCCCAGTCCAAAACTGGCGTTGATCACTGCCTCGTCATAGCAATTGTTTAAGGGGTTCAACGAAAAGCCAACACCGCTGATATCACTGGCAACCTGTTGCTGGACTACGATACTGATACAGCTGCTTTCCAGCTCAAGCCCATTCTGGGTTTTATATTCCATCACTCGGAAATCGAACATCGATGCGTATGCTTTGGCAATGTTGCCTTCCAGTTGATCTCGTCTCGTACCTAGAAAGGTTTCGTACATTCCGGCAAAACTACTACCCTCCAAGTCTTCTTCCGGAGACGAGGACCTCACTGCAAATATGCTGACACCCTCAAGTTCCATCATGGCAGCATTGAGCTGGTATCTTTGCTCTTCAGTGAAGGTAAGCTGCTGAGCCATCGCTTTAACGGCATCACAATGCTCCCTGCTTGGATTCTCCAGCAAAGCTCGCCAATCACTGCCTGATTTGATCGACTCAGTCCATGGTTGGAAAAAGGCAACACTCAAAGCCAGTCCCCTTGGGACAGGTAATCCCGCCAGCGTGGAACTAATCAGGCTGAGAGCTTTACCGCCGACTTCACTTTGCTTGGGCAATTTTGGACTACTAAAGGAAAATAGTGTCGGCGCCATGCTAGTGCTCCATGTCCTTAAACTGACCGGCCAGGCCTGACTTCAAAAAATTGATAAAGACGTCGATGGCATGTTCCAGTTCATGGGGTTTTCGAAGTAGATCACCCACACCATAAACGCTTCCTGGTCTAGACAGGTATTGCTGAATCATGGAGGTGATATTGGTCACAACGACGAAGGCAAGGTCAGCATCCGAGTTGATTTCACCCTGGTCAATCGCCTTGGCAATCAGGGGTTTAAACAGCTCTTCTTCCTTGCGTCTACGAAACCGATCACGCGGATCAGCGTCCCGATGATGATCAGGGCCCATCTGTTCACTCATCAATAACACATCGTCACTGACGCTTTTAGTAAAGGACACACTCGCCTTACAGATTAGGCGATATTTTGTAAAAAAATCAGCTTCATCATGTTTGCTAAGTACTTCATATATAAGCGCCAGTTTTTGATTTACATATAGCTCCGACAGGTGAAAATAGAGATCTTCGAGATGATCAAAATACTGGTAGAAACTACCTTTGGCGATTCCAGCACGGGCGACAATACGGTTCAGTCGAGCTCCGTAAAATCCGTAGGTGCCGAATTCTCGGGTCGCAGCTTCCTCGATCGCTATCCGTTTTGATTCTTTGAGATTGAAGTAAGTCGCTTTTGGCACTTTAGCCTCGTATGACTATTCGGTCATATCAGTATCTGATCAGACTAGACGCGAAGCGTTTCGTTGTCAATTCGCGTTAGTTCGACTTCCAGCCACCTATAGTGAAGGCACGACAGCAACAATTGAAGCCCGCTCACTGAGATCAAATGATCCGCCTGGCAGGCAGGAGACCGGCTAATAAGAGAGAGATTAAGCAAACGAATAACACCCTTTCTGGGATCATGGCGGTTCTGTTTTATGCGGGATCGCTGTTTAGCCCACCAGAGTCTTGCGAGCACGCTGGATACTGCCCGTATAAATCCCATTAATGATTGCCTGGGCCTGCTCTTCGGGTACGCCGCGAGGCTCAAATGTACCAGTCCATTCAACGCTGCAGGCGCCTGGACCTTCGGACGTAATCTTCACAATCGATGCATAATTGGTGACCGGTAATGAACTATCCTGATTGGTAATAACATAACTGAAGGTCAGCCCAACTGAATCAAACGTTTCCAGACGCTCAATCACCTTGCCACCTCCCATGGTAATTGTACGTATCGCGCCAACGCCTTCGCCTTCAATCTGAAAATCCGTGATCGGCCCACCGATTTTGATGCCAGCAAAATCACTAAGAATATTCCAAACTGCTTCAGCATCGGCAGCAACTGTTTCTTTTACAGCGACAGTAGTCATCTATTGTTCCCCTGAGTTTAAAATCTCGCTCGCAACGATAATTGGATGTAACTCGCAGTACAAATGTCCTTATCAGGCAGTAAGCCGAACCAATGAGCTTGTGGACATAGCTTTGAAAGCGGTTGGGTCATCAGTCTCCATATAGCCAACTTATCACTGCCTTTCTAGCCAATAAAGCGATCGATAGCAAGCTTTCAGATAAGTTGCAAGATTTATCCCTTAAGGACTATCAGCCGCCTGTGGTGGGTAATCATGCAGCGTCCTCTCGATTACCGTTGCCAGCTTCTCATCTCGCTCTGCAGCAGTGACTTTTGACTTATCCAAAGAACCTTCTGCTGTGCCGCGCCAGATTAACTTGCCGTTTTTAGCATTAACAATATCAATCACTAGCGTACCCACTTTGTGATACACGTATTTTTCCTTACTGCCTGTTTGCACAATGGGGTAATTAACACCGTAATAACGATAGGGAGAGGCAAAATTTCCTCGATAGCCATGAAAATTCCCATAGCCCCAAGCTTGATAATCCGTGTTGTAAGTGTTGTAGGTTTTCACTTCCAGATCATTTGCAACCGTGACGGTATAGTTAACAAAGAAATCGGCCTGATCATCGGCCACCTCAGTGAAACCTTTACTATTGAGTTGGGCATCAATATCTTCATGAATTCGCTGATCAACAATGTCATTATTCAGATAATTTTTCGTAGCCGCATTGTGTTCGTTTGGAGCATGCCAGCTATAGGTTTTATAGCCACTAAAATCCTCGCTGGAATTAAAGTCTTCCTGGTAAGTAACCTTGCTGGCACAAGCACCAAGCAACGACAGCAGCAATACCGGTATGAGGATTTTAAAAACGCTGAAAGTATGGAGGTTCATATTCTAATAGCCTTGTTTTCGTAATTAGTTTTCAGTCGATGGTCAAACCAAGTCGCGTCACCCACTGGTAATGAGATAGTACGAAAAAAGAACGATCTTTTACAGGTTCACTCGAAATTCAACAAAGATATTAACAATCGGGATTTTTATCAAAGATGCAGTTCTCTTAACATTACCGGTTCAGACCGACTTCTCATACGATCCTGCAACTGGCATCCCTGGCTTGCCTGATTAATGCTGGGCAAGAATTCCCACGGGCAAAAATAGGGACGACTCTAACGCAGTCTCTAACACCTCTGCAGGTCGCGATATTGTAATGGCGTGTAACCCGTCAGTTTCCGAAAGCTGCGGTCGAAAGCACTGGTTTCAGAGAATCCGAGGTGCTTGGATATCTCAACGACACTGGCGTCTGATTCAGCAAGTGCACATTTTGCCACTTCTGCCAGTACACCTTGTTTTAATTTTCGAAAACTGGTCCCTTGGCGTTGCAGGTGCCGAGTCAATGAACGCTGTGAAAAAAGTAAGTACACGGCAGCATTTTCCACTACACAGGTTCTAGAACATAACTTAGCAGCTATAAAAAAGCGCACTCGACTGATAAGAGTCCCCTCTCTTTTGTATTCGTGGAGTATCTGTCCCAGGTGGGTCTGCAACGAAACCAGTAGCGACGGATTCACATTGCTGACCCCAGTCTGCAGTAATGAACTAGCAAAGTAGATCGCATTAACGGGTTGCTCAAAATGTACTTCTGATCCAAATACTCGCTGATGCTCAGCTACCTGGGTCGGTTCAGCATGCGTAAAGCTCACCTGAATTGGGACAAATTGGTTGCCGACATAACGCCGAAAAAGACCCACCAACGAAGCCAGGGTATATTCACTGTCGTGGCGGCTGTTCACGCCACCGGTAGGTACTAATTTATATTCCAATCGACCGCTGATGGGCCCCTCGACAAAGGTAAAGCGCACTGCATCTTGGAAATCCACACCAAATCGATGCAGGAACTGGAAGTGTTCCCGCAATGTTGCTATATGACTCATGACACATCCCACGGAACCCGGCAAACCATTGGGAATCTGCGATGCCAGGTTTATTCCGAAGTCAGCACTGCCTGTTCGAAGTGCCGCCCAGTTGAGAAGCGCTAGGTATTTCGGCATAGACAGCCGACCCAAAACATTTTCTAGATCACTCGGCTGCATCGCCAACACATGCAGGATTTCATCCTGATTGATTTCAGTCGTCTGCTGAAGGTGATTCACCAACCATTTTACTAACGCAGACCTACTATAATTTTGATTTGGCATGGCAAGCCGACTTTAATCATAATGCTTGGCTTATAATGTCAATCAATTGGCTTATAATGTCAAATTATTGGCTTATAATGTTAATATCGAGCATTCAGCCTCAATATATTAATTGAAGTACGACACTCAACCAGAAACACCCCGACGAATGAGCCCCCGGAAACCGAGCCGATGTTTGCCAACGAGAGTCAAGACGGAATCTCCAACACTCCAACCTGAGACCTTAAATTTATCTTCCCAACACAAAACAGCACCACCAATCCAAGCCAGAAAAGCGTGGATATCCCATCAGCACTATAGATCATCCCTGGTGACTCCAAATCGAACTCTAGATAGGTGTGGATTAAAGCCCACAAATGCGCAAACCAAATAATCTAGTCTTAACGATCTGACAGACTAAATCCCGATCAATATGCTTCCAAAATAAAATGACGGCAAAAAAAAACCGCGCCATCAGACGCGGTTTTTTTTGTTTAACAATTGAACCCTTGATTATCCCCAACTACAAATGGCCCCATAAATCATCTTGACCAGCCAGGGTTCTTAATGGTCATTAGTCAAACTTGTGGCGGAACCTTAGACCAATCGTCCTGGGACGAACCGTGGTGATACGCTGATCGTAAGTCGCACCGTTGATAAATACTTCACCACGTTCATCAGTGATATTCTTAACGAAAAGCTCAGCAGACCAGCGGTCCTGTTCAACACCCAAGGCAACATGACCAACCTGATAGCCATCTTGCTTTTTACGGGTACGTGAAACCGGGTCGATGTCATACAATAAGTTGTATGATTCGCCTACCGAAGTATAGGAACCCTGAATAAACGCAGGCATACCCATCAGTTCAAAGTTATAGCGGGTGGCTAGATTCCATTTCAAATCCGGTACCCGTGGCAACTCGTTCCCTGCAGGGGCATTGGGCGCTAAGCCAGCGGCTTCAGCCGCAGGGTTCACCCAATAACTTTCGTTCAGCACCGAATCAATCGCCGACAAACCAAAATTTATATCCCAGTTTTCAGTTATGAGGAAAGAGCCTTCAATCTCCAGTCCGTCACTTTCAGCGTTACCGACATTATCTGTAAGAGTAAGCACAGAAACGGAAGTATCAATCTTCGACAACTGGAAGTCATCCCACTCCTGGGTATAGTAAGCAGCGTTCAGACGTAAACGGCCATCAACAAACGTCCCTTTCATACCAATCTCATGGCTAGTCAGGATGTCTGCCTGATAGGCACCGGCGATCGCCGTCACACTCAATCGGTTAAGGCCTCCAGGGCGATACCCTTCTGAGTAGGTACCATAAACCATTAAATCGTCATTAATTGAATAAGACAGGTTGAATTTATTTACACTGTCCGACTCGTCAATTTTCAGATCATTGTTGAATTCTGTATCACCACGAGGACCATACCTGGAAGGCCACCAGAAAGTGCCTGAGAATCCCAAAAGAGATGACTCATAATCAAAATAGCGCACGCTGTACGAAGCAGTTAGACTTTCCGTGAAATCTACGGAAATCTCACCAAAGTATGCGATTTCTTTGTTGGACCTCAATTGATCCGTCGTCCAATAGATGTCCGGCCCTTCCACCCAGGCCGGCACGTCCAGCCCAGTCAGATCAACGTCTGTTTCAACGAGTCCTAGGACATGCCAGTCGAGATCAAAATCGTGACTGGCTTCTTCATAAAATGCACCGACTATCCATCTAACTCGCTGCTCCTGGTCCGACACGAGTCGAATTTCATGGTTTTCTCTTGCCCATTCTTGATCTCCTGTAAATAGCAGCGTTGGATCAGCACAGACCCCAAAGCGCGCGACATAGCAAGCGTAGTAACTGACTACGTAACCAGGCGAACCATTACTGGGATCAGAATAGAGGGAATAGTCAGCATTTTGATATGACTCACGCTCAAGGTCGGAGTAAGCATAAGTCAGCGACATATCACCGATCTTACCTTCAACGACTAGCGCTGATTGTGTCCATTCGTCATCATTGGTATCAGGCTGAAAGCGAACCACCTCTAGGTCACCGACATCGGTTGGATCATGATCCCAGACGCCTTTCGCTTCCAATTCCTGGCGCATGACACTGGCTGTGACCGTCCAATTTTCATTGAGGTCGACACGCAACGCTACTCGGCCACCGGTGGTCTCGGCTGTGTTGAAATCTTCTTGGACATAATCAGCGTTGTCGATAGTCTTATCTGCCGACAATGCCATTAGACCTGGGTCACCACCAGTCTGCCAGCCGTTACGGATGCCAGATAAGTCAAACGTATGAGTACCAGGAACATTGTCGATGTAACCGGCTTCGTCCTTGCGGTAACCGACAATCCGAATAGCAGCCCTATCACCGATCGGAATGTTAACGAAACCTTCGATAAGATTACCCGTATCGCCTTCTGAAACTGAGTTCACTTCCAGGTCATAGCCTGCAGAAAAAACGCCCGGTATTGGTTTGTTAGTAATAAACCGAATACTGCCTGCCTGCGCATTAGCACCGTACAACGTACCTTGAGGGCCTGCCAATGTTTCAATCCGGGAAACATCATAAATATGCGGATTCAAAAATGAACCCACCGCCGTTACTGGCTGCTCATCCATGTAGACCGCCACATTCGGCGTTGCACCCAGCAGGCTCTCGCCACCACTGGAGATCCCTCGCATATAAACATTACCGGTACCAGGACCTAGGGTGACGTAGTTCAGGGATGCAATAAGATGGGCAAAATCTTCAAGATCTCCAACACCATTATTCTCCAGCTCCGCCTCTCCCAGCACATCGATACTCATTGGAACATCCTGGACACTCTCATTACGTCGTGTCGCAGATACAATAATCTCTTCTATCGAGTACTGTTCCTCGGCAAGCGCACTCTGGCCGCCGACAGCTGCGAGCGCCACCGCAATAGCCAGTGGTTTGACAATAAACTGCGGCTTATTCGTTAATACTTTAGTCATTTAAATTACCCTTTATTAATTCTTAACTCATTATTTCAATGAATAGTTGCAATGAATAGTTGCAATGAAGGGTTTTAAGAAATCTTTACCGCCTTAATCCCCAAGTCGCACTCGCAATGCAGGTGAGTACTTTCCCCTTTCCTTATTCGGATCTTTACATTAAAGCATCCAGAAAGCAGTAATTCTACCTGCTAGCAGCAATAAATGCTCTAGTTTGAACACGTCAGTCTACATTATGATGCTCACTGATCCAATGCGATAGTTCAGCCCGCATAGGTTCCAAGTGAGCAGAATAATGCCGCCACTGCTCCAGTGCATCAGTATAGATCGGTTGTCTGACCTGTTCAGAACTGGCGGTACGAATTGCTCGGCGGGTCTCGTGAAAAGATAAGCATGCTTCCTCAAATGGCAACCCGCAATAATCGAGCATACGCCGCACCTGGGTTTCGACATCGGCAATCACCTGCTCATACTCAATTCGAAGTACCTTGCCCGGAAGAACCTCATCCCAGTGCGCCATCAGGCGGGCATAGTCACTGAAATAACGCGAGATATTGGTCTGCCCATAAGTAAACGTCTGGCCTGCTGCGAACAATTGCTTGAAGCCACTGAAACAGGTCGCTAAAGGATGACGCCGCGCATCAATAATCTTAGCGTTTGGCAGGATGAGGCTAATGAGCGCAACGTGCTGGAAGTTATTCGGCATTTTATCAATGAAGAAAGGGGCGCTTCCCCTCTGGATACGAGTCGACTCGATATATTCTTGGCCCAGCTCCAGACACTGGGCTGGTGTTAAATCAGAAAGGATCTCTGGATACAGGGATTTATCGTCACGATTGCGTTTGCCGCCAAGACGCCGCGCAATGGCGACCATTTCCCGAAGCTCTGAGGTTCCATCGACCATGGAGTGACTTGCCAGGATCTGCTCCAGCAGAGTCGAGCCTGATCTCGGCAAGCCAACAATAAAAATTGGGTCCGCCGCTTGGTTACCTGTTGTCGGCCTGGTTTCAAAAAGAGACTGCGTACAGTGCGAAATCAGGGCATTAATGTCATTAGTCGTATCATCGGCTTGGTAGCCTTCCTGCTGCTGTTTCCGCTCATTGCCTAGGACATAGTACCCAAAGGAGTCATCAAATTCTCCTCGATCTTCCAGCGCTTTCCCCAATGCAAAACACAAGTGGTAGTAATCTTTAGGGGTAGTTTCGTCTTTAGCGATGAGTGCTCGCATCCTGTCCACGTCAACAGGATCAAAGCGAAAGGTTTTAAGGTTTGCTAAGTTCCAATAGGTCTCACCCAAGGTCTCTTTGACCGATATTGCCCGGCGGTAGGCCGCTATTGCGTCTGCCTGACGGCCAATTGTTTTAAGCGCATGGCCGTGGCTATTGTGGAGCTGCGCATGACGAGGAAATTGTTGCGTTAGAATCTCGTATCTCTTTACAGCTGCTTCGTAATTGCCAACCATGACCTCTATCGAAGCTGCCAGGATACTGTGTGAAAAATTTTGAGGCTCTGCTTTTTCAAGATAGTCAATTTCTACTAAAGCTTGGCTATATTTTTGCGCTTCGCTCAATGCATTGGCGTAGGTATTGCGCGCCAAATGAAAATCAGGCGCGATACGTAAACAGTCCTCCAGCAGGATTTCCGGGTCGCCTTTGATACCGAGCTTGATGCCTATCTCGGCAAGCAGTCTAATCACCGTGACATCTTCTGGGTTGCGTATGAGGTAATCCCGACAAATGCCCTCAGCCATCCCATAACGCTCCTGCTGAACCAGATCAACGGCCTTAACGATAGCCGGGTGCGGGTGGCTATGCGCGAGAGCTTGGCGAAACGCGTGATCGGCCTCTTGAGCTTCCCCTTCGCTGTGGAGCGACTGGCCTAACAGGCGCCAGCTGGCAGCGAGCGCTGGGTTTAAGTGCAGGGCCTTTCTTAGTGCTTCGATCGCATCATCGATTCGGCCAACAGCATGCAGCGCCTGCCCCAATTCCTGTTGTATCACGGCGACGTCGCGAGTCCCTTTAGCCAGATTCAGAAGCAATTCAACGGCCTCCTCATGGCGACCCAAGTGACGCAGTATCACGGCTTTCAGATAGTGGCTCCTGGCATCCCTGGAATGCACTTCAAGGATGGCCTCGACCTGTTCGAGGGCAAGCTCGAATTTTCTGGCTTTGATCAGCTGCTGAACGTGTTCAAACACCGCCTGGTAGCCACCCGTTTCCGTTTCAGTCATTGGCTATTCTTTGCTCACACTTATGAATAATCCTCAGTCTCGCATGTTTGCTAATGAGACAACAAATACAGCTACTCCTGGCACACCTATACACCCGCCAGACCGATATAACCTGAGCAACGCCGAACCGCAGTTAAAATAAAGGTAAATTCGATCACGACCACCGAAATCAATGATCAGCATACTGTCCGGCAAGCTGACCACCTTCGAATCAACTGCAAACCACCTCAGCCAAACTTTCGGACTTTGAAACCGGCTTGTGATTAAACTGAGGTATTTAACCTCAGGTTAGTCTCTCACAGGCGGCCTCACTGATTTGGTATCACACTGGAGCTTCCGGCTAGTGTTTAGACGACTACTTGACCCATCTTCTATCGGTATGGTCTATTCACCCTTAACAAAGACAAGTCTGTTAGTGTCATAGCGACTGTGTTAGTGGCATAGCGTCTGTGTTACCAGCAAAGGATCGCCTGTTAAAGCTGTTGGTTAAAGTATCGATATGGCTCCGACCAACATAGGATTTTGCAATGGCATCACTCACCACAATGATGCCAACAACCTGGAAACCACATCAAAAATGAACAAGGTCTCTGAAACAAAAAACAGTCAAGCTGAATGGAAATCTACAGCCTGTATCCTGTGCACACTCAATTGTGGTATCAAAGTCCAGTTGAGCGCAGATGGCCAGTCTATTGCCAGAACCAAAGGCGACGACAACCACCCAGCTTCGAGGGGCTACGTTTGCAATAAAGCCTCTCGCCTTGATTATTACCAAAATCGCTCAGACCGACTATTAACACCCATGCGACGAAACCAATTGGGTGGTTACGATGCCATCGACTGGCAAACAGCGGTAGAGGAGATTGCCGCAAAAATGACTGCAATTCGTGACGCCCATGGCGGCGACAAGATTTTCTACTACGGTGGTGGCGGCCAAGGCAACCATCTTCCGGGAGCTTATAGCGGTGCTACCCTGGCAGCATTGGGGGTGAAATATAGATCTAACGCGATTGCCCAGGAAAAAACTGGTGAATTCTGGGTAGCTACTCGTATGTTTGGCCAATGGCCCCATGGCGATTTTGAACATGCCCAGGTGACGATCTTTCTCGGCAAGAATCCCTGGCAAGCCCATGGCATCCAGCGCGCTCGCATAACACTGCGTGAGATTGCCAAAGACCCAGAACGAACCATGATCGTTATCGACCCTAAATGCACGGAGACAGCGAATTTAGCGGACATCCACCTGGCCGTAAAACCAGCCAGGGATGCCTGGTTACTTGCCGGCATGATCGCCACAATCGTGCAGGAAGATCTTGCTGATAAGAACTGGCTCGAGCAGAACACACGAGGACTCAGCGCTGTAATCGATACCTTTATAGAAACAGATGTCAGTGACTGTGCTACGAAATCCGGCATCGAAGAACATATTATCCGCTCGACGGCTGGACTCATTGCCAATGCTGACAGTGTCGCTGTTTTAGAAGACCTCGGTGTACAGATGAACCGACATTCCACCCTGGTAAGTTATCTACAACGCCTGCTCTGGGTTCTGACCGGTAACTTTGCTAAACCAGGAACACACTATACTGCCAATGGCCTTGGGTCATTAGGAACCGGAAACCAAACAGGGGTTAGCCCGGTGGTCGGCGCACGCATCATTTCCGGCTTAGTACCCTGCAATGTCATAGCTGAAGAAGTTCTCGCCGATCATCCAGATCACTACCGCGCGATGATTATCGAGTCGGCCAATCCTGTGCATTCCCTGGCCGATAGTAGACAGTGGCGTGAAGCAATGCGAACACTTGAATGTAGCGTCGTCATTGATGTTGCCATGACCGAAACCGCACGCCAGGCAGATTATGTTTTACCGGCGACCAGCCAATATGAAAAAGCTGAAGCCACTTTTTTTAATTTTGAATTCCCTGATAATTACTTCCATATCCGCAAACCGATTTTCAAGGCGCCCGAAGGTCCATTAGATGAAGGCGAAATACACATGCGTCTGGTGCAGGCCATGAATATGCTGCCAGAAGGCATTGAAGAGGAACTTAAGGCTATATTATCCGCTTCAGGACGAGCCGGTTTTCAACAAGCGCTACTAAGCAAACTAGCCGAAAACCCCTCTATAGGAAGATTTGCAGCGATTTTACTTTATCGAACTTTAGGCCCTGCATTGCCAGATGGGATGCAAAATGCTGCCGCACTATGGGCGGTATGCCAACAATATGCGGGAACCAACGATAGCCAAATCCGAGCGCTAGGATTATCTGCTGAAAACGGCTCACTTGGAGATGCATTTTTTGATTACCTTTTAACTGCAAATAGCGGCGCCGTGGTGAGCACGGAAACCTGGTCTGATGTCTGGGCCCGGGTCCCTGGCAGTAAAATTGAATTAGCATTACCAGAACTGCTGCTAGACGCTGCAAATTTAAACGTTGAGCAACCCGAAGAAACGTCAACGGAATTCCCGTTTCTGCTATCCGCAGGAGAACGACGTGCGTTTACCGCCAATACTATTATCCGCAATCCAGACTGGCGCCGCAAAGACCGGAACGGGGCTTTGTACATTAACCCTGAAGACGC
>JABIZD010000198.1 GCA_018666555.1 Gammaproteobacteria bacterium
AACACGGGGTTGCACTAACAATAGGCTATAAACATTCGATCTGATTTAGGCTGACTTTAGCCGCCACCTGCGCCGTATTCGGATACCAATAGCAAATATGTTATAACCCTAGCCGTTGGCTGAGCCAGAGATAGCGTCAAATGAAAGAGCATCCCCTGCTTGGGCATCTAACCTTCCGGCAAAGAGTGCTCTTTGCGCTGGGCACGCCTGGCTGGCAGATAACCGGTTCAGTAGTAGTATCAATCGGAATTTACTTTTACCTCCCTCCAGAAGGCGCTGGTCTACAGGCATGGGTCAGTGAAGAAATTTTTCTCGGTGTTTTAACCGCCTATGGCCTGGCCCGGATTATCGGCGGCATCGTCGATTCTCTCGCTGATCCTTTTGTTGGCCACTACTCGGACAAGTCTCATTCGAGACTAGGACGGCGACGAATTTTCCTGATTGTTGGAATTGTTCCCATGTCAGTGATTCCCGGGCTCATTTTCTTTCCTCCTGGTGAGCCTGGCAGCTTCAGTGTGTTTGTCTACCTCACCGTGATGCTTGCCCTGTATTACATCTTTTTCACCATATATGTCGCACCTTACCTGGCCTTGATTCCAGAGATCGCAAAAACTGAACAGGACCGGGTCGAGCTGTCCAAACTAAGGGCAGTCATTGGTGGTCCTATTATCATGGCGTTCGGAGTACTCTGGCTGGCTGGCGTTGATGTGTTGAAGGATCAGGGCATGGATGCTACCACTGCCTTACAGACGATAGTCGTTATCTCCTGTATAGCGTCATTCCTGTTCAGTATCTGTCCTATACTGGCCGTAGATGAAGCGGCCTTCTCCTCTGTTCACTCATCAATGAACATGCGCGAAGCGTTAACCAAGACGCTGTCGAATCGCCCTTTTCTCATCTACCTATCCGCCCAAATTGTTTTCATCCTAGGGATAACTTTGAGCGGGCCAGCAGTACCCTACTTTGCCCGAGTCATATTAGGTCGCGATGAGGGTTTTGCAGCCCAACTCTCACTGGCCATGTTACCGGGCATCATCATAGGCTTTATTGTCATCGACCGGATCGTTGCCCGGTTCGGAACCAAAGCAACACTGGTAGGCACTGTTTTCCTACTCGGGATACCTTTGTTTCCGTACGGGTTTCTTCATCCCAGCATACCCGGTGGCCCCGGCGATCAACTTAACCTGATGGTCATTGTCGGCTTATCGATTATCAAAGGATTCCCCATAGCTGGCCTGATGATTCTTCCTACTGTCATACTCGGTCAATTAATCGACCTTGATGAAGCCCGCACAGGCGCCAATCGCGCCGCTATGTATTACGGTGTACAGGGTCTTCTGACTAAATGGGTCTATGCTGCCAGCGCAGCTATTTTCAGTTTTCTGCTGTCAGCCTATGGTCGCAGTGCGGCAGAGCCTCTCGGCGTATTACTCATTGGCCCCGTCTCTGGCAGCTTCTGCGTGATTGCCGCATTTCTTTATACCTTCTACCCAGAGCAGGAGGTTCGCAAGGCCGCCATACAGCATGCGAGCGATTTGTCTGACCAACCAGGCTGACAATTTCCAACCTGGCCAGCCTCAATCAGCTTATTGACCTGGATTAAAAGTGAACAGCTGCCGAAACTTGGCGATATCTTCACGCAAGGTAGTATCAGCTGGCAGCAAGACCGCCAGTCGCGCATCACACTGCATGGTCAGGTTCCGCAAGGGGATATGCTGGTCAACAGAAATAGTCTCAAGCCCAGGATAAAATTCTCGCAAGGCATCAACTACGTCCCTAGTGGAAAGCTGGCGATGTGACAAGTTATAGCTTGCCGAAGGCCTATCGACAAGTGCTAGTTGTGCGAGCACTTCGACGGTTCTGTATAGACTGATATAGCTAAGGATATGATCAGGATCACCATGAATACTGATCCTGTTACTGAAATGAGCATCAAAAATAAGTTGGTTAATATGCGACTCAAAACGCAGATTCTTTGAATAGCCATACAGATTGGCACAGCGAACCAGTTGCACTGGTAACTTCTGCATCAGGCGCAGAACATGAGCCTCGCCTCGCATCTTCGAGATAGCGTAAAAACTATCCGGTACGCGCAAATGATCCGCAGAGGTAACCTCCCCTTGACCATAAACCTGTTGACTGGACAGATAGATCAGACGAGGCAGCTTAAGTGCTTCAGCTGCATAAACGAGCTCCGCCGTACCCCAGTGATTGGTCTGTTCAAAGTCATGGGCATTCTGGTCAGCAAAAGGGGTTTCAACCTTGGCAGCAAGATGAAAGACGACATCCATGCCCTGCATAGACTGGCGCAGACTGCGAGAATCTAGGATATCAGCCTGGACAAAACGGACTTTGTTCCCCGGCACCTTCCTCAAACCAGTGAACAGATTGTAATTACCCTTGCAAAGATTGTCATAGACTAAAATATCACTGATTCCAGGTTCCGCCGAGAGCCGATAAACCAATTCCGTACCGATGTAGCCTGCTCCGCCTGTCAGCATGACTCTCACAATGAATCGCTCACCACCAGCGTAGTATGCAACCCGCACTCGGTTTTATTCAGGCCCGACCAACGGCTATTGCGCTCAAGGCTCGGATCGAGAAGCTTCCGTGTACAGGGCTCGCAGCCAATTGACTGATACCCTTCAGCTTCGAGTGGGTGTTCGGGCAGACCGTAATGCTTACGGTAGTAGTAAATTGTTCGTGCATTCCACGCCAACATCGGATGATAACGTCGGCAACCGTGCGGTGCCGCCTGCTCTTCCTGCATTTGTGCACGCACGTCACTTTGATCAGCGCGAACCCCGTTTATCCAAATATCGTTTTCAATGAGCAATGGCTCCAGGGGAAGCACCTTATTGAGATGGCAGCACTGATCCGGGTCGGAGGTATAGAGAAAGCGTCCATGCCGGTCCAGTTGACGAATCTTGGCAGTCTCGGGATGCAGGCCAACCACCCGTAATCCCAGCTGTGTGGCGAGTTGATCTGCAAACGCAATAGTTTCCGGGAACAAAAAGCCCGTATTAGTGTAATAAACGGGAATATCACAATCAGCCCGACTGATAATGTGCAGCAGCGGTAGACTCTGGGTCTGGAACGAACTACTGGCGAACATCCTCTTGCCGGCTTTGGTATAAGCACGCAGGCGCTCGATGATAACTTCTGACAGGGTGTCGAGTTCTGTTCGGTCTAACGTCATGGTAAAAGCTTCACTTATCGAGGCTGGCAAGTTTACCCGAATTAACACCCGTTCATTAGACAACTTGGTTAGTTACTTATGCAGATATGATCTAACTTTTAACCGTGCTCTGGGGGCGATATTAATATTCTAAAGTGGCCGATTTCCAGCCAGTGACATTGCCGCGAAACCATCATTCTGGAGGTGCAAGGCGATCCAGAACAGTCTGCAGTACCAACCGCTTTTGCACCAATTAAGCAGGCTTGTATAATCAGGGTTCCACCGACCATCAAGGGCAAACAGATGAAATCAGGCGAGCAAGTAAAAGCAAGTGTCTGTACCCTGGACTGCCCGGACACCTGCAGTCTTTCAGTGACTGTGGCAAATAATGAAATTATCCAGGTGCGCGGTTCCAGGGTTAATCCCCTCACGGCAGGCAGGATTTGCAGCAAGGTAGCCAAATATTATCCAGAATTTGTACACGGTCCAGACCGCCTGCGAACGCCTCTGCAAAGAACCGGTGCAAAAGGCAGCGGCCAGTTTCGGGCGATTTCCTGGGACGCGGCAATCACTGTCATCCGAGACCAGGTTAAAGCCAAGATTGCACAGAACGGCCCGCAAACGGTACTGCCGCTAAATTATGCAGGCCCGCATGGACTATTGGCCGGTGAGTCCATGTCGGCCCGTTTCTTTCATAAACTCGGGGCCAGTCTGCTCAACAGGGCGGCCCTTTGCGGCGGCATCCGCAGTAAGGCATATCAAGCCACCTACGGCTCTGTACCGGGTATCGCCTTACAACAGGTGGCGTTATCAAAAATGATCATCGTCTGGGGAAACAACGCCAGCGTTTCCAATCTACACCTGGTCCGCCAATTGAATAAAGCCAAGCGGGCTGGCGCCCGGGTTGTTGTGGTCGACCCCAAACGCACTCAAGTGGCTGAACAAGCTGACTTGCACCTGGCTATCAAGCCCGGCACCGATGTCGTTCTGGCCCTCTATATCGCCCACGCACTGGAGCAAAGCTCGGCAACCGACCAAGATTTTATCGAAAAGCACGTTCTCGGTTACGATCGATATCGACAGGTTGCGGCACAATACTCTCTAGCGGATACCGCTACAATCTGTGGTCTAGATACAGATGCTATCGAGCAACTTGTGCACTGGTACGCGGTGCTGGCACCTGCTGCCATTGCCTGGGGCAACGGCCTGGAAAGGAACAGAAATGGTGGCTCAGCAATGCGGGCTATCGCAGCCCTGCCAGCCATAGCTGGCAAGTGGGGAGTAGCAGGAGGTGGCCTGGTTGCCGCAGCCAGTAACGCCTTTCCAACCACAACCCAGCGGCTGACAAGGCCGGACCTGATTCCACCGCAAACCCGTACTGTTAATATCCTGGATGTAAGCAAGCTGCTGCTGGAGCCGAAGCTGAACCCACCTGTAAACGCAGTATTTATCTACAACCACAATCCGGTGATTGTCCATCCAAACCAGAACCTTATGAAACAGGCTCTGGCCCGCACTGACTTGTTTACCGTTGGGATCGATATCGTTATGACCGATTCCATGAAGTATGCCGATATAGTCCTGCCTGCCTGCTCACACTTTGAACACGATGATATCTTTGCATCTTACGGCCAGCAGTATCTGCAACGGGCAGAGGCCGTCATCCGCCCAGTTGGCGAAAGCCTACCTAACACAGAGATATTCCGGCGCCTGGCGAGCGCATTTGATTTTCATGATGCCTGTTTTAAATCTTCGGACCAGGAACTAATGAACGATGCGCTGGATGCCGAGGACCAGCGTATGCAGGGCTATGAGCCCTGCCGTCTGCCTACCGACCTTGCATTAAAAATGACGGCAACTTCAAGCTCCGGGAACGCTGATAACACTGAAGAACCCATCCTTTTCGATAATATTTTTCCCGATACCCCCAGCGGAAAAGTCGAGCTGTACTCAGAGAGCCTGAAACGAGAATACAACCTGCCCTTGCCTCGTTATCTGCCCATCGAAGCTGACTTTCCTCTGCAGTTGATTTCTCCTTCTTCTGACAAGCGCATCACCTCGACTTTTGGCAGTGTCAAAGATTGCGACATCAGCCCAGTCCTGGAAATGCACCCTAGTGATGCAATAGCGCGTAATCTCAGTACAGATATGATGGTAAAGGTGGCTAATAACCTCGGCGAGGTGTTCCTGCCTTTAAAAGTAACTGGCGCCGTGCGTCAAGGTTGTGTCTACTCAACCAAAGGCGCCTGGTTTAAGACTACCCCAAACCAGCAGACCGTTTCTGCATTAGCGTCGACTTCAAAAGCGGACCTGGCCGAGGGTGCCTGCTTCAATGACACCCTGGTTGAAGTCACTCAATCCAGTGCATAGCAGGATCAGCCTAAATGAAGGACCACTAACAATAACAATTCCAATGAGCCAGCCACTCAGCCTAGCCACAACCCGCCTCTAACTGCGGTCACACCTGCTCCCGGTCAAAGCAAGGTTTAAACACGAAACACCTTCAGAGAGAAGAAGATGGATAACAGACAGATAAGCGAGTTACGAGCAGACACCCCCGGTTGTTCTGAGGTGCTGCACTTCAATAACGCGGGTGCGGCACTGCAGCCAAAACCCGTATTCGATGCGGTTATTGAACATCTACAACTCGAATATAACATCGGTGGTTACGAGGCCAAAGCCAAAGCCCAAGAGAAACTGGATTATTTCTACACGGCATTTGCAAGCCTGCTTAATGCCCGGCCCGAGGAAATTGCCTACGCCGAAAATGCAACCCGGGCCTGGGATATGGCATTTTACGCCATCCCGTTCAGCGCAGGAGACCGTATACTGACCTCTCAAGCTGAATATGCCAGCAATTATATGGCCTACCTACAGGTGGCTCGCAGGTTTGCAGTTAAAATTGAGGTGGTGGGCAACGACGAATCAGGCCAAATCTGCGTAGAACAGCTCGAACAAGCGATTGAGTCCGATGTAAAATTGATCAGCATCTCACATATCCCCACTCAGGGAGGGCTGGTAAACCCAGCTGCTGAAGTCGGTAAGGTTGCCCGTAAATATAATATTCTTTACCTGTTAGATGCCTGCCAATCGGTCGGACAGATGCCGCTGGATGTGCAAGAGATTGGCTGTAGTATGCTTACCGGCACAGGAAGAAAATACCTGCGCGGACCGAGAGGCACCGGGTTTCTGTACATAAAGCATTCAATTCTAGGCCAACTGGACCCACCCTTTGTAGATCTGCATTCTGCTAACTGGATAGACCATGAACGCTTTGAGCTGAGACCGGATACTAAACGTTTCGAAAACTGGGAATGTTTTTTTGCTGGCAAAATTGGCCTGGCGATCGCCGTAGACTATGCACTCAAAATCGGTTTGCCTACTATACGCGATCGGGTTTGGGACCTGGCTGATCACTTCCGCAACCGCCTAAGACTGCTTCCGGGTATCACCGTACAGGATCAGGGCATAGAGAAATGTGGCATTGTTACATTTACCAAAACAGACGAGACTGCCTCGACTATAACCGCTCGCCTGTTGGCCGGAGGCATTAATACATCCGTTGCCACTGCCGATTCAGCACGCCTTGATATGGGTGCTCGAGGATTGCAGGAGATGGTTCGGGCATCAGTGCATTATTACAACACTGTGGAGGAAATTGAGCGGTTTTTGGATGCCCTTATTGATCCAAAAAATTGATCTGCTGAGCTGAATTCGGAGCTCTAACTGAACCGGATATCAAGCCAGTTTTTTCAGGCGTCAGCGCCATCAAGCCAGCCGGACTTGCCAGCAAGGCTTGATGCGAAGTATCGACAAGTCATTGCTAGCCGCGCCAATTCCGCAACATATCGGCTGCGGCTTCAGAACCTGAAAACTCAGCCCAGCCAACCGCATCGCCACCATGGGCGCCATCGGTAATTTCAGGGTTTGCTCCTCGACTCAGCAGTAGATCAATGCAGTTCAGGGACCCAAATTGAGCCGCTAAATGCAATGCAGTCGCCTTGACACCATGACCATCACCGCCAAAATCATGCCGCAAATTAGGATCAGCCCCGAAATCGAGTAATAACCGCGCCGCCTTAACACTATCACTGTAGATAGCCCATAGCAGAGGGGTTCCACGATAGGCGTTGGAATTTACATCACCGCCTCGTTCAATCAGGTAGCCAATGCTAGCGCATTGATCATTTCTTGATGCCCAACTCAGTGCTTCATCCAGGATTTCCTGGTAGCAGTAATGGCGCTGCCAAACAGGAAAAATTTTCAGTGGTCGGTAAAAATCCAGTCCCAGCTTCGCTTGAACCGTTAGTTGATCTGCATCAAAAAATCGGTCCAGGTTACCGCCCATGGCTGCTGCATGGCGGAGATTATCCGGTACAGCAGGATTCGCCAGATACATGGCGACTTCAGTCTTTGCATAAAATAATGCCAGCGCCAGGGGCGATCCACCCTCACACTGATATAGATTACCCTTCGTTGTCGCCCCAGCAGCTAATAGCCGTTTAGCCAGGCCCAGATGCCCGGACATGGCCGCCGTATGTAGGGGTGACCAACCATCCGATGTGCCTCTATCTGGGTCGGCTGCAGCTTTAAGGAGCAAATCAACGACCTGGTGCTGGTTTTCTGTACCGGCTACCGCCGGAATAGCAATATCACCGGTTGCTAATCTACAGGCCAAGCCGAGCAAACTATCTGCTCCTGGGGTGTCAAGGTCAACGAGTTGAGGCACTTGCCTGAGAAGCTTTGACAGCTTCTCAGGACTAGCCATTCTGATCGCTTCAACTGCTTGAACTATCACTGTAGGGGAAGGCTCTGCCATTACTGACTCTCAAAAAGACGATGGGACTAGTCTGCAACTCCAATCCTGCGGTAAAAGCAGCACCAGGCCCTTGGTTTTGTAGCCGTCTCCAGCTACCCAGCTACCCAGCTACCATGAAAACCAAACGGAACTCGTTGAGGCAACTTGATTTCCGCTATCGGCCCAGATCTAAGCTCCTGAGCGTTATAAATGACCAGGTCGCTTTTATCCAGCGATCTGTCATACAGGTAGGTCATGAGGTACCCCTCATCCTCGGATTGCTGACTGGCAGCAGGAATGAAAACAGGTTCCCCAGCCATCTTTTCAGCCCCTAATTCCGCTATGTCACTACGCTGATTAACAAGATCATATTTAATAATTCGGCCAAAATCAGGCTTTAGCTCTGCACCAACACCGAGACAATAACCATAACGATTGAACTGACCTACCAATTCTGGGTGAATACGCGGAAACTCCGTCGGCATATCATCCAACTGCTGCTCTGAAGCAGTCCCTTGCCTGACATTCAGTACCCAGCGGGTTAACAGAGAAGGCTCTTCACTAAATGGCCCATTCCAGTCATTATCAAACAAGCGCTGATATCGCATGGCATCTAGTATGACGTTACCCTGGTCATCTTCGTAGGCATTAACGGTATGAAATACGTAACAAGGATCAATATCAAACCACTTAATTTCGTCTGAACCATCGTGCCGGTTAAGCAGCCCGATTCGGGCTTGATGTTCGTCACTCCAGGAAAACGGGAAATATCCCCTACCCAGCATATAAAAACTAAATAGAATTGACAGATCCAGAACCAAAACATAATTTTTAGTGATGGCACATTCATGCACCATGCTTCGGCTCGGTAAAGGTATCGCTTGAGCAGCTTTAATCCTGCCATCGCTGGCAACCGTTACATGGTGGACATTGTCTAAGTCATTGGCATAGTCGTAGCAGATGGCATGCATCTGCCCACTCGTCGAATCTAACTTCGGATGCGCTGAAAAGCCTGTTCGCAGGGTTCCATGAAAGGGTTCAGAGGCTAGCGAATTAAGCTGTTGATCGATTTCAACTGGCCTGCCACCCGCCTCAACTATGGCATAAATTTTATCGGCATGGGATATAACATGAGTATTAGGGCTAGAGCCATCTAGTTGAACCCGCGTGTTCCTGTACCAAAGCGCCTTGCCCTCCTCTATTCTGACGCCATGAAGCATTCCTTCACCGCTAAACCAATGATATTTTTTATGATTAGGGGACGTCATTGGGTTGGGCCCGTTTCTTAAATACAGCCCCGATAATTCTTTCGGTATTTCTCCGACAACCTTTAACTGGTCAGTCAGCACTTGATCCTTGACCGGCGCAAAATTTCCTTGTAGATAAGGATTACCCTGATTGCCAGCTAAACCATACTGATCCATGGTCCACAGCGCCGAAGCACCAGCTACAGCTACCCCAGACCCTATCAAAAACTTCCTTCTTTTCATCTACCTAGCTCCGCATTTTCGTGGTTACAATTCAGCCAGGATACAGCGACACCCAATGGCAATCCTGACAAAGCACCCTACATCATGATACACAATTCGTGCCAGGATTTTCCGGAGCCTAACTCGTTGATTATCATATGCTTTCGTTGTCCACTCAATTAAGCCACGAAACTTATGACAGTTATCGCCATGTTCAAGGCAGATATCACCCACCATTAGCGAATTTCACTAATCCATACCCCAGCAGGACCAGCCTCCTCATGATAGAGAAAACCTGTAGTCATCTAGGCTGAGAAAATAACATGGCTATCAAGAGCGGCGGGTTTTTATTCCGCTTGACGCCTGGTTGACGCGCTTGGTATTGCGTCTAACTCAACAAGCAAGATCTTTAACCCGGTCTTTGCAGCCCCCTTGAACACAGCTCTATATCAATCCTTGCCTCACACAATAGGAAACTTCTCGACTGGCAGGGCATAACATCTTGTTATAATTCAGTATCTTGCTCAATGTTCTTTAAGACTGCCGTATGCGAGCCATCTGGATGGAGCGTTACTGATAAGGGCCTCCAGGTTTCACCATCACAAAGGAATAGAACACACCCCTGCACGGTCAAATTACCATCATCATGCAACTGCAGTTTCGCCTTATAGGATTTACCGTCTCTGGGATTGTAAATTGTGCCTCCTTTAAAGCTATTACTTGAGTCAAACTGCCTGGATATACCTTGCAACAAGTTAATACCGATCAAAGGCCTGGATCGTTCCTCAATATTACTATTATGACTATCAAGGATACTGTCTGGATCGACGTCTTCCGCTACAAAAATATGTTCTATTTTTGCACAAAGGTCTTCCCCGCAGTTGTCGATATGCACGATAGAGTCGGAGGTTAACCAGTATCCGGAGATCCATGAATCAGAGGCTGTAACCCGCAGACCGGCAACGAGGAAAAAAACCAGCAGAAGTGATAATTTACGCATAGTTGAAATCACCTTGATGGCTTAGTACAGGAGTCTTAATCCCGTTACCATTGACAAAATACATTATCAAAATAGATCGACTATGAAATTTAATCACATTGGAATCCCTGTAATAGACGGTTTCGAGGGAGAAATTGATCTACCCCATTTAAAAATGACGGTATCAGATCATGAAAACAATCCTTATGGCATCCAATGGCAACGCTATTGGGACGATGCACCTTATCCTGATTTAGTTAGGACCATTCCTCATGTTGCTTTTGTCGTTGAAGATCTTGCCGGGGAGCTTAAAGGCAAAAAAATTATTATTAAACCTAATTCACCCAGTGAAGGATTGACGGTCGCTTTTATTGAGGTAAATGGAGCACCGGTTGAGTTAATGGAGTACTCAAAGGAACCCGCCTAAATCCGCTGGTTTTCACACACTACAGGCACTTCGCTAAAACGGCGCATCACCCGCCAGAGTGACACGATAACCATGCCGTACCTCAGGGAAATAATCCCAGGCAGCATGGTGCTGTACACAGCGGTTATCCCACATTGCAATCGAGTGAGGTTGCCAACGGAATCTGCATTGAAAATCAACGTGTTCCATGTGACGGTAGAGAAAATCAAGCGTTGACCGACTTTCATTTGCTTTCATGCCACTAATACGAGTGGTGAAAACCGAATTAACATATATCCCCTTTCGACCTGTCTCTGGGTGAGTTCGTATGACAGGATGTTCGGCAGCCCCAAAAGTATGCTGTTCGGCCTGACCATGGTGTCGACCATGCACGTGAGCGGATTCATGAACTGCAGTCAGCCCTGAAAGGAACTGTTGCCAATGATCAGACAGCGCATCAAAGGCAGCATACATGCTGGCAAATAGAGTATCACCGCCACCATGCTCCGGTGTCTGGGTAAGGCGAAGAATACTCCCTGCCGGAGGCGAAAGATCGCAACTCACATCAGTATGCCAACCATGGCCAGCGACCCGCTTTGAATTCTCATCAGCATGTATTACCAGCACCTCAGGGTAATCAGGATGAGACGGGACATTAGGATGAATATGCAAATCGCCGAACTGTCTGGCAAAAACAATGTGTTGCTCAAGACTCAGGTCCTGATCACGAAAGAATAACACCTGGTGTTTCATCCAAGCTTGATGAATAGAAAAAAACTGTTCAGGAGTCAGCGGCTGCGTCAAATCAACGTTACTGATCTCAGCTCCAATCGCCGGACCTAACGGGTTTATTTCTATGGTTTGTTCCAGATTAGGCGCTACTGCTGCCATAGGCGTTGCCTCCCTGCTAACTTGAGGTTAACACTAGCAAACAATACCACGCTCGTACAGCCACCTGGAACCCAGTGATACTGGGTTTGGGGTTCTGTCATGAGATTTGACCATTGCTCTAAACACCAGTACTACGCCTTCTTTGATAACGTAGTTGGTGGCAAGTTTCGATCCTCATCCTGAATTAAGCTCGACTATCCCCGAGTTATTCGAACGCCACTATTTTTCCCAACAATTTACTTGCTCCACACCGTCTAGCTAAAACAAAATGGTCAGGTAAGGCTAATTTACTGGGACCCGCCGTAAGGCGAGCCTGACTACTCTGTGAGAACACCTTCCGGCGTCATGTATACCTTCTGGATCGACGCCAGGTTAGCCAAAATGATATCGGCTTGTTCCCTGGTAATCCCGTGCGCGGCACTCCCTTTGAGTGTTTCCATATCGTCTAGTAAACCGGCTTTGTATTCGCTTACACACTTTTGCCAGCGGCGTTTTTTATTCTCAAGACGTTTACGGGTGTACGTATCCATATCGCTGACGTCTGCGTCACTGCTACCTACAAAAAACTCCGCAGTCCCCGCTTGCCGCGCAGCTGGTGGACTGGCGCTGGTTTCTCCTTCCACCGCCCTAGGTTTAGAACAAGTGTTTTTCGGCAACTGGTAATCCATCGCCTCTTGAACTACCGTATGGACTTCTGCAATGACAAAAGCCGGTAAAATCAACAATAGACAACTAGTCACGGTTTTTAATTTCATTTTCAATACTTTTCTCCCTTTCCTGATTTTTCCTCTTTCCAAAACCAAGCCAACAGCTTCACTTGCACAGGTTTAACAGACACCGAGATGCTACCTGCTACCTGCTACCTGCTACCTGCTAATATTATAATCACCGGTTATCTTGCTACAAGACAAATTGAAACCTATTCAAGGAATCGATAACACTAGATAACGTTAGGGAAGCAAGCTTGAGAGGCTCGGGCTTATAACCCTCGCTACGACCGCATGACAGGTTTTACTCAATCTACGAATACGCAATATTTCTTATAGATAAATTCTGATTTGCCTCGTAATACCCTGAATAAAAACAACTTTTATCGTAATCATGCCGAAAAAATAAACCCCTTTACTTGAGCGCCATACTAAAGGGATACCCCACACACATGGGCCTAGCCGTCTTCTCCGTCCAGTTGCGGTGCTAGGGCTAACTCAAACCAGCGATAGCTCAACACTCCTTCTCACTACCAAGCCGCTGTAAACTAGAATCCCCATATGGATAACGATAGGTGTAAATAAGACGCTCATTCGAGTAGATACAGTGGACTTTAACTTCGAGCCTTTTCGGATGTTTCTGGCCAATAATGTTAATTTTCTGATCGACCTGAATAACGTTTTCATCAAAACCAAACCGCCTGTTTCTGGCGGGAGGCGCCAACAGCAGGTTCCAGGTTTTACCCTCTTTATCGGTTCCAATAATACGATCGTGTGGATTGCGCAGTTTGAGTTCGGTCACTAGGACAGTTACCTTGAAATCATCTCGATAGCTACTCCAGCCATGATGCCCGGCCGAATAGGGAATACATAGCAGCCCTGTCCAGGCGATCATATAGGTTATTATTTTAAGCACGCACTTCATTTACTGACCCATTATAGAAAAACCCAACTAATAAAGACTAGCTGTCGCGGTCAATCCTGATCGAGACATTGACAGGTCTATCTAGCAACCCATAATAGCTCAATATAAACTCATCGCTTCGGTAGGCAGGCCCTCTCGGAGAATTTTCATGTAGTTGCCTTAAAATACCGATATTACCTAAGGAAAGCAGGTCGCCGGGCTTCAATTGCTTACCTGACCGGTGCAATTGGTCGCGTAACCAGACAACCACCTGTAACGGCTTATACCAACCCTGTATGGAACCCTCATCAATGAGTTTGCCGTGTTCATCATGTACCGCAAAGGTGAAATTATTGATTTTTTGCAGCCATTCCTGAGTTGGCGAGATAACCACCGGCACACCGACAAAACCCAGCCGACTACCCATATTTGAAGCGATCGTTCCATTGATACTTCTGCTGCCTTCCTCATAATACGGATCAGGGACTTCAGCAAAGGGAATAATTGCATCAAGCCCGGCGAGCACTTCAAGGTCTGTTTTAGCCGAATTAATGGTCTCGCTGCCGACTCGAAATGCGAAATCGGCTTCCAGAAAACCACGCCGAGTTTGATCCAAGGTTATACGGGTCCCACTCGGAAAAATCATCTTTCCCAGAATAACCCCACGGATTCCCTCTGCAGGAAACGTCGCAAAACCAGGCCCGGGGTTATGGCCACCTGTTTTATATCCCACGACGGGTCCTAAGGTGGTCTCAAAATACTCAACGATCCTGTCCTGCCACAGATAGGCTTCATCAACTGGCATCTGATGAGGAAAGCCTCGCATGGGCCGGTGAGCCAGGAAATCTTCGGCGATGAACTCAACGTCCTGGTTAATAGCAGCGGTTATAGCCGCATCATTAACGTCAGTATCGACCGGGGTTTTTTCAACCGCAGGGCCACATCCCAGCAAAAACAGGGCTGCAGCATGCATCATAATTATTTTTCTGAGTCTATTTACAGGCAATCCCATACTGACAACTTATTTGTTAATCATGCAAATTTAGTCCAGATCCGGATTCAGGACCAGCTATAAATGAACAATGGCTGATGCATCTAAGCGTCGAGGTGCGCAATAAATACGCGGAACACAGCTAACAGTAGAATAAACCCAGTCACTACCATAATATCAAGTAACGGATAAAACTTTACCGAGGACAGATTTTGGTAGATCACATTTGGAAAACAGGGCTGTTCATGCTGCTGTTACTCACCAGCGGCGCAGTTTATGGCCACCATTCCTTCGCAGTTGAGTTCACAGCTCAACGAACCATTACCCTAACCGGTACAGTGGCAGAGGTCTGGTTCCGAAACCCCCACGTTCGCTATTATGTTGAAGTCGTCAATGCGGATAAACAAATTGAAAACTGGGACGTCCGAACCAGCAGCCCCTCTCTACTGGTCAGAAAAGGCTGGACAAAAAACACCATCAGGGTCGGTGATAATATCGTGATTAAAGGCCATCCTGGCCGGGAAGGCAGGAAATTATTATCGGTTATTTCCATCCGCCTCCCCGATGGTTCCATACTCGGCCAGGGTCCGGGTCCGACCGAATATGACACCACACCTGAAAGCCAGCCATGATGCCATCAGCCGCGAGGAAGTCTACTGCCAAAATCATTGTAATGATTTCAACCCTGCTGCTGACTGCACCCGGATTCGGGCAGAATACAATTGAAGGTGACTGGATGTTATACCTTTACGGTCCAGGCATTGGAAACCCCGGTTCCAATGAGGCCAAACCCTCTATCGAGGGCAAGCTGTCCCTGAACCAAGCTGGCAGAGGCTGGACCGGCCATGTCGAAGGCGGGCCCGTGTCCGTTGATACCAAAGGTAACCAAATTGAAATCCTGGTAGATAGTCGCGACCTCGCTGGATTCAGGTTTTTCAGGCGTCTACAGGGCGAATTTACAGGCCAGGCAATGATGGGGTCGTTCACGATTGAAGGCTATACAGAACAATCAGAACCGGGTGGCAGCTGGATAGCAAAACGATTCGAACCACCACAGCCCTCCCAGACAAGGGGACCCGTAGATATCACAGGTATCTGGACGCCGGCGCCAGGAGTCGATTTCCGTAAATATTCAATGGACTTAACCGATGAGGCTGCTTCGTGGTTTGAAAATTACCTGGCCCATTATGACCACCCAAACGTTCGTTGTGTTTCGCCCGGCATCGTCGCCATGGTTGCCTGGGGCGCCTACCCATTCGAAATTCTAGACAGTATGGGCAGGCTGACTTTCCTTTATGAGGTTGATAGCGAGGTTCGGCGTATTTACATGAACGGTAAAGCGCCGCCCGAGTATTACCCACCCTCTGCCATGGGATTTTCAAATGGCAACTGGAATGGCGGGACCCTGACCATCGAAACACAATTACTCGAGGGGAACATAAGGGATTTTAGGGGCGAACCCGTTTCTGAAGGTGCCAGGATGCACGAGCAGTATCAATTGAGTGAAGATGGCAATACTCTATCCGCGGTCATCACCCTGCTTGATCCCAAAAATTACAAGCAGCCTCCAATCAGACGACGTAAATGGGTAAGAAATTCAGCAACTGAAATATACCCATATGAATGCGACCCAGATTCGTTTTATCGCCAGATGTACAATGAAGACAAGCTCGATATGTACTTTGGGCGATCACAGCGTCGGCTGATCGAATAAATGCTCGGGCCCCAAATGGCCTGAGGTTCACAGCACGCTGCTGGCATGAGACTAATTTGCCTGATGCCCGATTAGAGCCGTCTAATCAATACTCATGACCATAGAATATTGATAGCGCTTAGGATTATAAAAACCATCAATAATATCCACTACTTCACCATCGCAGTTGCTACCTAATCGTCGGACCGACAGTAATGCCGCACCCAGGTTAACATCGAGCTCGAGGGCGACCTGACCGGCCGCACTAATCGCACTGATGACTTGTTTACATTCCGTCAGCTTAAGGCCATTTTCGAGCATCAAACTCACTCTTGGCGTACTTTCAAGCAACGCCTTGTCGTAATTCTTTGTAATTCCTGCAGTCCAACTCTCATAGAAAACATACGGCTCATTTTCCTCATTACTACTGACCCGAATTACTTTATGCACCGTTTCATCTTCACTGAGGTTAAGAACCTCCCTGATGCTGGCAGGCGGCTTGACTATTTCAATGGATACCACCCGAATAATACTGTGCATACTCATATCAATCAGACTTTCAAGCATTCCCTCAAGAAGTCCTCGAACCGGTTTCGCTGAAAACTGATAAGTTACATGCGATCCTCTACCCCGCAAACGCGAGATCAGTTTTTCCGCTGCCAGTTCATCCATGGCTCTCCTGGCCGTAATTCGAGAAACCTTGAAACTAGTAGCCAGCTGTAACTCGGTTGGCATTTTCGAATCGTAAATGATCTTGCCGTCAAGGATCGCTCTCTTGAGAACAGAATATAACTGGTGATACAAAGGTGCACGGGCAAGGGAACCCTGCTGCACGGTTTGCATATCTAATTTCAAAGCATCGATTAAATCGTTCATGTAGGTCTTATATTCGACTACTCAATTAATTCACCTTTTAGGCTATTTAATGAATACGCTGCTAGGCTGATGGGTCACACTGGGTTGCGCTTATCTATGCGGCTTTACCCATTCGAGTCGGGTGAGGTTATCGACATTATACATCTAGACAACCCGCATCCTCACTTACCTGACCTCTGAGCCGACAGATGATGTGAAATCCAAGCTAGTATACAAATCTGCGCTGCTTGATAAATAGTCATCATAGCTTATTCTCGGCTTGGGGTCCGCTAGCACCGGCAGATTCATAATTTGTGGACACTTTGGCATCTACTTTTTTATTAAACGAGCTTGCTGTTTGATTGAAAACCTGGCTCTAACAAGCAACGTAAATGATAACCAGCCAGGGTCCCGCAAAACAGGCCCTTTGACCTAGTGTTTGCTTCAAATTGTTTGCTCCAAACAAGGTACCGCTTGATCAAGGCCATTATTATAAAGTAATATTGTTCTATCAATAAGACATATGTATTTCAACAACCTGCTCCGACCTGTCCGAACCTCTGTATCTGTTGCGATGCTTTCCAACAGACTGATCAACTAGTTAGACGCAGACCAGCCAATGTTACGACAAGGAGCTCAAATGCACCGCTATCAAAATTCGATTTTTTGTACTGTAATGCTTTCTCTCATCACGATTTATCTACCTGCACCGACCCATGCCAGCAGCGAAGCCGGCTATGCTTTAGAAGAGGTTATGGTCACTGCCAGACGTAGATCAGAAAGTATTCGAGATGTTCCTGGTACCGTTTCAGTACTAACTGAGGATGCGCTGGAGAGCAGTGGCGTCAGGCGGGCAGAAGATTTCATAGAACTAACCCCCGGTGTCAGTATGGTGAATGCTGCCGAAGTGGGCGATACCCAGGTAAATATTCGCGGAATCAATGGAGCCAGAGATGCGGAGAATAGTTTCGCTTTCCTGATCGATGGCATCCTGTACACGAATCCCGCCGCATTTAATCGTGAGTTTACCAATCTACAGCAGATAGAGGTCTTCAAAGGCCCCCAGGGTGCGATCTACGGACGTAGTGCTGCAGCTGGCGCTATCCTGGTAAGAACCACTAAGCCAAGCAATCAGACTCAGATGGCCGGCAAAATCAGTCTCGCTGAAGACCAGTCAGTCAATGGAGACATCAGTTATTCAGGCGCACTCAAGGAAGACGAGCTTTACCTGAGCCTGTCCGCTGATTGGCGGAAATCCGATGGTTTTTACACTAATAGCTTCCAGAATAAAGATATCGTCGATAACTTTGAAGGCTATAACCTTAACGCGCGACTGGTCTGGGATGTATCTGACGATCTAAGCATCGATAGCAAATTACGTTATGGTGAAGTGGATGCGTCTTCTATTGTATTTAATTCAATTTTCCACCTGCCTATATTTGCTGCAGCTACAGGGACGCCGGCTGCATATCAGGACAGCAATGACGTTGACTATGTGTTTCAACCAAACATCGTCTCCGACAATGACATGGAAGCCCTGGAATTTTCCGTTAAGTTCGACTACACCATGGACTCGGCTACACTCACCGGATGGTTCCTTTATAGTGATATAGATAACAATTTTATTGCTGACGGCACCTCTGCTGCGTTTGGATTCTTTAATAATGATCCTGTCTGCCAGCAAAGTGTCCTCGACCTGAATGCCGCAGGTGTTGCACTACCATCACCTCAATTCATTGGAACATCCCCGGTGGGTGTTATCTTTGACCCGAATGGTTCGTTTTTGGGTGCCTATACCCCGACGACCTGCGACGGCATACAGGATGCGGTTCGCAATCAGCAAGATTCAAGCTTCGAGCTTCGACTGGCTTCCCCGGCAGATCAGCAGTTACGCTGGATGACTGGTGTTTACTTCCTGGATATTGATAGAGAAGTCGGCGTAGCACTGAATCGAGATGGTGGTAATACACCTAAGCGGGGCCTGCTTCAGCTCGATGGCCCGAATAGGACGGCGTCGCTGACCCATGACCAGTTCGACACGCAGGTTCTCTCCATCTTCGGGCAAATAGAGTATGACATTAATGACTCAACCGAAATTGCCTTTGCATTACGCTATGATTCTGAAGACCGGGATGTGTCCAGCCTTGTCCCTACCGATGTTACCCAGTCGGTCATAGACCTTAACTTTGATACGGTATTTAACGACCCACTCAATCCGGCACTTAGTAGCCTGATTAACCCAACTGGCACAATACCGGATAAGAACAAAAAGTTTTCAGAGCTACAACCGAAAATTTCGCTTACCTGGGACGCAACCGATACTACAAAACTGTTTGCAAGCTGGGGAGTGGGATTCAAGGCAGGTGGTTTTAATAATTCCGGAAGTGCCGCTACCGTTAATATCTTCATCAACGGGTTTATCAACGGCGGCAATCCAAACGGGATCTTCTTTGCCGATGACATGGGCGTCCCCCTGCCCGTCATAAACGATGATTACGAGGAAGAAACCTCCAGCGCATTCGAAGTCGGATTCAAAACCAGACTTCTCGGTGGTCGTATGGAAGTCGAAGGTGCTGCTTATCACACCACCGTCGATAATATGCAGTTCTTTGAATTCATGGTAGGCACATTTGGCCTGTTAAGAGTGGTCTCAAATATCGATGAGGTAGAAATCTCAGGAGCTGAGCTTGGCCTTCGCTTCAGAGTAACTGATAATTTTAGTTTGTACGCAGGTGCGAATGTGACCGATAGTGAAATTCTATCTAACAGCTCCAGGCCTGATACCATTGGTAACGTATCCCCCTATACACCTGATTTTACAGTTAATGCCGGTGCTAATCTGATACTTCCTGTCACCAATAGCTTCGACTTTTTTGCCAGAATTGATGCTCAACTGATTGGTGAGACCTGGTTCCATACTGTTCAGGAGGGATCACGACCGACTATTTTCCAGCCTTTGTTTGAACTCGGATTCGGCGCCGGCGCCGGTGCCCTTGGCACGGCTGATTTCAGCAATGCACTGCGAGATAGTTACTCTACGGTCGATATTCGTGTTGGCTTCTCTGCTGACACCTGGACCCTTGCCGCTTTCGCGCTGAATGTCACCGACGAAAAGTACCCTGAAGAGATCATCCCCGCACCTGAGTTTGGTGGAACATTTGACCATCCAAATGCTCGACGACGCTATGGCGTAGAGTTGAGCATGAAATTCTAGATACGAATTAGCTGACCTTGCTATTTCAAGCCAATGGACCGGATGATCGGCTCCATTGGCTTGAGCCATCTTGAGCCATCACGACCCTTCACCACATGCCCCCACTAGCGCATCCAGGGAATGCCAGGCTCTTAAAGCAGTGAGGCTGTAAGCTCGCCTGTGATTGGTTCAAAACCTGAACTGGACAGCACGTTGTAACTGAATACCGCCAACTTTAATCAGCCAATGGTATTAATAGCGATACTGCTACCTGCCCGGTAAACATCCTTGGGTAAGACACGATCGGGTAAGACACGATCGGGTAAAACACGACCTCCCCACAGCTTAGCGCAGCGATGCCTTTATGCTTCCGGGCCCTTTAATACTTGTCGTCTGGGCCTTTACCTTGGACTTGCGCATGCGCCCCTATTAAAAAGGTTCAGCAATTTTCAGCAGTTGTTTACCTAAATTCTGGCCAGTAAACAGTCTTTGCAGTGTATCCGGGATCTGATCAAAGCCTTCCTGCAAATCGATTTGGTATTTTAGTTGTCCTTCGCTGATCCAACCTAACAGTTCTACAATGGCCTCACCTGCTCTGGGCATGTAATCCAGTACAATAAAACCCTCCATGCGGGCACGCAGCGTAATCAAGTTCATTAAATTCGCCGGACCAGGCACCGGTTCAGTGGCGTTATAACCCGAGATCCCGCCACACATGACAATCCGGGCTTTCATGTTCATATGGTTGAGTGCTGCCTCCAGGATATCCCCGCCGACGTTATCAAAAAAGATATCGAATTTATTAGGACAGGTTTCAGCAATACGGACATCGACATTTTCGTTTTTGTAATCGATTACCTCATCAAAACCGACTTCCTGCTTCAACCACTGACATTTTTCGGGACCACCGGCAATGCCTACCACTCTGCAGCCTTTGATTTTAGCGATTTGTCCTGCGACTGACCCAGTTGCGCCGGCAGCGCCGGATACCAATACCGTTTCACCCGGTTTTGGATTACCCAGATCCAGCAATCCGAAATAGGCGGTCAGTCCGGTAATTCCCAGTACCGATAACATCATTTCTGGAGTAACCCCAACTGGAAGCTTAGTCAGGCCCATGGGTCCCTGCTCTGGTGCCGCAATCACGAAATCCTGCCAACCGCCGGTAGTCTGAACCAGGTCTCCGGCTTCAAAATCAGCATGTTCAGAGGTAACCACCTGGCCAATAGACCCTGCTCGCATCGGTGCACCGATGGCAACCGGCGGTAAATAACTTTCACGATCGACCATCCAGCCCCGTTGCGTTGGATCAAATGACAGATACAAGTTCCGCACCAGCACCTCTCCCGACTTCGCCTCCGGGATTGGGGTCTCGGTATATTCAAAATTATCTCGAGACACCATGCCATCCGGCCGCTTGGCCAGTAACCACTGTCGATTTGTGTTCATTGTAATTTCCTTTGTCGTTTCCCAATAAGTTTCGCAGACCCTGCCCGACGTGCCTTAACCCTGAAGGCCATACTTAATAGTGTCTCATAATAGCCTTTGAGCCGTTTACCTTAAGCTAAGCGCAATGGTAACGATCTCAGACGTTGACCTGTAGCTCGATACACCGCATTTGCCACTGCCGGTGCTATAGGCGGCAATCCAGGCTCTCCCACACCCGTGGGTTTATCCGTGCTGGGAATAATCACCACGTCAACGCTAGGTGCCTCTGTCATTCTTAAGATGGGGTAGTTATCAAAATTACTTTCCATTACCTCGCCATCTTGGATTTGATGTTCGCCGTGTAATGCAGCCGTTAGACCAAACATGATAGCGCCTTCCATTTGAGCTCTTACAATGTCCGGATTCACTGCAATACCGCAATCGACAACGCAAAGCACCTTATGCACGTGAATGCGGCCCGCCTGGACAGACACTTCGGCAATTTGCGCAACGTCGGTTAAAAAGGAGTGGTGAGCGGCAAAACCAAGGTAATGACCCTGTTTGGGCAGCATCCCTTGCAAGGCCTCGCCGGCCACTCGAATGACATTCTGGAGTCGAGGCTTGTTCTGCGTATTATTAAGACGAAATGCAACTGGATCCTGCCCTGACGCTAAAGCCAGCTCATCAATCATCGACTCCTTTGCAAAAGCCGTGTAGGAATGCCCTACCGAACGCCAGAAGGTCAGGGGAATGCCATGGTTGATCGTTGTATGTTTAATCCGCGTGTGGACCTGATCATAATCTTCAAACAACCCTTCTATGCTGGAAGGATCTGTAACCCATCCTTTTAAGGCACCTTTAGCCAGACCTACCGTCCAATCAATCATGCCGTCGCCCAGCCCAGGAAACAGCGCCGGCATCATATTCTTGATGGTATCCTCGGAAATATTACCCCCGGCGCGAGCCGCATCCCAGGCTAAGATTTTGCCCTCTGCATCGACACCGGCCTTCAATCTCATGAGGGATGCGGGTCGATACAAACCGTGCTTGAGATCATCTTCCCGAGACCACAGTAGATGGATGGGTTTGCCGGTCGCAACCGCTATCTGGGTTGCTTCAATGATGTGCGTTAAAGTACCACGCCGCCCGAATCCACCACCTAGGTACGTTTGATGGACTTTGACACGCTCAGGATCGATACCCGAGAACCGTGCAACCAGACCTTGGGCAGCCACCGGACCCTGGGTACCAGACCAGACTTCAGCTTCATTGCCTTGTATACGAACAACGGCATTCATTGGCTCCAGGGGTGCATGTGATAGAAACGGTGTCCAGTAATCCGCCTCCAGGACATGCTCAGCCGAGTTCCATTGCGCATCAACATCGCCTTCGTCTGTGGGCACCAAAGCTTCATTAGATGTCAATGCGACTTCATAATCAGCGCGGATGGTCTTGGAGTTTACCTTCGATAGTGGCACTGACGTCCAACTGACCTCCAGAGCATCCGCTGCCACCTTCGCTTGCCAGTATCTTTCCGCTACTACCGCGATGCCACTACCAATTTCAATGACATCAGTGACCCCTGGCATGGTCTTTACTAGCTCAGCGTCAAACGACTGCAGTGCAGCGCCCGCAACCGGCGAACGTTTTACTACTGCATGGTGCATTCCAGGCAGATCAATATCGATACCAAACACTGCTGTACCAGTGGACTTCGCCAGCGCATCAACGCGAGTCGATTCGCGGCCAATGTACTTAAATGCACTCTGGGCCTTAAGCGGCGCCTCTGTCGGTGGAGTGAGTGTCGCTGCAGTCTTTACAAATTGTCCATAGGGGTAACGTTCAGAACCGACTAGGATTTCACCATTGTCTGTGCTCATTTGCTCCTGACCAATTGCCAGGTCATGCTCAGCGGCCGCCAAAATCAGGGCACGCGCATTTGCACCTACTTGACGCAGTTGGTCAAAATGAGCGTGAGTCGCATTGCTACCACCGGTTGCCTGAACCCCCATCCCTGGATTGTTGTAGTCCTCATGCACGCCGGCGAATCGAATATCCATATCTAATGGATCAAAATCAAATTCCTCGCCAAGTAATGTCGACAACCCAGTGGTAACTCCCTGACCCATTTCATCCCTCGGGGTGTAAAACCGAAGAGTATTATCTGGTAACAACTGCAGAAAGGCATTGGGTACAAAGCCGCCCTCAGCCAATTCAATTGGCAGCGGCCCCGGAGAAGAACAGCCAGTCAATGAAAAACCAATCACGACTCCACCGCCCACCACAGCCGTTGTTTTGAGAAACCGACGCCGCGAAACATTTTCAATATGCATGGTTTATACCTCCTGCCTGGTGCTAAGCGCATTTTGAAACTGGGGCATAGCATCGCTGGCAGCAAGTACAGCCTGCTTGATCCGTGGATAACAGCCACAGCGACAAATATTACCCGCCAGTGCAGATTCAACTTCTGCCGCAGAGGGTGATGGATTGTTATCAAGCAGCGCTGCAGCGGACATGATTTGCCCGGATTGACAATAACCGCACTGAGGTACCGAATGAGCTACCCAGGCTCTCTGAAGAGGGTGCAGGTCATCTGTATCAGACAGGCCCTCGATCGTAGTGACATTTTTGTCAGCAACGGCCATTACAGGCAAGATACAGGTTCGAACCGCTACCCCATCGACATGCATGGTGCAAGCGCCACAAAGACCAGCACCACATCCAAATTTAGATCCCTTTAATTTAAATGTATCTCGAATTACCCATAATAGAGGTGTATTTGGATCCTCTCCCGTAGAAACTGTCTCACCGTTTAATTTAAATTCAATCACCTGCTGCTCCCTCCCTGCTTATTAACCACAAAATTTTTGCTTTCTAAAAGACAACCCCCCCCCAGCTTCTTAAATTCCTGCGCGAATCCCAGTCAGAATTCGCCGACCATTAACCAAATATCTTGCAAAAATGTCATACGACGCAACTGACTCAACTACTTCTTGAGGTAATAGTTTCACATCAATTTTTGGTCCCTGGTCAATTTGCGCAACACCCAGTAAAAATGTTCCTACGGAGACTACCGCCTCCATGGCGTCGCCGTCAGATAAGCCTAAACAGTGTTTGGCTGTCTCAGCATGCGCCACCATCACTAGATGCCAGCGCTTTTTGTGCGCGATCAAAGCAGTCGTTGAAATATTATGCTCTATGAGGAGATCCAGCCGGCTCAGTAACGGCAATAATAATGAATCCTGCCGCACACTTTCAAACAGGCAGGTTAGCCAGTCTGAATCGGTGCTGGGCAATGAACCGATGGCTTTTTGCATCTCAAGCGCCCAACGGTCCAATTTAGTCTCGATCAATGCCAGAAATACAGACTCTCGGGTTTCAAAATAGAGATATAGTGTGCCTTTGGCTAAACCTGCCCGACCCGCCAATTGCTGCATGGTAAACGCTTCAAAACCCACCTCTTTGAGGTAATCATGCCCGGCAAATAGGATGTCGCGCCTGCGCCGGTCCTTATCTTCCGGTGATCTTGCGCGTCGCTGGGTCACAGTCATCATTCAACTCGCTGCTTTATTGACGCTGGGTCATTTAACAGCGTGCAATTTAACTGACCCCCAGTCAC
>JABIZD010000084.1 GCA_018666555.1 Gammaproteobacteria bacterium
GGTTTCAATGATTATTTCATCTAGCATGGGTACTCTGCTGGCATCAATCGCTTCAATAGCCTCTAGATAGGCATCAGCCATATCACCCTGGCTCAGCTCTTGTAATCGTTGCCGCGTTATTCTCGGCAAGAATGCAGGGACTTCATATTCATGCGCCAAGGACAAATAAGACGACACGAATTTCGGGTGAATGACGCTTCCCATATGAGTATCTATATGAGTCACATCAATGCCGGCCTGTAAAGCAGCCTCTATCTGTGCTCTCATTTCTCCCCGTGCTGCATCCTCGGTAACGTGGCGAATTGCATCTTCCCGGGTATGCCAAAGATATCCTTGAACATCAAGCAGACCACTGGAGGGATCGCGAGAGCTCAGTGCAGGCCAGCGATAGTGGGGATATTCGGCAGTCAAGGTGAGGTGGACGCCAATATCCCAGCGCGGGTTTTGCAACGCCATATTGGCAGCTTCTAAAAACCAACTTGCATTAACGATCACAGAAGCACAACTGGCCGAACCCACAGACAAACATTCCTCCGTTGCCAAATTTGCAGCATGACAAAACCCCATATCATCGATATGGGTTATAAGCACCCTGTCTGTCGCGTTGCAACCCAGTTTTTCTAGAAATTGATTCATCTTTTTACCCCATGGATAAGCGCCCTTGGCCATTGATATGGCCTGCACGGCCGCAGAATTCCTCACTGGTCATACCCAGTAATAGATTAACGTCCTGTGTATTAGCCCAGGTACGCTTGCCATCTCCGGTAAGACAGGCGACATGGCCCATGACAGGCTGCCCACCGTTATACATAACCGTATAAGACTCGATCACGACGCTGCCATTAAAATTTTCAAGCCACTGTCTGGTCGGCAGCAGGTCTACCTCAGACTGCACGTCGGCAAATTGAAAATCTTTAGGTGGTGGAGTCGATGAGTAAACACCAAATGCATGTTTCGTCAAAAACCCGCCATTGGCTGTGATCAAGCCTTTGTCATCGGGATGCAAGCGAGCCAGTTCCACCATTCTAGCTATACTGTGCATCACATAATTATTAAGCGGGCCTCCGCCAAAGGTTAGCCCCCCGGTAATGGTAAGCGGTTTTAACTGATCCAAACCCAACTCCGAGGCGGCGACCTGAACAGCAGATGGGAAACAACTATAGACATCTACGTGATCAAGTTCAGAAGTAGCCAGGCCGGCAAGTTCAAGGGCTCTCTTTCCAGCAATGCGGATGGCAGGAGAACTGTGCAAGTTATCCCTTTCCGAGACCAGGTAGGTATCGTGGGCAGAGGCACCAGACCAGGGAAACACCCACAGTGATGGGTCAATCGAATAACGTTTTGCCACTTCAACACTACACATGATAAGCGCCGCCGACATATCCACTGCATTGTTCGAGTTCATCAACTTCGGATAAGGGAAACTAATCAGCCGATTACTCTCAGAAGGCGTTCGGATAGCCTCTGCATCTAATGGTTTACGCAACCAGGCATGCGGGTTTTTCTGGGCCACCGCATTAAAACCAGCCCATAATTCAGATATTCGAGCAACATGTTCACTAATCGACTCTCCCCGTTGATAGCGAATGGCGTTTTCGAAAATCGGGTACATCTGTAATGGGGACTGAATACCTCGGGCGATTTCAGCTTCTCCTGCCATGGGAACCTCTTCATCCAGCATGCCATCGTATGAACCGGCGGTCTTGGTATAGGTCATCTCTCGGCCGATTTTATGCAATTTCGCTTGCGTATGGCCCGCTTCCGCTCCTGTCAGCAGCACTAGAGTGTTTTTCCCTGCCAAAATATCAAGGGCTGACCGATTGACCAGGCCCTGCACCGCATTACCCCCAAATGGGGTCCCTATTAACTCGGCATCCGGCGAGCCCAGCCTGGTGGCAATAAAGCCCGCGGGTTGTTTGTAGCGCCAACGCCCCCTGACCACTCGAACTGAATCAAGTTTGGACAATATTTCCGGATGACCGGTATCCTGGGCTGCCGCCTCTGCTGCACGAATCATCAGTTCGATGGGTTCAAGCGCTTTATCTAGATCCACTCCTTTTTGGGCTAGTTGGCCAATACCAACAATAATTGGTGTATTCGGATTCATTGCCTTATCCCTTCCTTAAAACTACCGGCATTCTGCCATAGTCAGTTGCAGTTTTCACAAACAAGCACAGCAGCGTCCCAAACAACAGGAAAATAACTCGTTAATAGCCGTATTTTACCCTGCCACCTGTAGACACAAAGACCAAATTAAGTCCTAATCCAAGAAGCCATTTTCTACTGGAATCATCATGCAAATAGCGGTTACTGCCTGGAATCTGAGCTCATCGGACGCCTTTAAATCCATACCTGATCAGGCTGCTATAGCCGAAGAAATGGGTTTCAGTGGGTTTTGGTTACCGGAGAGCCATTTCATCGGGACTGCCTCGCTAGCCTCCCCTCTTATCCTGCTCGCGGCGGCAGCAGCAAGAACAAAAACAATCCGGATTGGGACAACCTCCTATCTATTACCCATACGCAATCCCATACAAGCGGCAGAAGATGTGGCAACTCTAGACTGCATCAGTAATGGTCGATTGATTCTTGGTGTCGGCAGGGGATTCAGCGACAAACTATTTGAAGTCTATGGTGTTGACCCAAAGCAGAAACGCCTCATCTTCAAGAAGCATCTGGAAACCATGATCCATGCCTGGAAAGGATACCCACTACTTGAAGATACGGCCAAAGAGCCGGTCTACCTTTCTCCCAGGCCAATCCAAAAACCTTATCCTGAAATCTGGGTTGCCGCTTTCGGGCCGCTGGCACTAAAACAAGCCGCCGGACTGGGCTTGCCCTACCTAGCCTCACCTATGGAGAGCCTGACCAAGCTCATCGCCAACACAGACATCTACAAACAGGCATTAAACACAACTGAATATCCTGCTATCAAAACCATTCCAGTGATGCGTACTATTTTTATTAGCGATGATAAATCGCTCAATAAAAAAGTCTCTGCGGGTCTAGAAGAGGAGGCGCGGCAACGGTCAAATCAATTCAACGAACGGGAGCCTAGTTACCTGGTTGGAAACGCGCAGGCAGTAAAAGATAAACTACAGTTATACAAAGACGAAATATCCATGAACTATTTGATTGCCAGAGGCAGGATAACAGGCGTTTCCAATTCCGATCAACTGGCTTCACATCGGCAACTGCTGGATATCACCCAAGACTGGTTGGACTAATCTATCACTTTCAGTAATTGTCCCGGCTCAGGCTGACCATCCGGGTACAAACCATTAATCACCCTGAGTTTGTCGAGAGCGTAATTAGGAATAGGCGACTGCTCTGCAAGCAGTTCCATTGTCGTACCTGACTCCGCTCGGACAACCTGAACCTTTGGCACACGCGCTACAGCGAAATCATCTCGAGCCATTTTTCCAAAGCTAAAAATCATCGATATAAACTGTTTATCGTCAGCAATTTTACTCAAATCAAACTTCCCTGAACCATGCATTATGAAAGCTAACTTCCTGCGCATATCAAAAACGACTGCTAGCCTAACTGGCCGGCTACCGAAAGGAGAATCGACGCGCTCAGCAATCCCTAAAAAGGCAGGCATTCCACCGATCGTCAGGTTGCGCCCATCCCGAAGGGTGTAATTCAGGCCCTGGGTCACAAAATTCTCCGGCGTCGCGCCTTTAAAAAGCTTACTCGTTGTCAAAAAGAAACTGGCTTCGCCTGTCTGTGAGACAAACTGCACCCCGCGGGGCGCTTGCTCCTGCCGCCAGCCATCAGGAAAAGCAAACATGATCCCCAGGCGGGGATGGTAGAACCTGGAATTACGCACAACACCTGCTTGTCTTGAAGGACCATAGGCTAGGCCATTGAGCTGTTCCAAAAACTCATCAGTGTGGATAAATTCATCGTAATCCAGTAGTAATTGGTTAGATTCTCTAATCGCTTGTGTATAACGAGTGTCATGGTCAGGGTGGCTAGACAGAAAGCCGTGATAAACCTGCGGTGGCCGCTTCTCAAGGCGAGCTTGTTCAATTTCAATGCGGTCCTTATTTTTCAGAATCTCAATGGTTTTTAGCATTGCTTCCGGTGAATAACCCGCTTTAGCCATATAGCTGGCACCAACCTGATCCGCTTCGAGCTCAAATTCACGACTATAGCCAGTAATTAATACTCCACCGAGCACCTGCCCCAACTCAGCCACTCCGGGCTGTCCAGTCAGGATTGCTGCGCCAACGGATACCATATCCTGCACTTTACTTCTGGTTTGGCGACGCAACCCATGCTTTTCCGTTATGTGGGCAATTTCATGACCCAGTACGGCAGCAAGTTCCGATTCTGAGTTCATATGCATGAGCATGCCACGGGTGATATAGACAAACCCTCCAGGCAGCGCAAAAGCATTGATCATATCGTCGTTCAATACGGTGAAATAATACCTCAGACCAGCCCGACTGCTCTGCTCTGCAATTCGGTTACCTACCTTTGTGACATACTCCTGAAGCGCAGGATTCTTGTATATGCCAAATCTACCGACGATTTTCTGATGCTCCGCTGCACCCTGCTTTATTTCTTTTTCCTCTGACAGCGCTACCACCATCTGCGGCGTCATCACCATAAAAAGAAAGAGCAGCTTAATCCAAGAATTCATTTTTAATGACCTTTTTTGATTCTTCCAATCCTCATGCATTGCTGGCTACTCAGCAAGCCTTTATCGAGCTTCGATCGCTATTAGATATGTCGGAGTGGCTTGCCTGATTCTCCAGGGAAAATCTCCCAGGCTCCATCTGAGTTAAACCAACAGCATTAATCGCTTATTATTATCGAACAAACCTGAAAATCAACTGAATGAAATGTGGTATTTACACCTCCCCACTGATTCTGAATAATACAGGTAAATGGGCAAAGATAACCTACCATGCGAAAGCAACGCTTAGCTTCTTTCCTTCATCTACTGATGAGCCTTCTGGCGCTAGCTGCTGTCGCTGAACCTGCCTGGCTCGAAAACAGCACCGAAAGTGTCGATGAGGTGCAGCAATGGCAAGACACAATAAACCAACTTGAACAGGATTCAGAGACCTTCTCGATAGACATGGTTGAGTCTCTGAAGGGGTATGCGCTAGTACTGGCAAAAGCGGGCCACCGCGAAGAAGCAATTGAAACACTACGTCGTGCCCAGCATATATTGCACCGGCATCAAGGCGTCCATACCCCTAAACAGCTCGATCTGATTCATCAACTGATAGCGATCAGCCTGGAAGACCTGGATTACCTTAATGCGGATCAGCTACAGGGATTCATCTTTTATCTTGCTGACCGGACTGACGATCTGGATTCAAAGATAGCGGCTCACCAAAGCCTAGCTGACTGGTATCTTCGCTCAGGTCAGTTCAAACGCGCCACGACAACGGTGAGGGAGGCAATCGAACTGATAGAGTCCGCCGATGACAACCAACATCAGGAACTCATTCCGCTGCTGCTGAACCAGGCTCTGTACCGACAGATGACCGGCCTATGCTGTAATCGGAAATATCTGCAGAGAGCCCAGCAGATAGCCGAATCAACCTCGGCTGCAACTGATATAAAAGATGAAATCCAGCTTCGTCTAGCTGATGCCAGCCTCCTTGAAGGAAAACAGGAAAAAGCAATTCTGCACTGGCAGAACCTGTCTAAGCCGGCTTCCAGAGAGCCTGGCCTGATAACGGGAAGAAGGCAGTTTAAAGACGCAGAGGAAATGAGAAAGCAATATTACCAGATTTCAGAGGACCCAATGAGAAGGCGAAGTCTGTACCAGATGACGCCAGAACAACGCAGGACCAGCCTGCACCTTCCGCCCCAGTTTTTTATAGTAAATAACAATCCTGGTCTATTGCCGATTATGATCAGGGATAGTACCGACAGTATTGAAAATAATGAAAAATTAACTCATACAGTGGGATCGCCATTCGTATTTCTTAGAGACCAACTCGAGCAGATCTTACCTCTGAGGCTTCGACAAACAGAGAATTTGAGCAGCCTCAAACTAGTATTAACCTTTACAGTGACAGACCAAGGCAGGGTGAAGAATATCAGGATTGAAGGAGAAGCTCCCAGAGCCCTGAAAAAACTCCTGCGAGACACCCTGAGCAGCAGCCGATACCGGCCAGCCCTACAAGCAAGTCGACCCGTTACGACGCTTGATGTGTCTATCACTCAAACATTCACCATTGATGATGACGTAAAGCAACTATGAAAATTTTAGCAGGAACGATTCTTTTTTGGGTTTTAGGTTCATCAGCTTATGCCCAGCAAGCCGTACTCGAATATGCTTATTCTGGACCTTTTATTGAAAATGCTGAGCACAGTCAATTCTTCAAAGAATTTACCCGACTATTAGCAACTGACCTTGAGCAAGCTGCTGAACTTGCCTATGAATCCTCAAACCAATTGCTGGCATCAGACGAACACGCTACCAGCCCTGCCCTGGCAGGACAGATACTCAGCAATGCAGCGGTAGCCGATGCCGCACAGGGACGCTACCAGAGAGCATCTGAGGGATTCGACCGTGCGTTAAGATTAATTGAGGCGGAGTATCAGGTATTCAGCCCAAAGCTGATGAATGTCCTGCTGGCCTCAGGTATCACGGCAATGCAATTAGGAAAACTAAAGGATGCAGAAGACAAGTTTCGTTGGGCACAACATATCCAACATCGACACTCCGGGGTATTTTCCATCGAACAGACCAAATCGATAGACTGGCTGACCCGACTGCATCTTATAGGAAACCAACTAGGCGACGCAGATTTGACCCAAAAGTTCGGTCTGATGCTGGCTAACTACAATTATGAATTCGGCAGCGACTTGCTAACTGATGCCACCCTGAAAGCTGCCAATTACTTTGCCGAAAGAGGGAGTAAATTACCGTTTGGGACAGCAGAAAATTATCTATTGAGCAGGGAGAATATGTTTCGTGAGTCCGTTATGCTCTTTAACACTGCGATCGCCTCGATAGAATCTAGCTATGGTAAGGATAACCCCAGGCTTATTGAACCGCTACGAAGTTTTGCCCGCGCAAGAACCACCCAGCGGACCAGTGCAAGATCAGCTATACCGCTCCTGGAGAGAGTTCTGGTTATTATAGCTGAACAGACTGACGTCGACCCGATTGACCATGTAAGGGCCTGGGTTGAGCTTGGAGACATCTACATCATTACGGGTGGTAATAAGGCCAGTGTCGCTTACGCCAGAGCCTGGGAACTGCTTGAAACTTTACCCGGTAACATCGAGCAAACAAGCATCCTGTTTGCCGAACCCAAGTTACTATACCCAATCAATCTGGGGTTGATCTACCTGGAAAAACGGCCAGAGTCTGCCGCGCCGAATGTCAAAGAATTTTATGCAGACGTCAGTTACGTGATCAATGTAAAAGGCAGGGTAAGTGATATCAAAATCAACGACAAAAATGTACCTAATTCATACATGCGCACACTGAAAAACGTGCTGCACAATAGCCGCTTTCGACCCAGCCTGGTGGACGGGAAACCGCAAACGTTCTCTAAAAGCGAACGTCGGCCATTCGGTTTGTTACTGGCAAATGAAGAACTCAAAACCACTATTCTTACCGAACAAAACGCTGAAGCTACAATTGAAATGGATGACCAGGCGCCTACCTTGGATTCGATTGAGCCGGCAATTTCCGAAAATGCTGAGTCGACACCAGTCGAATAAACGATGCCATCTGATTTAGTTCGGGCGCAGGTCAGGCACCAACAATAAATTGCCGTATTTGCTCTGCCAGACCCTGGCAGGCTGCATTGCCTGGACGTGCAAGAATCGGTATGGGTAAGATCAGGCCTGCTATATAGGAAGTGCCATTAGCATCAGCGCTGATCCGGCCAGCTGCATTAAGATTTTGAAGATCCCAGATTGATGCTTCATAAGACGCATCCTCTTCCCAGTAACTCATACCAAAGCAGCCTCCGCCAAAAGTACTGATGGTACAGCTCATAGATCCACCACTATCAATGGTAATGGTATCCCCTTCAATCCAGGCCAGATAGCGGATATTAGCCTGCTCAATTCTATCCTGTACACCCGGCTGGGCAAACAGCGTACCCAGGTCACGAGCAGATTTAGGCGACGTTCTGGCCTCAAACCACGGATAAAGATCATCCCTGAATTCGGACTCGGAAACCATACGTATTGGTGGCGAACCTGAAACGAGAATGTCCTCCAGGCAGGCGGTAAAGCTTTCTTCTGTCTCACGATCGTTATAGCTTGCACGGCCCAGTATCACCATTGCTTCACCACTACCTATACCAGTCACTCCCTGTCTCGACTGTTCAATTCGCGAGCTCACGCAACCCGTTAGTAAGGCCATGGTTACAATAACCCAACCCAACGACCCTAGAGTAGATTTAGTCCTAATCACGAATTAATCCCGGTAATTCTTCCCGATCGATAGTCGTGAAATATCCTCTAACAAAATCCAATCTCGGAAAATTAATCGCTATTCTCGCACCGCCATCACGAATCGCCAGTAAAGTAGCACTATTAATGGCCTGCCCTCCCTGAAAACTTCCACCTTCGCTCTTACCATAGCCAACTACCCGCCATTCACCTACCGACACAGCCTCCCGATTTAACAAGCCGAGTCTGTACTTCACGGAAGCAGAATAGAAGTTTAGACCCGAAATTTCCGGTGTCAGAAAACCATACTCTTCGATTTCCGGAATCAAAACTCCATCCAGCCCGAGTTCCTGAACTGCTTCCTGCGATAGCTGCGTTGCATCAAGCTCAACCACTTCTCTAAACAAGGTAGTAAACAGCTGCCTAAAAAACAGCACATTCTGTTGGCCAAGATCAATCGTCCACTTACCTTCACTCTTGAGGGATTCATCATAAGAATAGGTCTTGAAGCTGTCGCTATAATAGACGCCGAGACGCACCGGTATTTGGGCAACCAGTGGAGTCGGTACAGTACCACTGACTACTACCGTTCTCGAGCAGGCAACTAACAGTAATAAGGTTGCTGAAAGCACGACAAAACGCTTAATGAAGTTACTCACAACGTCAACCTGATTTAGCCTTCGTGTAGTTAAATGAACCATTATTGAATATACCTGGGGCCTCCTTCTACAGTATTAACTATTTACTATGGAGTGAACAACAAAATCAAGGCTCGTGTTTATATTTTGTGTCTAGTAGTGATTATCTAGACAATTAATACCAGAGTTACCACTCTATGTCCCTTTATGCATCGAAATTCAGCTAAAATTCAGTTTAAATCTGTAAACATGACTTTTTTAAGACGAGAAGGGTACACCATGCACAAAAGCCTCATCTATGTCACGCTTGGCCTCTGCATGCTTATCCTCTCAGGATGCCAGAGTCAATCACCTCCTCCGCCTACTAGTAGTACGCCAAGCATGCCATCCCCTCCGAGCATGCCATCTAGCACCCCACAACCTCCAAGCATGCCGTCACCACCAAGTCCACCGTCAAGCAGCTCGCAACCTCCAAGCATGCCGTCACCACCAAGTCCACCGTCAAGCAGCTCGCAACCGCCTAGTATGCCTTCACCACCGACCACACCTTCAAGCAGCTCTCAACCATCGAGCCCGTCTCAGTCAGAGAGCTCATCCCAGTCAGAGAGTTCACCCCAGCAAGAGAACCAACAAAGTGAAAGCAGCGATAGCGAGTCTCAACAGGGCCAGGAGAGTTCTGCATCAAATGAACAAGCCCAGAGCAGTGGCCAGCAAAGTACCTCCAGTGAGGAAGAGTCCAACCGGCAAAGTGCAGCTGAGGATCTGCTGGCCAGTGGACAGGATTTAATCGAAGCAGCTAATTCAGCTTCTACTGCAGATCAATCCAATTCAGCTGGTCAGCCGGCGTCAGAGTCTGGAGAAGAGTGGGACCCCTTAATCCCCGAAACTGAAAGCCAAAGCGCTTCAGAAGAATTAATTTTCACCGACGAAACTGAGCAATCATCGCAGGCTGCGTCAGACACCAACAACCAGTCCAATGAACAAGCCCAAAACAGCCAAACGCAACAAGCTGTCGCTGGCGATACAACAGACAGCGACATTGAAGAGGATTCAGAGACTATCGCCGAGGTGGGCGCAGAGTGGGACCCGTTAATCCCAGATAGTGAAAGCCAAAGTGCAGCAGAAGAAATAATATTCACTGATGAATCTGAGCAGTCAGAACAATCCGCCCAAGCAGTGCAAGCTGCATCAGATAGTAGTAACCAGGCCGATCCACAAGGCCAGAACAATCAAACAGAACAAACGGTTGCAGACGATGACGCAGACAGCAGTTCTCATGCAAGTTCAGAGACTATCGCCGCAGCATCATCTGAAGCAGACACGGGTGCGCAGGACAATCAAACCGGCGAGGATCCTGCAATGCAGGACCTCGAACAAACCCTGTTACAAGCTGGCCTAAGTATTAATAAAGCCGGTCAAGCGTTAGCTGACATGTCAACCGATGATGACATCACAAGCATAGAACAAATACTCGCTGAGGCCAGAATTGCCGTTATGGTATCCGAACAAGCGCTGCAAACATTAATCCAGGCTACCCCATCCGGATCTGACAACTTAGTAACCATCAATGATGCCGATGCTGCTCTTGCAGGCGCCAACCGTGCTCTTATACTCGCTACTAATGCACTACTTTCAGGGGACCTAGGTTTACCAGAAGCAGATGCAGAAGGCTCAGGCACCGGCAACCAAAGGATCAGCGAACTTGATAAAGCACTGCAGGATTCAATAGTCGTGTTTCAGGAGGGCGTACTCGAAGCCAGGCAGATCGCTACTCAGACCCAGCCACCGGCAACGGCGACGGCTGGAGACCTGCCCCAGTCTATCATCATCAATGAAAGCGCCATTCAGGAAAGTCTATCCGAATCATCCGAAGAGGGGGATCCTCTAACCAGCCCGGTCCAGCAGGGTCGTATGCTGGATGAAAAAGAATCGACTCCAGTCAGCGCTCCAGTTTCTTCAATTCCCGATGATATACCCAGTCCCCAGGGCGACGACATCGTCGCACAGCAGTTGAGAGAAGCCGCCATAGCGGAACAGGACCCTGACCTTCAGGCAAAACTCTGGGAAGAATACAAACGATACAAGGAGGGTATGTGATTAACGGATTTAAAGAGTTCTCAACCTTGAGCCTGCACAACCTGGCGCCTATCACTCGTCAAGGCTTTCTCAGATTGACCAGGTCAGTTAATTTTAGGCATTCCAGGCATACCGGCAACCGCTTTCTAGTGCCCGTATTCGCTTGTTTAGTGTCGTTATCAGGCTGCTCAACCACACAGGTTATAACGGCTAATTCGGCGCCCGCGGTACAGATCCAGGAAAGCATACCAGATGCCCTGCTTCTCGATATCGCAATTCAACCCTTTGATCCGAACATACCATCACCTGATTCCGGATCAGACGATCGACTCTCCGTTTCCACTGATGTTCGCCGGGCAGAATCCAGGTATATCGCTTCTCACCTCAAAGACACCCTCGAACAAACGGGTAACTGGGGAACTGTCCGGGTCATTCCCATGCCATCCAAAGCGAGCCAGCTCAATCTGACCGGGAAAATTCTGGTTTCAGATGGGGAAATTTTGAAAGTGGCAATTAAAGTCAGCGATGCCAAGGGGCGACCCTGGCTCAATAAAGTTTACGACGATACTGCCAGCAGATATGGCTATCAAACCGTTAGAGAGGATCCTTTTCAGGACCTTTATAACAATATTGCCAATGACCTCATCGCTTTTCATCAAAATCTTGACGAGCAAAAAATCTCTGAAATCCAGACCCTGGCGCAGATTCGCTTTGCCGCTGACCTTGCCCCAGACGCTTTCAAGGACTATATCAGCACCAGCAGAAACGGACAGATTTCGGTGACCCAGTTACCCGCCGAAAACGACCTTATTATCAATCGAGTAAAACTAATTAAAACCCAGGATGAGCTGCTGATTGATACACTCGATGATTACTATGGGCAATTCTATAGGGAAATGAAACCGTCCTACGATGAATGGCGTTATGCAACTTATGAAGAGGTCGTAAAACTCCGACAAATAAAAAAACAAGCGCGTGGCCGCCTGCTGGGTGGTGTCGCCTTAATTGCCGGTGGCCTTTACGCTGGGTCCGAAAGTAACTCCTGGGCCGGTAATGCCGCAACTGCAGGAGCGGTTGTCGGTGGTATTGGCGCTATCAAAAGCGGCTTGGACCGATTAAAGCAAGCAGAAATACATGAGCAGGCCCTGAAAGAACTAACCCAGTCCCTGGGCATGGAGATAACACCGAACATCCTGGAAATTGAAGGCCGTACCATCGAACTAACCGGGTCGGCTGATAAACAGTTTGATGACTGGAGAGGCATTCTCCGCGAAATATATGCAGAGGAAACAAATAACACCCTAGAGACCCAGGCAACCAGTCAATAATCATGACGGATCAGCAACAACAGGGCGATCTTTTCGCTGATCACTTTACCCTTCTGCAATCGCTTCAGCGAACGCCTCACTATCGCCAGTGGTTAGCCATTGACAATCGATCCGGACAGAAGGTCTGCATTACTATTTTTCCTTCAGAGGCTAACCAGCTTGATCGATTGAGCCCTGTTAGCCATCATCTGAAACGTCTGATCCATCCCAATATCGCTCAGCACCTTGAAATCGGCCATGTTGAACAAGACCTGTATAGCCTCGACCAATATGAGAAAGTAACTGGATCCCTGAATACAGACTCAGGCCTGGATCACAATAGCCTGCTTTTCAAACAATTGCTGGACACCCTGGGTTACAGTCATGACCTTGGCTTCTTTCACGGTAATCTGACCGCCGAGCGAATACAGATAAAAGAAAATGGTCAGCTATACCTGACCCAGTTTGGCTGGCCACCCGGCATGTTTGATCAGGCAGAGCTCAACAGCAAAGGGTCAACTGGCGCGAACACGGACATTCATCGCCTCGGACAACTCATCTATACCGCAGCGACTGGCCAGAATTGGGTACCCAGCGCGATTTTCGTTTCCGATACCCCCGTAGAACCGGATGTTAAACTTGCTTTAGAGGCGATGCTCCAGGAGCCAGATACTTCACTAAAACTAAATCTAGGTGAGCTCAAAACGCTGATTTTCGAATCCGATACTGGTATCAGCGCAGCGACTAATCTTATATCCGCGCAGACGTTTTCTCCCGCTACTGCATCAACCACCATCAATACTCAGCCTGCACAAACCACGCAAATACCCGCCATAGACACCTCATCTTTCAGCCCCTGGCTTATAGCTCTGAGCGTCCTGCTGATAACGGCAGGATTATTCATCTTCTTGATCCTGCCCAAACTAGTTTCCCCATCGGCTACCGACACCCTGGTAAAAACCCCACTGGTAACCACAGAGACAAAAAACTCGGCAAAGGCCTCGGCAAAGGACTCGGGACAAGTCGAACCAGAGCTCGCGCCCATTGAGGCAGCTCAATTGGCCGTTTTTCAAAAAGATAGCGCCGTAACAGCCGAGTCTTTTCTACGAATATTACTGGACCTTGAAGATCGGGGAATCGCCCAATGGGATGCTGAATCGCTTGAGCGCATAAACAAGTCAGCTGCACAAGCTGACGAATTATTCAAACAGGATCAATATCAACAGGCAATGTTAGCCTATAGAGAGCTACTGGGAGCCGTAACTGAACTTCAAAATAAGCTGCCAATCATTCTCGAACAGCAGATAAAACGAGCCGAAACAGCGTTTAACGACGGTAATGCAATCCAAGCTCAAATCGCCTGGAAACTGGTATCTCAAATACAACCCGAGCAATCATCGCACTCAATACAACTCGCTAGAGCAGAGCAATTACCCCAAGTACTCAGCTTAATCGAATCTGCCCTGGAAGCAGACCAACAAGGCAATCTAACACAGGCTGTCGCCGACCTTAAGCGTGCCTACAACCTGGACCCAGAATGGCCCGCCGCCAGACAGCAGCTTGACCGGCTCCAAAAAGAACTTGCTAACCGGAATTTTAACATTGCCATGTCGAACGGATTTGATGCTTTGACTGCAAAACAATACTCCGAAGCAGACCAGGCATTTTCCCAGGCTGCTGCAATAAAACCATCAAACACTGCCCCCACAGATGGCCTGCAGCAGGTGATTATTGCTAGAAAACAAGCACTCATTGCCAGTAAGCAGACATCTGCTGAGACCGCTGTCAGCGATGAAAACTGGCTGCAGGCGGCAACAATTTTCGAGAGTATTCTTAATCTGGATGATACTTTGTTGTTTGCCGACGCGGGGCTTAAGCTGGCCCAATCGAGAATAGAGGTACAAAAAAGATTGACTGACCTACTCGCCAATCCCGCCAGTCTGCAACAGGATCCAATGCTTGCCGATGCCAAATTGCTCGCCATCGAACTCAGCCGGCTCACCCCTCCGCGGGATAGAATTCAAGCGTCCTTAAGCCAATTAACCCGTTTGATTTCCGTTGCCCGCATTCCCATACCTGTCACCATCGAATCTAACAACCGGACCAATGTCTCAATCCTGAGGCTGGGAGAACAGGGCAGACTGGGTCTGATAAACAAACAGACTTTGTCGCTCATCCCCGGGCGCTATGTCATCATCGGCAAACGCCGTGGATATCGCGATATCCGCCGGGAAATTACATTAACCTACGGCTCGCCCAAACCCGTTGTTGAGGTCAGTTGTGAGGAAGCCATCTGATGAGCGACCCGACTACCGATCTAGCTGACGAGATCATTGGCACCCCTTTCAGCCCACCTGAGCAGACAGCCGTTAAGCAGCGTAAAAAACTGCCTCTGGTGCCTTTTATATTGCTTCTCGCCCTACTGGTTGCTGCCGCTATCGCCTGGTTTCTGTTTACTGCCAAGGCTGTGGAGTTCTCTGTAACTCCAACCCCGACCCAAGTTGAAATTACTGATGGCTTCAGCTACCAGGTCGGAAAACGTTCGCTCATGCTACCTGGAGAATTCACCCTGGAAGCAGAACTAGATGGTTATCAACCACTGCGCGAAAATATCACGGTTACGGCGCAGGATGATCAGTATTTCAGTTTCAAACTGTCTAAAAAACCAGGACGATTAACTATTTCAACCAGTCCTGAAGTTGACGCACAAGTTTTTATTGACCAGGAGTTTGCCGGCAATGCTCCACTGGTTAACGAGCAGATTGAACCTGGTATTCACGATATCAGCCTGATCTCAGAAAGATTTCTTCGCTACGAAACTGAAATAGACGTTGCCGGCATGGAATTACTTCAGGAAATACAAGCCATTCTTGAACCGGCCTGGATCAATCTTGAAGTGACCAGTCAACCCACTCAAGCCATCATAAAAGTCGACGGTGAAATAATTGACCAGACCCCAGCCAACATAGAAATTCTCGAAGGTAGCCGGGAACTGACTATTGAAAAATCAGGCTATAAAAAATGGCAGCGCCGGCTACTAGTCAAACATGATGTAGCCCAGACCCTTGAGCAGATACTGCTGACTCCCGCCGATGGGCAGATTACCATAAAAACATTACCCACTAACGCTAGTATTCGAATCAATAAGAAATACCAGGGCCAGTCGCCGGTTTCAATAGAACTTGCACCCGGTAATAGTTATAACGTGGTGGCTAACAAAGCGGGCTATAAAATTTTGCAGAAGCAAGTCAGCGTTGAAGCAGAACAGGACATCGAACTCAGCCTGACCTTAGAACCCATTACCGGCAAAATTAAAATCGTCGCAGTTCCTGCCGATAGTGAACTCTGGATTGATGGAAAACTCATCGGCAATGCAAATCGTGAAGTCAAATTAAGCGCTACATTACATGACCTGGAAATACGCAAGCCCGGGTTTGCGACCTATAGAAAATCCGTAACACCACAACCGGACCTAAACCAGCAGCTAATGGTGAGATTGAAGACTCAGGCCGAAGCTAAAATAGATGCCATACCTCAGATGGTTAATAGTTCCGTTGGCGATCAACTCAATTTGGTGCTGCCGGGCAAGCTGACACTGGGAGCGGAACGCCGGGATCGCGGTCGTCGGTCCAATGAAATACTAAGACAGGTCACCCTCACCAGAGCGTTTTATCTGGGCACTAAGGAAGTTACCAACCGCCAATACAAACAATTTTCTCCCGGCCATGATCCCGGCTTTTTTGGCCGGTCCCTGCTCGGAGAAGACGACAGGCCCGTAGTTAACGTATCCTGGGATGATGCTGTGCGCTACTGTAACTGGCTGAGTCAGAAAGATGGCCTACCCGTGGCCTACGAAATGACATCACAAGCATGGAAACTGATCAGCCCGGCGACAATAGGTTATCGCTTGCCCACAGAAGCCGAATGGGCCTATGCCAGCCGTTTCGCCCATGGCCAGTCACCAAGTCGTTTCCCTTGGGGCGACAGCTTGCCTCCACCAGAAAATTACGGCAACTTTGCTGATGAAAGCGCCACAGGCATGGTTCCTTATACCATTAAAGGGTATAACGATTCATTTAGAGGACCGGCCCCTGCAGCCACGTTCCCGGCCAATACACTTGGACTCTTTGATCTTGCCGGTAATGTTTCAGAGTGGGTTAATGACCGGTACAGTGTTGCACTTCCGAAAGGCCCCGAATTAGACAGAAAAGGACCTGAATCAGGAGATTATTTTGTGATCCGAGGATCTAATTTTTCGCAAGGAAGGTTTAGTGAACTTCGCTGGACCTATCGTGATTATGGCGCAGACCCAAGACAAGACGTGGGTTTCAGAATAGCAAGAGATATCACCGAATGACTCGCCCTGTGCTAATATTTTGCCTCATCCTAACGGCCACATTCTCGCCTCTGGCAATGCCTGCCCAGATGGCAACGATGCCATCAATCGTTAATGCAGCCACTCAACAGGAAATCAGTGCAGATGCAACCGAGCCAACCCCTGAAAAAGATATTCAGGCAGCTGCCAAAGTAGAAGTTGAATTACCCGATGCTAAAGAACTAAGGAAGCGAAACCTGGGAGAGGCGTTTAAAATATTCAAGCCAAGTGAAGCGATCAGTGCCGATAACGCTGTGCCTTTCCCAATCGATATATAGAGTCACCAGTCAGGAAACCGCATTTATGAAAAAGCAATTACCACTTGAGTTTTTATACCAGATATTTTCTCTCATTATCGCGGTTCTGATTGTCCACGCCATTTATGTCTCGATTGTGCGCCCTAATGCAAGCGCAGTGCTTGAACAACAGGCTCTGCTCATAAACGAAAATCCAGACTATGTACCGGAAAGAAACAGTTATGTGATTGTTCAGGACATGGAACAAGAGGCCTGCTTTATCCTGATGCTTTGGGTCATCTCACTGATGAGCCTTAAAAGTGTCCAGATATTAAGAGAAAAACGGATGATGAGCCTGGAACTAATCCCCAGGAGCCAAGGCACCAGTATTCTTCCCCAGGATAGCCGAGAATATGCCCGGCCCATTGAGGCACTCAGCCAGGAGCAACAAACTCTATTGCTACCTAGAACACTGCTCATTGCTCTGCATCGCTTCCGTTCAACCGCTAATATTCAGGATGTATCCAGTGCTATTCGGTCGATCTGCGAATCCGAATCAGAAAGACTCGACTCTGAACTATCCATGGTTCGCTATATCGCCTGGGCCATCCCGTCTATCGGCTTCCTGGGCACAGTAAGAGGTATTGGCCAGGCTCTCGGCCAGGCACACCAAGCTGTACAAGGCGATATCGCAGGCGTCACCCAAAGTCTGGGGGTGGCTTTCAACTCAACTTTTGTTGCCCTGTTGATCAGCATCCTGATCATGTTCTTAATGCACCAATTACAGTTAGCCCAAGAGCGCTCAGTACTTGAAGCTGAGAATTACTGTGATGAGCGGCTGATACGATATCTTCAAGTTTAAGGGAATAGCATGAGCCTGGCTTTAATAGAACTAAACGATGCGGAGATTAAAGTTTCAATCCAAGGTGACCTTATTAGTTGTCACCCGGGAACTGCTATTCTCCAGCCTCAAAAACTGCTGATAGGGCAGCAGGCCCACGAGCAGGCCCGGCTCCAGCCCAGGCTTCGTAAAAATCGATTCTGGGACCAGCTTTCCACTGAGCCCATACCGGACGCGACCGCTTTGGTCCGCCACAATGCTGACCTTGCCTTCAAACAATTGGAAGCCCTGTGGGATGAAGTAAAAACCCGAGCAGAAGGCATCATCATTGCAGTACCGTCGACTTTCACTAAACAAGATCTTGGCTTAATTCTAGGGATGTGCCAGGCAGGCGAGATACCGGTGCGTTCTATGGTTGACCTGGCAGTATTAACCACCAGTTCTACTACTGTAAACCGAGCTGCTTTCTATCTCGACATTTCCTTACACCAAACCGTACTCACCGAAATAAAATCCGGTGTCGCCCTCACCAGAGGAGCGTCACATGTTTTGAGCGATACAGGGCTTTTCCGCATTATGGAGCGTTGCGCGAATGCCCTGGCTGACCAGTTTATTCAGACAAACCGATTTGACCCACTGCATGAAGCCCATACAGAGCAAGCTCTATTTGATCAATTAGATGACTGGTTAAATGACCCCAACCGCGCCAATGAGCAACTCATTGATGTCAACCTGCAGCAGACCAGTTACTCCTGTACTGCGACACTGGAACAACTAACAGCCGCCTGCAGTGACCTCTACCCGACTTTAATTCAAGGCATCAGAGGCGCCAGTCCAGGCAAGAATCAAATACTGGTAAGCCATCGCATGCTTAAAGTGCCTGGACTGGCTACCTCACTCGCCCTGCTCCCAGATACTGAACTTACCTACCTGGAAGCAGACGCCACCCGATCACGTTTTGCGGCACTAGAAAAAGATCTTTTCAGTGACCTGAATAAAGTCAGTTTTATAACCTCTCTGCCAGTCCATAACCAAACCATAGAAGAATTAGATACCCCAGGATCTCTAGCAAATGATCACCTAGCAGAGATAGGCACGCATATGCTTTCCGGGCACATTGCCTATTCACTTATCGACGCTCTGCCAGAGATACAGGCATTGCTGGGGGAGACAACTAAACTGGGTATTACAGAACAGGGCGACCTCGAGCTGAGCCCTGCTCCGGTTACGACCATACGAGTTAACACCGAGCCGTTGATTACCGCTAGGATTTTACTGGCTGGTGACATAATCGCATCGAACGGCCAAACCTTTACCATTATTTCGGTGCGATAAGAAGATATGGCGAAGCGTCGAGAATTTAACGTCTTCAGCCTGGCTTTCCTGGATATCATGTCGTGTGGCTTTGGTGCAGTAATCCTGATCTATATCATCATCAACCACGGTTCAGAGAGTACCTCACAAGAACTCAACGTCACTCTGCTGGCCCAGGTCAAGCAAATTGAGGAACGAGTAGAAAACGAGCAAGAGGACCTGGTCATTCTCCGCAACACGCTGGCAGAAGTGGATGAAACCATTATAACGACTGCTGCCGATATCATCGAACTGCTTGATACCATCCGTGAACTAGAGACGATGATAGCCCAGTCATCCCAGGATCAATCGACTAGTAATGAAAGTATTGAAGCCCTCAAGAAGGAGCTGAAAAGATTAGATGAGGAAGCAATGAGCCTGAAAGGCAGCGTTGCCGATAGTCAACAAACGGGCAGTGCCCTGAGGTCAGTTGTTGGCCAGGGCGACCGACAGTACCTTACTGGTCTGAAAATTGGTGGCGAACACATTCTGATTTTGTTGGATGCATCGGCCAGTATGCTTGATGAAACCATTGTCAATATCATCCGCCGTCGCAATCTGCCGATCGAACAGCAGTTGGCTTCAGCCAAATGGCAGCGTGCGATCCGCACCGTAGAGTGGATTACGGCAAATATGCCGGAAGACGCACAATTCCAAATCATTACGTTTAATACCGAAGCTAAACCCGCCCTGCCTGATAGTGAGTCAAAATGGCTGACTGCAAATAATCCTGAGCTTCTCAATGGCAGCATCGACAGCATAAAGGCAGTGGTTCCCTCAGGTGGCACCAGTTTGCACGCTGCCTTTGAAGCCTCTAGAGACCTTTCTCCAGAACCTGATAATATTTTTCTGATTGTTGATGGCCTGCCAACTCAGGGCAAGGAAAAACCGCGCGGTTCAGTCGCCAGTAGCCGGGATCGCGTCGCCAACTTCAGTAACGCAATTGAAGGCTTACCCTTTCTCAGTCCAATCAATGTCATTCTCTTTCCAATGGAGGGTGACCCTGTCGCTGCACCCTCTTACTGGCGACTGGCACAAATGACCGGTGGATCCTTTCTATCTCCTTCGCGGGACTGGCCATGAAAAAAAAGCAGCGAGAAATTGAAGGCATCAGCCTTTCCTTCCTGGATGTCATCAGTTGTGGCTTTGGCGCCCTCATCTTGCTACTGGTGCTGACCAAGGTCTTTGAACCAGTCACCCTTGAACAAACCGCAGAGGACCTCGCCGGATACCTCCTAGAACTACAGGAGACCCTCGAACAGATCCAGGGTGAATCAAGGGACCTGAACCGAGATGCTATTCGGAAGAAAGACCTGCAGACATCCGAGGTGCTGCGCCTGACAACCTTGAAAAAAGATTACTCCCAGCTCAAAACCAAACTCGATGCCGAGACTAATCAAAGCAAGATCAATAATACCATTGAAAGCCAGTTGGCTCAGGCAAAGCAAAACCTGACCCAGGAAATGCAACGTCTCCTTAAGGAGTATAAAAAAAATAATGAAAACAACGCAGTAGGTGGTATACCGGTAGATAGTGAGTACGTTATTTTTATCATCGACACCTCCGGGAGCATGTTCAATTATGCCTGGCCATTAGTCCTTCAAAAAGTATCCGAGACTCTTCAGGTCTATCCCCAGTTAAAAGGCATTCAAGTAATGAATGATATGGGTAACTACATGTTCTCCCAATACGCAAACGACTGGATTCCAGATACGCCGTCAAGAAGAAACGCCATTTTAGATCGTTTGCGTAGTTGGAATGTATTCAGCAACTCAAGTCCTGTAGAAGGCATTACCAAAGCCATCTCCACCTTCTATCGACCCGGTAGAAAAATTTCACTGTATGTGTTTGGTGACGAATTCAGTGGCAGGTCAATCCAGCAGGTTGTCCAAGTTGTTGATCGAATCAATCGCCGAGATGAGAAAGGCCAGAGATTGGTTAGAATTCATGGCGTCGGCTTTCCGGTCCAATTTGCCAATCCGGTTCAATATCAGCAAACTGGCATCAAGTTTGCCATCCTGATGCGCGAACTCTGTTCCAGGCATGATGGCACTTTTGTTGCCCTTAATGACTTTCGGTATTGACCGCCGACAGGGCCTGGCATCAACTAACGCTTACCACTGCCATTGCTTTGCGCTTTGCAAAACCTTGTGATGGTAATCAGGCAGAGGGTTACCGACGAGCCCTGACCTTATAAACTAACTTTTGCTGCTGACCTGGTTTGACTGAAACCCGATAGTTTAAATACAAGTCGTTAGAGCGTTCACGCGGCATACTTTCTTCGAGCAATTCCCAGTCTCCCGGAATCTGCTCCTGAACCTCAATGATGGCCGGTTTTTTGCCGGCATTATGAAACTCCAGAGCATATTCAAGCATCACGACCCTATCACTAACCCGCCGAAAATCCGTTTGAACGCGTTCCACGGTCACATCAAAAGCACGGCCTACGTTCAGCTCTGCCGGAACGCCTTCAGGCATCGCGGCTAGCCAGTCCTCACCCATGAAACGAATATTCCCTTCATTATCCCGGAGATAGATTCGAGCCGACCCACTAGGTATCGGTAAAGTCGAACTGTCACTTGACTGACTGGCAGCATGCTGCAACCTGAGTATAGTGTTGACGGCCTGTCTTGCTTGCCGAGGTACATTGTTGTACAACGAAACCTCCGATTTAACCTGGTATACCAACTTTGATATCAATTCATAGTCATTGATCAGTGGTAACCGCTGTACGCCTTTACTCGGGATTTCTACGGCTTTGTTATACTGATATTCATGGTAAATACCCAGCTCCTGCCGTTGTGGAGACGAATCAGAAGCCATCATGCCCATACTCGACTCTGCCATGGCCGAACGCAGATTCATCCTCTGATTCGGTGCTTCCGTTCTGTTAATTTGTCCAGCGACCAGAGCCAGGGAATCCAACTGATATGCCTGCCTAGTGGAATTGACGATATCAGCCCAGGTAACCAACTCAGTCGTTATGTAGTCAGTATCCACAACCAGATGATGGCTTGCGCTCCACCTTATTCCAGCTGCCATATAACTCACATCAATGATACTGGATTGAGAAAAATCTCCTTGGGCCATCCAGTACAGCGTCGGTGAGACGACAAAACCCTGCTTCTCAAGCACCAAGGTCCCGGGCGGCGCTAGAATTAATCGACCATCTACCTCCAGCAAAGTCGGGTTAAAAGACAGCAATCGCCCGGACAAAAGCGGACCGAGAGGATGATCTCCCTCTACTTGATACTCAACCATTTTACCCAGCAATGCATTCTGCCAGGTTTGCGTATCCAGCAGATCATCCTGATAGCGAACTTCTCCTATCAAAAATGAGTCCAAAGCACTACTTAGCATGACACTGCTTGGATCGATACTACCAGGCACTAATAGACTCAACCGAAATTCAGGCTCATCTCGAGCAGGCAACTCAAACCGGGCATTAAAATGCCCCTCTGCCGGGTATAAGGTCAAGTGCCGTCGAACAGCCACCTCCTCCAGGGCTAAAGGATAGCTTTCGGCAGAAACCAGTGATGACCAGAACGAAAACGCCAGAGTCAGGTATAACGAGCAAGAGCTAGCTTTCATATTTTACTTCCCTGTCACTAGAATAACTTCAACTAAACGCTATTCTATAGCTTCTATCAATGTCAGTGTATTATTGCCTAACAGCAAGCACTTACACCACCAATTGCTTGGATCTATCTGCACAATTAAGGCAGTGGTTGCAATTCATTTTAATGCAGAGGTAAATTAGTAGAGTAAAGCACCGAGTTGCTTTAATGCACTGGTTCCGCAGCTAATTCAAAATACCAAACTTTGGGAGACAATTAATGGATAGGTTTGACCGCACAACGGCTAACGTTGGTAATATTATGTCTCTGGAACACATCAACTTAAAAGTTCCGGATCAGGATATGGCCATTACCTTTTACTCCAGGGCACTTGGATTGACACGCGACCCCATTATCGATTTTGGTAAGCATAACCTCTGGATCAATGCGGGTGATCAGCAGTTCCATCTACCGACAGGACCTGCCCAGGTATTACGAGGCGTCATTGGGCTGGTTGTGCCAGACCTGGAAAAACTACAACAACGTCTGGATCGAACTAAAAAAGCCTTGTCTGCTACACAATTCAATTTCAAACCCTATTCAAGCCATATCATGGTTACTTGCCCCTGGGGCAATCGTATCCGCTGTCACTCACCAGAAAATTTTAATGGTATGAACCTGGGTATTCCATATATCGAATTTGACGTTCCGGATGCCAGTACAAAACCTATCTCAGACTTCTATTCGAGAGTTTTCAACGCGCCAGTAATAGAGCGAAAGACATCCTGTTGTGTCCAGATTGGTACCCTGCAAACTATCACCTTCAAGGAGGCCCGCCGCGAACAGAAAACCTATGACGGGCATCACATAGCCATTTACCTAGCAGATTTTTCTGGCCCCCATGCTCAGTTGAAAAAAATGGGCCTCATCACCGAAGAATCTGATGCCAATCAGTATCGATTTGAGGACATTTGCAATAACAGAGGCAATCCCGTTTTCCAGATCGAACATGAAGTTCGTAGCTTGCATCATCCCCTTCATGGTCGGAACCTGGTTAACAGAAATGCAGATCAGACTTTTTTTAATTATCGCAAGGGTTATGACTTTCATGATTGAAATCGAGCCGACTGATCCTTCGTTTACCGGCCGGTGACCCATGCATGCCCATGACACTTTACAGTACAACCTAATTTAAAGACCGAACATCCATGAATCCCCTTGAACAAACATCCATGAATCCATTTGACCAAGCTATCACGCTCAATGAAGTACCGAGTCTGGACGATAGCGTTTCCAATCAGGTGAGCAATTATAACCTCACTATATCGCCTGACTGGAATGTCATGATCGGCCCTAATGGTGGTTATATTGCGGCCATCCTGTTAAAAGCCATGAAAAACAGCATGGCAGGCACTCCCACTCGTTCAATAACAGTTCATTTCCTGTCGGCATCCGTACCGGGGCCTGCGCAACTAAGAGTCGAAATCCTTAAACAAGGTAGATCTATTTCAACCTGTAATGCCCTGCTAACCCAGGGCCAAAGAACAATCGCATCAGCAACCGCAACATTTGCCGAACAACGACTGGCCATTGACTTCTGCGATGTGAAAATGCCCGACGTGCTCCCACCAAACCAGATTCCTGTCGATTCACGGATGAATTCCGGGTCACCTCATTTTGTACCTTTTCGAGATCAGTACGACCAACGGCTTGCAGTGGGTGCTATACCACCGGAAAACAACGGTAGTGGCCTGGTTGGCGGATGGACTCGCTTTAAACATCCTCGTGCCTTCGATGATCTTGCAATTCTGGCAATTTCTGATTCATGGTTCCCTGGTATAAGCGCCAGGCAGACATCTCAAAAACTACAGGCGCCCACTCTTGATCATACCGTGCACATACTAGCTGACTTGCCCCTGGTAACGCTCAGGGAAGATGACTTCTTACTGGTTGAGTTTTCGACCCAGACTGCGGCCCTTGGTTATCTTATCGAAAATGGCCGAATCTGGGCATCCACAGGGCAATTACTGGCGGTATCTCGCCAGCTCGCGGTCATGCTGCCAATTGATAGCTAACGCTAGTTTGTTGAAATAAACCGGCTATAGACTCTGGTTTCGGCCTACGGCCGCATTTCTTCGCGAATCGATGTCTTGCCGAATGCGATCATGCTCAGTGGCATCCAGGGTAAATCTGGAAAACAGGATAGCACCAATCGTGTAACAGACCAGCGGCGATAGCCCATAAAGACTAACCATCACCACTTGCACTGTCTGCGATTGCTGCACATTGGGTTCAAAGCCTGCAAATTGAAGCACATAACCGGTAACCAATATCATCACACCGATAGCACTTTTCTGAACAAAATTGAATGCTGCAAAATAAGACCCTTCCTTTCGTTCACCAGTTAGATATTCATCATAGTCGATAATATCACTCTGCACTGAAGGAGCGATGGTACCTCCACAGCCTGCAGATAATCCAGCAAAGAAGGCCAGCACAAAAATGAGTACAACCCGATGATCCATATTGTCCAGGAAAGGCAAGAAAAACATTCCGCCAAAAGACAGCCCCGTTAATAGCATTGAAAATGTCCATAAGGGGATTTTCCCCACCTTCTTCGAAATCGGAATCCATAGGGGTACCGAGAAGGTGGACGGAATCATATAGGCCAGGATAATCAAAGGTGCCAGTGAAGGCGCTCCGACAACATACTGGGCAATATAGAGCGTTAATATGGCGATGACAGCACTGCCTATATTTTCTATAAAGGTGACCACAATAACCAGCTTTGCATGCGGGTTCTTCCAGACATCTTTAAAAGCCCCAAATGGCGTCTGGCCGATACGACCTTGATATTCTGGCCTTTCACGAAGACGATAAACGGCAAAGCCGATCAGCAGCATGGTCAGCAACGTCGCGATCCCACTGAGTTGAAAAGCCACCGTGCGCACGCTCTGTTCGCTCTCCTGCTCAGCATTAATTAATAGCTGCATACTAACAAGAGCAATGATCGAACCAATGGTATAGGCCCCATGACGCAGGCCATACAATCGACTACGTTCATGATAGTCGTCGGTTAATTCAGCACCAAAAGATAAATGCGGCACCATGAATAGCGTCATAGCCGAGTAAAAACCTATAACTCCGATTCCCATCCAAACCACCAGCGCTCCACCGGTCAGGCTCATAGGAGGAGAAAAGACCATTACAAAGGACACCCCAATAGGCAAAATACTAGCCAGTAGCCAGATTCTCCTTCGCCCAAGGCGATGCCGTGTTTTATCACTGAAATAACCCACCAGGGGGTCAGATACAGCATCCCAAACCCTGGAAATTCCAAAAATCGTACCCATGATTGCTGGCGGAATTAACAACACATCGGTTGAAAACTTCATGATATACAGGCCAATCAGCAAGTACATATAACCAACCCCAACAGCCGGTGTAGCGTAGGATGTGATCAACCCCCAACTGAGTTTTCCGGACCGCGGATCATTTTTTTGAAACTCTAGCAATCAATTCTCTAAACAAATTTCTCAATCATCACTTTGTCAGGAAACCCATAGCCAAGCAAGAATTCTTTCATTTCAACTCTGCTCCAAAATTCGTTATCCTGTCTGCTCTGTTTTCATAGTAGATGGGTGTACAGAAGACCTGATTTTCACATAGGAGCTTTATTTAATGACGATGCAACAAACACCATTACTCATGTCTCGCATTATTGGCAGGGGAGCACAAGCAGATCCTCAGGAGGAAATTGTCACCCTGATGGCAAATGGGTCGCACAGGCAGACCTTGAAGGCCACCTGGCAACGCGCTAACCAACTGGCTGGCGCACTCACTGATCTCGGCATAAAGCCTGGAGATAGAGTCGCCAGTTTCATGTGGAATAATTATCGTCACCTGGAGCTTTACCAGGCCGTACCGTCTATGGGTGCAGTACTCCACACCCTGAACATAAGGCTCAGTCCAGCAGACCTCAATTACATTATCAATCACGCTGAAGATAAAATTATTTTTGTCGATGAAGACCTACTGCCTTTACTCGATCCGCTGCTGGATAAAATACCCTCAGTTAAAAAATTAGTCATCTGCCGACATGGTGAGGGTGGCGAGACAACCTTTAGCGATACTGTGGATTACGAAGCATTCATTGCAGACCAGGCAAAGGCCTATGACTGGCCCGTACTGGATGAGAATTCACCCATGGGGCTTTGTTATACCAGCGGCACAACCGGCAAACCCAAGGGTGTTATGTACACCCATCGTTCCACCTTCCTTCATACCATGGCTCAAGCCATGACAGACTCAATGAGTCTGTCGGCCCTGGATGCAGTCTGCGGCATCGTGCCAATGTTTCACGCCATGGGATGGGGCATACCCTTCACCGCTTCCATGCTCGGATGCAAACAGGTTATGCCGCACAGATTTATGGACGCCGAGCGGTTAGTCACCCTGATGTGTGAAGAGGAAGTCACCCTGTCGGCCGGGGTTCCCACGATCTGGCAGGGCATCAAAGCTATTTTGGAAGACAACCCAGCGAAATATGATACCCAGAAGCTTTCCCGCCTAACTTGCGGCGGATCAGCACCACCGGTATCGATGATGCGCTGGTACTGGGAAGAGCACGGTATAGAAATGATTCAGGGCTGGGGCATGACCGAGACAAATCCCCTTGGCACCCTGTCCCGTAAAGTGGCTAAACGTTCTCATCTGAAACTCAGTGAGGACCAGCAATTTGAGAATATCGCCAAAGCAGGCCTGACCATTCCTGGGCTCGAAATCGAGATATTTGATGAACACTGGAACCCCCTGCCCCACGATGGCGAAGCCGTCGGTGAACTCCTCATTCGAGGACCCTGGATTTGCTCGGAATATTACAACGACCCACAACCGGACAAGTTTCACGATGACTGGTTGATCACTGGAGATGTGGCAAAAATCGATCCGGAGCAGTATCTGATAATCGCTGATCGATCAAAGGACCTGATTAAATCAGGGGGCGAATGGATTTCATCAGTTGATCTGGAAAATCACATTGTTTCCCTTGCTGGCGTGCAACAGGCTGCCGTGGTGGCCCAGCCACACCCAAAATGGGATGAACGCCCTGTGGCTTTGGTAATTCTTGTCGAAGGAGCAAACGTCACCAAAGACCTTATCCTGGATCATTGCTCAGAAATTTTCGCCAAATGGCAGTTACCGGATGATGTCATCTTCGTACATGAGATACCGCTTACTTCAACAGGAAAAATCAATAAGAAGGATATCCGGGCTGATCTGGAAAAGCAGGGCTACGAGCTACCCGATCTCAGATCGGCGTAATCGACATCTACTCACATGGCTGCTAGGCGCTCGCCTGCAGCCAAATGACTGATTTAACCAGAGCCGCCACTCAATTTTTTAGGTAGCAGTGGCGACCCTTTTGTTTCTGAATGCTACAAACCGGTACTGGACAGTTCAACTTGGCCAATGACTGGAACAATTTTCTCAGTCGAAAGAAATAACAAAAGTAATCCGAATTTCATTACACTATCCTCCCTGTCGAGCATCCTAAAATAAGCAACCTAACCAAAACAAAACTGAACTGACGTTTTCAGGCAGGAATCTGATTTAATAACAACCTTCTGGGCAGGATTACTCATGAACAAAATCTTTACTGTAGTGGCGTCAGTTGACGAAATACCAGAGGGCGAACAACTTCGAGTCGTCATAGACGAGACCGAAATCCTGATCTGTCATCATGAACAGAGATTTTATGCCCTCCAGTATTACTGCAGTCATGAGGAATTGCCGCTGGAAGGCGGAATGTACGAAAACGGTTGTATTATCTGTCCTTACCACGGCGCTGAATTCTGCCTTAAAGATGGCCGTGTCCAAGCGCCTCCGGCTTATGAGGACATTCGAACTTTTCCACTGAAGATAATAGACAACACCATTGCCATACAAATTTAGCCTGCCAACCGGCATTGGGGAATAAAAAAGGAGTGGCCAAAAAACTGACAAAATAGCTGGGAAATAACCAGACCCGCGCCGCATTTAGACAACGTCTCACGGCAGCCTGACCTCACACAACAGCCTTTAAAATGTAGTCCGCAGCCTATAAATCCCGGTATTCATCCTCGAGAATATTTTCCTGCTCGAATTCAAGCGCTGTCAGCGCTTCCACATGTGCTGCGATGAAAGCCTCTGTATTTGCATATCGAGCGATTAATTTACCGCGCCACATCACCACCAGGCTGTCCTTACCCGGGTCCTTGAATACGCCAGTTTTCACACCATCACTCATCATATTTCACCTGGTATGACCTGCATTTAGTTTACCAACACACCTGGAACTGATCCACGACCCTTGAGCCTCATTTTAGTTGCTGTCAATGCCGGTCTTAAATGGCAAACTAATCGCTTTCTATCCGGAATATCTATTATGCAAATTGGACTGATGTTATCGGTGTCTGAAGACGCCAACGGCACCATAGAAAAGGTTGTCGAGAGCGCTAAAAATGCCGAGCATGAAGGCTTTGATAGCCTGTGGATGGCTCACCTTTTTGGCCTTGATGCAGTGACCACATTGGCCATTATCGGTCAGGCCACAAAATCCATTCGGTTAGGCTCGGCAGTGACACCTACCTACCCTAGACACCCGACAGCGCTGGCCCAACAGGCTCTAACTACCGGTGCAGCTTGCCAGGGAAGATTCACACTTGGAATTGGTCTATCCCATCAAGTTGTCATTGAGAACATGCTGGGGCTCTCCTACAGCAAACCGGCCAGGCATATGAAAGAATATCTCGCAATCCTGCTACCTTTGCTGCGAGGTGAAAAGGTCTCCTTTCAGGGGCAGAACTATACAATAAATCAGGTCAAGCTGGCTCTGCCCGGCCAGGCCGAAGTACCCACACTGGTTGCCGCTCTTGGGCCGGTCATGCTAAAGCTGGCCGGCGAACAAGCTCAGGGGACCATCACTTGGATGGTTGGACCCAACACCTTGGAACAGTACATTCTACCCACCATCAACGCAGCAACTGCCCAGGCAGGCAAACCCGCCGCTAGAATCGCAGCGGGGTTTCCCGTACTCATCACCAACGATGAGGCAACTGCCAGGGAGAAAATAGGCAAATCATTACAGATTTACGGCATGCTGCCTTCCTATAGAGCCATGCTGGACCGTGAAGGCCTCGCTGGACCACAGGATCTGGCCATGGTCGGCAGCGAAGCTTCGGTGCGCAGTGCTATGGCAAAGCTTCGTGATATCGGTGTCACTGATTTCTGTGCGGCAATCAGCACAGATGACCCCGAAGAACACCACCGAACTCGCGCTTTCCTGGCAAACGAGTGCCAATAGGCCCCTATATCAACTGTTTGCGAACACCGGGATAACTTCTTCTATCAGGCGCCTGGTCTGATAGAAGGCATCATTGGTAGCCTCAGCAATCGGTATGAGCACAAACTTGGAACACCCAGCCGCAATATATTCTTCGACCCGAGAAACAATATCTGTCGAATCACCAATCACCAGATAACGGCTTGGGTCCTGTTGTGTTCTTGCCGCCAGCCCCTTCAGGGAGCGCTGTGAAACAGGCTCATCAACCTCACCAAAACGAAACGAAAAAGTGGCCCCATAGTGATCATCATCGATGGATCGTCCGGTATCCACCAGAGCTGCTTTAATACCCTTGATAGCCACAGCCGTACGTTCGGGTGTATCGATACCGGCAAGCCAACCGGTACCGAGCCGCGCTGTTCTGCGCATGGCCAATGGGCTTGAGCCCCCTATCCACAACGGAATTCTAGGGTTGGCCGGTTTAGGCGAAATACAGGCTTTATCGTAATTGAAGAACTCACCAGAAAAACTGACTTCGTCTTCATTCCACAGTCTTTGCACGAGGCTGAGGGCTTCATCAGCCTTTTTTCCCCGTCGCTTGGTCGGTGTCCCGGTAGCACGGTAATCCATACTCAAGGCACTACCTATTCCAAAAGCAGGTAACAGTCTACCATCACTCAATAGGTCGATTGTAGCGCACTGTTTCGCCGTTAATAGGGGATCCCTCAATGCAATACTGGCCACATTCATCCCAAACCGAATTCTGTCCGTTGCCCCAGCGAGCGCAGCCATGGTCGACAGGGTTTCCAGGTTTGGTTCTCGAGAAACTAACCGGTCCGTCTGCCAGATGGAATCCACGCCGCCAAGCTCACACAACTCTACCCATCGAAAGTAATCTTTACCTGTCTCGAACGGAAATCGACCTAAACCTAACCCTAATCCCACTGTCATAGATATTCCCACGTCTATCAAAAATGCGCGTAAAAAACAATTCAACCAGCCCGTAACAGACCCAGCAACCGTTTATAGCCACCCTTACTAATGCTAACAGAACCGCCTCAACGCATGGTTTATCATTTTCAAGCCTGAAACCCAGCAGGGTAGTACCATGACATGGTCTATTCCAAACGAGTTGTCATCGCTCAAACAGGCTAGTTCTTACCGGCTTAACAGCATCATGGAACTGATCAATGCCCGGTAACCAGAATTCACCTGCCTTATAAGCCCTGCTGAGTTGCCTACATCACCATAGGTTAACTAACTGATAAAATTATGAATTCAGGATAGGTTCTATTATAGTCAGTCATATAATCAGAAAGGTATTTCCTTATATTAGTGCAGTTGTGCAGCGGCAGCCATTGCCTTGTCACACTTTAATCGCTGCAGCGGATAATAAAGTAAATCCAATTCTGAAACCCAAACCGGGCATTCTGATCAAGCGAGAAGAAAGAGAGTATTTCTATTGAAAGCTATTATTTGCGAGTCATTTCAGACTCCGGAAAATCTGGTAGTTACCGACATAACTGACCCGCTACCAGAACCCCACGAAGTCGTTCTGAAAGTTGAGGCTACAGGACTGGGCTACGTGGATGCACTAACCGTAGCGGGCCTTTACCAGATAAAACCCGAATTGCCTTTTATACCCGGAAATGAGATTGCAGGAACTGTTGAATTGCTGGGTAGCCAGGTAAAACACTTGAGGCGCGGCCAGCGAGTATTGGCAATGCCAGCAAGAGGCGGCTTAGCCGAGAAGGTCTGCATACCCGAGGGCAACTGTATCGTCCTGCCCAACAGCATTTCCAGCAACGCTGCAGCATCCTTTCTGGTAAATTATTGCACCGCTTTTCATGGCCTCATCACTTTAGGTGCGATCAAGAAAAAAGAAAATATTCTTATACTCGGCGCCAGCGGCGGCGTTGGCATGGCTGCTATTGATGTAGCTATTTCCCAGGGTGCAAACGTTTACGCGGCCGCTTCCAGCAAAGAAAAACGTGATGCCTGCATGCTTGCCGGCGCCAAGGAAAGTATCGATTACAGCCAGCCGCAGTGGCGTAAAGAGCTTAACGCCAAGCTCGACGGCAATACACTGGACCTGGTTTACGACCCTGTTGGAGGAGATTACGCTGAACCCGCCTTGCGATCTTTGAGCCCTGACGGACGATTTCTAGTGGTAGGATTTGCCAGTGGTGAAATCCCAAAACTACCACTGAACCTGACTTTACTCAAACGTATCTCTATTATCGGTGTTAACTGGGGCGGGTATATCGCCGCTAAACCCAGAGAATCTCGCCCCGTTATCAATTCTTTGATTCAATGGATTCGTGATGGACTTCTCCACCCTGAAGCAGGAGAAGTATACACCCTGGAAGATGCCGGAATCGCTATGAAGAACATGCTCGACAGAAAAGCCATTGGCAAAACCATCATTTCTCTGGAGGAACAGCCATGAACCAGGTATCGCCTTTCATCATCGAAACCAGTGACCAGGAAATCGCTGACCTCAAATTGAGGCTGGCAATGACCCGCTGGCCTGATAAAGAAACACCGGCTGACTGGAGCCAGGGTATCCCGCTTGCCTACATGAAGGAACTCAAAGACTACTGGGAATCCGACTATAACTGGCCTGAAAGGCTTGCCAAAATAAACCAGTGGCCAGGTTACACAACCGAACTGCAGGGCCTTAATATCCATTTCTTACATATCAAGTCAAAGCATGCGGAAGCTCGACCCTTATTAATGACCCATGGTTGGCCTGGCTCAATTATCGAATTTCAAAAAGTAATCAGTCCGCTGACTGATCCAGTCAGTCATGGTGGGCAGGCCGCAGAGGCTTTTCATCTCATTTTGCCCTCACTGCCCGGCTTCGGATACTCGGAAAAACCCAGCCAACCCGGTTGGGGCATCGAAAAAATTGCCGCTGCCTGGGACGAACTGATGGTCGGATTAGGGTACCCCAAATATCTGGCCCAAGGAGGCGATTGGGGCTCGATTGTTACCACTGCCATCGCAACGCAAAACCTCGGACACTGCCAGGGGATCCATGTCACCATGCCCATGGCTCCACCTGACCCCGATACCATGAATGATCTATCGGAACTCGAACAGGAGTGTCTGGCTACCTATCAGTTTTATCAAGAAAGCGACTCTGGCTACTCCAAACAACAGAGTACCCGGCCGCAAACTCTGGGCTATGGTCTTGCTGACTCCCCCATAGGCCAAGCCGGTTGGATCATTGAAAAATTTTATCAATGGATGGATTGTCAGGGACACCCGGAAAATATCGTAAGCCGGGACGAATTGCTTGACAACGTTATGATGTACTGGCTTCCAGGTGCAGCGGCGTCCTCAGCCAGAATCTACTGGGAAAGCTTTGGTAGAAATCAACAAATGCAACCTGCAGTTGAAATCCCAGTGGGTACCAGTATTTTTCCGAAAGAAATTTTCAAAACTTCGGAACGCTGGGCCAAAAAGCGCTTCAAACAACTGGTGTACTTCAATGTGCTCAACACTGGAGGACATTTTGCCGCCTTCGAGCAGCCAGAAACCTTTGTTAGCGAACTCAGGAAGTGCTTCGCAAGGATCGAGTACTAGTTAGATCCCGGAACTCTAGGCCCGAGCTGGAAGATACCCGTGCCTGCTGTTTAACCTCGCGGACGACCCTGAGAGTATGTTTCATCGAATACCAAGCACTGCAATCGGACAAGCCCGCAAGCCTTATATAGCTAGAGGCAGCAACCCGAAACTGGTTTCTGCGGGACGCTTATCTGCTGATAACATCGACAGCATCAGAAGAGACCTGTCCTGTTAATAGGCTATTCAGCAATTCTGCCAGACGAATACCGGCAATAGCCAACCGGTGCTCTGCCACAGGCCAGTTAAGACGCCAATAGTTTGCGGATAGTCGCAACGATTTACTCGTTATTGCCTGGCAACCTGCTGCGCTTATCTGGCAATACCGGGTACGAGGATGCCTGGCTATGGCAAAAGATTCATTGGCCCAATCGATCGACTTTTGAGACTGTTCAGAGCCTGCTACTTTAATACCTTCGGCCACATTTAGCAGCACTCGCAGCAACTGTTGTCGAGACTTTTTATTTTCTGCTAAGAGGCAGTAATCCCAGACAGCATGAAGATTCTTACATGCATCAAAACCGCTCACCCGAACCAGGTTTCCTCCCCGATCATCAGCAAAACTGACATGCATAGGCTGATGCAGGTCACCAACCCAATGCCCTAGAAACATCAATGCCTGCAAGCGCGCCCAGGCGCTTAAATCTCGAGCCGACAGCATCGATGCGTGTTGATCCAGAGCAGCTAGAATACAGCCGGTCACGCAATAACCTCGATGCACGCTTTGGTCAATCCGATCTACGTTAACGTAATGCCAGGCTGCAATACTTTTATATTCTGGCAGGCTTCTGATTTTGTCTGCCCAAGTACACAAATCACCAAAATCGACTGCAGCGTCTTTGGAGATAAGCGCTTTGTGTTGTTTCGGAAGCGCAGTGAGCAAAATATCAAGATTATTTTTGACCTTCGGCTGAAGATTTTCATAGGCGATATCACAGACTAATTGATGCCCCATATCAGACCAGCCATAAACCTCCAGACTATAGAAACCGATGATGACAATGCTGGCCCATCTTGCTAACACACCTGTTACCCCGACATACCCAAAATTAATCTAATTCCACAGAGACTGAAAACAAATTGGTTAACACGCTTTCTCCGGCTGTCAGCATGCCAAGGCACCCGAACCAAAACCCTGACCTGCAGAAAATGATCTACCAAATGCCATCATTCCATGGATTCCAGTTCCTGCCTACTTTTTAAACAGACCTGTCTGAGACCAGTTTTAGCCATTCAATATGATGGTTAATACGGAAATCTGCCCTGATACAAGCGGCAATCTTCTGCTCTTGATCAATTAAAAAAGAAGCTCTACGCACACCAATTCCAAACGGGCCATTCACACCATAAGCTTTAATGACCTGTTTATCCGCATCCACAAGCAAAGGGAAACCCAGATTATACTGGGCACTAAAGCGCTGATGGCTTTCTATACCCTGAGGACTGACCCCCACTACAGATAGGCCTTGGCTGCTTAAATCATCACGCATATCACGTATGCGGCAGGCTTGTTTAGTTCATCCTGGTGTAAAATCTGCTGGATAAAAATAAAGGACCAGAGGCCCCTTAGATACCAAGTCTACTAATCTAACCACTTCCCCATGCTGATCTGACAATTCAAATAGCGGTGCTTTAGCGCCTACCTTTAACATTTATTCTACTCATATTAACTTAATCAAAATATCCGTCTGGTACTATCTTGCCGGTATAATCTCATTGGTACGTGAATACGCCCTGATCGATGACAATATCACCATGTTGATTGCTGGTCCTGAAAATCACTCTATCAGCTTCTTCCCACATCGACACCGTTAATGCATCACCCGGGTAAACAGGTTTTGAAAAGCGCGCATTCATGGAACGAAACCGCGCTGCATCGCCAGCACACATAACCTGAAGTAATCCCCGACCGGTGAATCCATAGGTACAAAGGCCGTGTAAAATAGGTTTTGCAAACCCCCCGATTGCTGCAAAACTTGGATCAGAGTGCAATGGATTTCGGTCTCCTGACAACCGATAAGTTAACGCCTGATCTTCTCTGGTCGCATAGGTCACAGCGTGATCTGCATCTCGATCCGGGAATTCAATCCTGTCATTCGGGCCACGATCTCCCCCAAACCCACCCTCACCTCGACAAAACAAAGTAGACCGGGTTCTCAATAAGACTTTACCCGTATTAACATCCTTTGATTCCGAACTGAAAGCAAGCACTCCGGCACTACCCTTATCATAGACGCCAACAATTTCACCGGTACTTTCAATCTCTCCCTCAACAGGAATCTCTGCAAGTAATTCAATGCCCTGCTCACCATGCACCATCATTGCGGGATTAAAAGAGCCCGCTGCTTTCATGGGCACGCCGCCACCTCCGATAATTACCGCGAATGTTGGAAATACCTGCTGTTGGAGATCCTTAGTGTTCTCGGTCGTATATTGCAGATCTTCGGTTCCAGCACCGATACCTACAGCATATAGTAATGCATCCTTACCGGACCAGCTGCGTCGCGTCGGCGTTCCTTGAGTACCTACACTATCGGGATTCAGGGGCATACGATTCTCCAAATAATCATTTGTCTGGCAGTATAGCACCGCAAAATCTGTTTCGTCCTGACCAGATAAGAAGATTTCAGCCGCGTTCTGATATTTCCGCTGCCAAAATGCCGTCATTAAAGCGATAATAGCCGCTGGAGCGCTTCAGGTTCGGTGGGCTGTTCTGATAGTTGGTGATAACTTCACCTTGTCAGCATCCAGCTTGTCCAGGCCAGCAACGTCTCAGTACAGCCTGTCCTTACAGGCTTGTTCAGAGCACCACAAAAAACCAATGCGAGGCTAGTTCGCTCAATGTCCAAAGAAGAAGACAACCTGTACGTCATTTCATCCTTCTACCATTTCGTGTCCATAGATGAACCGAAAACATTGCAACAGGCCTGCCTAAAATTCCTGCACGCTAACCAGCTAAAAGGCACCCTGCTAATCGCAACTGAAGGATTAAATGGCACCCTTTCTGGCCGCCGCAGCAGTATCAATGCCTTCCATGACTGGCTGCGGGAAGATAGCCGTTTCGTGCAGCTAAAATACAAGCAGTCCTACAGCAGAACCATGCCCTTTCTCAGAGCCAAGGTGAAGCTAAAAGCTGAGATTGTCACGCTCGGGCAACCTGACCTGGATGTGCAAAAGCATGCCGGGACCTATGTTAAACCCAAGGACTGGAACCAACTCATCCAATCCTCCGATGTCACCCTGGTAGATACTCGGAATGCCTACGAAGTAAAAATTGGAACCTTTCCAAATGCCGTCAATCCTCATACTGAATCTTTCAAGGATTTTCCGAAATTTGCGAAAACATCCCTCGACCCGGAAAAACACAAGAAAGTTGCTATGTTCTGTACAGGCGGAATCCGTTGCGAGAAATCCACGGCTTATTTAAATTCGTTAGGCTTTGACGAGGTCTATCACCTTGACGGTGGAATACTCCAGTATCTTGAGGATATCCCTGAGAACGAATCCCTGTGGCAAGGTGAGTGTTTTGTTTTTGATGAGCGTGTCGCCGTCAACCACAGCCTCGAACCAGGCGGTTACCAGCAGTGCCATGCCTGCCGCCTACCCCTAGATGAAAAAGACCTCTCCAGCCCTGATTACGTCAGCGGAGTGTCTTGTCCACACTGTATCTCCAAAACAACCGTGGCCCAGCGGGCTCGATTCGTTGAACGCGAAAAACAAGTGCAACTTGCTCATGCTAGGGGCCAAACCCACATTGGCTCCGAGGCCAAATTCGATCAAACAGAAAACCGAAAAGCAAAGCAACGACTGAAATCCCAGCAGTCTCAATAAAGCTGAATTGCCGGCATCAACTGCCAGCCAAATGAAGCCACTCCGTTCTTAGGCAATTGTTCTTACGAAATTGTGACCCGCAGGGGTTTAAACCCTCATCGCATACTGATAGCCGTCTCGAGCCTTTAGTCGCGCAAAATACGCCGTGGTAGCAGGAAAATCTTCATTCAACAGACCAAATCTTTCTGCCAGCATAAGAGAATAACCCATCATAATATCTGCCGCTGTAAAACTATCCAGCAGGTAATCCTGATGACGCACAACTGCTTCAACGGCGTCAAGGCAGACTCCAGCGCGTTGCCGACCATCTTCTACCACTGCAGGAATGCGTTCTTTTTCCGGTCGAATCAGCATATGCTGAGCAATATCGCCTAAGGGACGAGCAAAAGTGGCTTCCGCAAACCAGCACCACTGCTGGTAAAAAGCCCCTGCGGGGGTGCCTGGCTTGGGCTGTAATAAGCCATTAGCATACCGGTCCAACAGGTACTGCACCATCGCCCCTGACTCAAATATTGTCAATTCGCCATCATCCATGGCCGGAACTTTTCCTGTCGGACTTTTTGCTCGCCAGCCCGGAGAAGCACGGTATTGTTTTCCAAAATCGATGACCTCCACCTGACAGGGAATATCTAATTCATAACATAACCAAATGACTCGTATCGAGCGTGTGCCGCTAACATGATAAATTGTAATACTCATAATGTGACTGCCCCAGTATCTCAAAGCGCCTCGTTCAGGGTTTTAGTGTATCATCCGGTAGTTGCCTGCCAATCAATCATCCCTTGCTAACGTGATAATCTAAAAGCCTGACTTCAGCTTTGTTCCGATCCGATATCATACCCTGCCTGTGAGCCTGTCTAACCGCAAGACTTGCAAAAAGCGATAGTAAATCAATTCGTGGTTGCTCGCTTCAAAATAGGTAAATGTTCGAAAATCACCTTTCCGGCTTAGTTTAATTTAAACTACTTCGTAACATGGAAGAATCGTAAACCTTGAATACCTGTAAAAACAACCAGGCACGGATAACTAAATGGATCGGACAACTAAATGGATTTAGATCTTAAAGAAATAGATAAACTGGAAGCATCCAGGGATTATACAAATGCCATCAGTAGCCTGAAGGCAATGCTTGCCCAGGACCAGACTGAGATAATTCGATATCGCCTTGCCCTGATAGAACTCAAAACAGGCCAGGTCAAAAATGCCCTTGCAAATTTCCAACTATGTAGTGCATTGGAGCCACAGAATCATGGCGTCACCCTCAACTATGGGCATGCCCTGAAGGCCGCCGGAGAAAACCAGCAAGCAGCAGAAAAGTACCTCCAGTTAACCAAAATGACAGATAACAAAATTGTAGCCATTGGTTACTGGAGCCTTGCTAGCCTGAAGAGTTACTCGTTCCTGGCTGAAGACATCGATGACATAACTCAACGCCTGAAACTTGAAACAACCCCTCCGGGTTACAGAGGATTATTATTACTGAGCCTCGCTGAAGCGCTGGATCAGCAAGGCAACGACGATGAAGCCTTTATGGCCCTACAAAGAGGCAATGACATCATCGCTCAACACCGGCCCTTCAGGGGGGATCTTTACCAGCAGCTGATCCAGGCATTGATGCGTGATTTCAAGCCATCGGCAAACTCAAATACAGAAAGCCTGGACACACCTATCTTCATCATCGGCATGCCACGCTCGGGAAGCACCCTGTTAGAACAAATCCTGGCAAATCACTCACAGGTTGAGGCGACCCATGAGCTTTTATTCCTTGGAGATATCTCCATAGAACTCGAAAACAAGGGCGGCTATGCTAAACAACTGAGTTATCTCCCTGCCGAAAAAGCAACCGCATTTGCACATGATTATCTGACAAAAACGGCCATCTATCGAGATACTGACAGCGCCTACTTTATTGACAAAAACCCCAATAACTTTCTCCATATTGGCCTGATAAAAACGATTTTTCCTGACGCTAGAATCATCAATATAGTTCGAGACCCGTTAGATAATGGTGTCGGTGTTTTTCGCCACTTTTTCAGCGAAGGTCATGAATTCAGCTATTCTTTCGAAGCCATCATTTTCTACTGGCAGGGCTATTTAGCGCTAATGCAGCACTGGCAAAACCTTTTTCCGGGTGAGATCTACAATCTCTCATATGAGCACCTTGTAAGGCACCCGGATGCCAGTATCGAAGCCTTGCTTGATTATTGTCAGCTAACCTCAGAACCAGCTTGCTTTGCGCCTGAAAAGTCTAATAGAGCCGTACTGACCCCGAGTGCAGCCCAAGTTAGAAAACCTATTTCAGCATCTGCTATCGGCAGCGGCCTTAAATACAAAAATCATTTAAAGGTGCATCTACCCTCTCTTGCTCTGATTCGTAACAAAGCAGATGAAATTTTTTCTCTCAGCAGATGAACTAGCTTGTTCGGTTCAGCTGTTGGTAACCTGTCTTTATGATCTAAAAGCCATGAAACATGTGTCATAGTCGTCATATTCTTGTAAAGTAATTTGATGAGAGAACCTCAGCAAACGCTTACAGAAATCGCTCAACTGCAGGATCACCAGATCTCCCTGGATCGTGCCGCGCTGATCATCGCTGCTGAGACTCAAAAGGACCTGGATGTTGGTGCCTACCTTGCGATGCTGGACAGTCTCGCCCTGACATTACAAAAGAAGATTAGTAAAGACCCCGCGGTTGCTGCGCAACAACTCATTGATTTTATTCATAAAGATGAGAGATTCAAAGGTAACACCAACGATTATTATGCTCCTGATAACAGCTATTTAAACCGCGTTATCGATACTCGCCAGGGCATACCTTTGTCCCTTGCTCTCATTCACCTGGCTCTGGGCAACCGTCTTAACATCAACATCAAGGGGATTAATTTCCCGGGTCACTTCCTGATGCAGTATGAAGCATTTGAAAACCGCATTATTGATCCATTTACCGGCCGAAAGCTCAGTCAGAGCGACTGCGCCACTTTATTAAAACAGATAGCAGGGCCAACTGCCGTGATCAATCCTAGCCATATGCAACAGGCTACCAATATCGGCATCCTGGCCAGGCTTCTGGACAACCTAAAGCAGATACACTGGCGCGCCAAAAACTGGCAATCGGCAAGCCATTGCTTGCGTCAGCAAATTCTCCTCATGCCAGAACAATATGAATTCCAGGTTCAGTACGGTGCCGTAAAAGAAATGCAGGGCGACCGCATTGGCGCACAGCAGACTTATCTCAACATCCTTGAGCAATGCAGCAATCCGAAGACAAAACAGACCGCAGCGCAACGCCTGCTAAGCATCGAAAAAAAACCGCATGTCATTCACTAACCGAACCAAGCCGACTCTCTGCGCTCCACCTGCGACCATCTCAGGACAGGTAATCAGACAGGATTAACTAGTCTGGAGCAATTCCATAGCTGCTTCGGCTCTACGCGCAACGCCTTCCTTCTGCCGAGCTAAATCCACACCATGATCTTCGCCCATTGCTCCAACTAAATAGCGTTTATAAACGCCTTGCCCGATCGCGGCCAGCCGCCAGTGCTGGAAGGCGCGATAATAATTAATATTACTGAGATCTCTACCGGTTCTCTGGCAATAGAGCTCACACAAGGTATCCCTCGACGGATATCCACCAACTGCGGTAGGTGGCTGATCTGCCACATCAATTCCAACGACTTCATCTTCACCCAACCAATTGTTCAAAAGATAGCCCAGGTCAGCCAGAGGATCTCCCAACGTACACAACTCCCAGTCAAGGATCGCCTCTACACGCCCCTGGTCAACTATCATGTTTCCCAATCTAAAATCACCATGTACGATGCTGGCTCCAAGCTGTTCCGGTATTCGTTCCATCAATAAAGCAGAACTTGCTTCCATTTCAGGTATGTCATGAGTCTTTGTCGCCTGCCATTGTTTATTCCATCGATTAAGTTGACGGGAAAGATAAGCTTCCTTCCGGCCTAGTGTCCCCAGGCCTACCGCATCCATATCCACATCGTGGAGGTCGCAGAGAATATGAATAACATTATGCGCCAAATCTGGGCGTGCTTGCGCGGGAATAGTCGATCCTATAACGGCATCATTGAGCACCACTCCTTCTACAAAGTCCATGACATAAAAGTCAGCTCCATTAACCGTTTTATCCTGACAAAGACCGAGCGCTTCCGGCACTGGTACCTTGGTCTGCCTCAGGGCATGAATAATTCGATACTCACGACTCATATCATGGGCACTTTCAAGGACATGACCCAAGGGAGGACGCCGCAGGACAACAGCCCTGCCTGTCGCATCTTCACATTTAAATGTCAGATTTGAATGACCGCCGGTTATTAGCTGGTAGTCCACTGGACTTTCAAAATTGGGTACCTGTTGTTCTAACCAATGAGAAACCTGTTTTTCTAAAATTCCTTCCGGCATATTTTTCTCCCATAGATCTGAAGGCAACTGAATAGACATTATGACTATTATCAGTACTCAAACAACAAGCCCATAAAGTTACTCTCTTGAAAGCGAGCATGTCTGTATGCTTGAAGTGAACAAAACAGGTAATATCTTATCCTGCCTCATTATACATTGCCTCTCTGGACAAAAATGAAAATAAAAACCGCCCTCTGCCGTACCATCAGCGATGACATCAACACCCTGTCTCTGGACACTATCGAGATTCCAGCCCCAGGTCGAGATCAAGTGCAGATACGCATAAAGGCCTGTGCGGTCAATTTTCCCGATATCCTTATGATCCAGGGTAAATATCAATTCAAACCACAGCTCCCGTTCGCGCCCGGGGGTGAATTTGCTGGCGATATTATTGCCATAGGTAATGCCGTAACTGGTTTCAAGGTGGGGGACCGGGTGGTTGGGTCCGATCGAAGCGGCGGTTTTGCAGAAGCAATCAACCTCAATCCTAGTCAGTTAAAACACATCCCGGGTGATCTTTCTTACGCAAAAGCAGCAACCTACTCAACGGCGTACTTAACCGCTTTCGTCGCATTAACCATTCGCGGCAATCTTCAGGCAGGCGAAACTTTGTTAGTACATGGTGCGACTGGTGGTGTCGGTATGGCAGCAGTTGACCTCGGCAAATATCTCGGCGCCACAGTGATCGCGACGGGTGGTACCGACGCAAAACTTAGCGTAGTAAAAGCTCGTGGCGCCGATCACGTCATCAATTACAGCCAACAAGACGGAAGCCTTGGCGGCTTTCGGGATACGGTCAAGAAGCTTACCCAGGGAAACGGTGCCGACGTCATCTATGACCCCGTCGGTGGGTCAGTTTTTGATGAATCGATGCGCTGCATCAACTGGGGCGGCAGAATCCTGGCGATCGGTTTTACCAGTGGGGTTTGGCCAAAAGCTGCCGTCAATCACATATTAATCAAGCAGATTTCGGTTATTGGGGTTCGAGCCGGTGAAATCGGTCGACGAGATCCGGCGTTAGGCCGCAAAAGCCGTCAGAAAATCTATCAGTTGCTCGCAGATGGCCTAATTGATCCTCATGTTTGTGCCGGGTTTCCGCTTGAAGCTGCAGTAGATGCTTTAAAAATGCTCGAACAGAGGAAAGTCGTCGGTAAATGTGTCGTAACCATGAATGGTTATTCGCTGGAACCCTCAGCAGGCTGAACTGCAACAATGCTACCATTCTCAGCAAATGCTGATATAGCGGTATTACTATAGCCAATATCCCTGAGTATATTGATAGTATCCTGACCAATGACTGGAGGGTCGTGTGGTGGTACTTTTGCTGCCCCTTGCACCTTGATGGGGTTTGCAACGGTCCACTTGAAATCCGGGTTTTCAGACACAGTTTCGACAATGACGCCGTTTTCAATGAGTTGTGCATCCGTTATAACATCGGCTAGTTTTTCAACGATGCTGTAGGTCAGATTTTCAGTATCAAGAGCCCGGCAAGCCTGCGCTACGGTCATAGTCAAAAAGGCGCTGGCTATCATCTCTTTGATCTTATCTCGGTGATGCATAAGATTTCTTAGCGTTGTAAACCGCTCATCTCCTATCCATTCCGGATGCCCCAGGCAACGCGCCAGGCCCGGCCATTCTTTTTCTGGATTAGGAATTACCAACACCAAAAAACGATTTTCCTTCGTTTGATAGATCATTGAGAATGGTGACCGATAGCCTTTTTCGTCCAATAACTCAGCCAGATCATAGCCGGCAATGGCACCTTGCAAATGCATACCATTTGACCAGCAGCCATTGGCCACCAGAGAAGTCTCTACATAATCTCCCAAACCAGTCCTATCGCGCTGATAAAGCGCCATCATTATCCCGGCAAATAGTGTCATGGCAGACGCATGATCACCCACTCCCCCAAGCGGAACCGTCGGTGCTTGCTGATGGGGCTTTAACAAATCGGTGATGCCCGTTCTTGCCCACCAGGCTGTGGTGTCATAACCACGACGCTCCCCATCCGGCCCCTGAGTTCCAAATGCGGTCAATTGCGCTATCACCAATTTTGGATTTCTCTTTTTGAGTTCATCAACGGTCAGTTCGAATTGTTGCAACTGGTCTTCCCGGAAATTTAATATCAACACATCTGCACGATCTACCAGCCGATGCATGATCGCCCGGCCTTCCTCCTTATAAAGATCAATGGCTATATCCCGTTTGTTCCGAGAGGTCAGAGCCCAGTTGTAATCAGTTCTATATCGACCATGCAGTAATCGATAAGCATCACCAGCAGGCGCTTCAACTTTAATCACCTGGGCACCAAAGTCCGCAAAAATAGTCGCCGCTCCTGGGCCAGCGACAAAGGAGGCGGCGTCAATTACGGTCAAATCTTCAAATAAATAGGCCATCAAATTTGCATCAACGAGTCAGAATGCCTATCTTAGCCCAACTTAGTTTGCTGGAAGACACATTTATTATGCATGCAACGCTACAATCAGTCTGGGATGAACTGTCAGGACAAGACGGACAATATGAAATAGAAGAGAGCCTCGTTCGAGGATCTCCAATGAAAACATTTAAATCGGCGCCGCCGAGCCTGCGAGAAATCTGGCTGGCATCCGCAGTCCATGAGCATCGGGAATACCTCGTGTACGAAGACCAGCGATGGACCTATGGTGAGGTTCACAAAATGGTCAATAGCATCGCTGCTTGGATGTGCAAACAAAACATCGCTCAGGGTGACCGTATCGCCATTGCCATGCGTAACTATCCAGAGTGGATGATCTGCTATTGGGCAGCGGTGGCGTCCGGGCTCACCGTCGTTGGGATCAATGCGTGGTGGGTTGAAGATGAACTCGACTATGCCATCGACGATTCCCAGCCAAAGATACTGTTTTGTGATCAGGAAAGGTTAACAAGGTTCACGGCCATAAGAGACCGGCACACTGATGTGAAAGTGGTAGGGATTCGCCTCGAGGAACCTGCCGAGCAGGTCTTCGACTTTGCTGAAGTGGCACAATTTCCTGGAGCACTACCCGACCGAATCATCGATCCAGACCAAGATGCCTGTATTTTTTACACTTCAGGAACAACAGGGAGACCCAAGGGAGCCCAGCAAACCCATCGAGGCTGTGTACACAACATTATGAATATGGGCTTCTGGGGGCAATGCCTTTCCCAAACCATGGCAAAATTTCATGACACGGCCTTGATCGACCCTCAGGACGTACCGCCAATTTCAGCGCTGGTCACCACGCCGTTATTTCACGTCACTGCAAACAACTGTTTGGCTCAAGCATCTACCGTGGCGGGTGGTAAGCTGGTGCATATGTACAAATGGGATGCAACCGTTGCCCTGCAATTAATTGAAAGAGAGAAAATCAGCAGCCTGACAGGTGTACCCGTTATGAGCCGCGAGTTGATCAGTCATCCCGACTTTAATCAATACGATACTTCGAGTTTGAAATCAGTTGGTGGCGGCGGAGCTCAGCTACAACCCGATCTTGTTTCTAAAATAGAACAGACGGTCAGCACTGCCAGACCCGGTACCGGCTATGGCATGACCGAGACCTGCGGAATTATCACATCGATAGGTGGTGACTTTTTCGTTCAAAATCCTGAGAGCTGCGGAAGAGCAATGCCGACTTTCGAAGTAAAAACAGTCGACGATCAGGGAAATGAGACTTTGCCTGGTGAGTCAGGTGAACTCTGGGTACGAGGTGCGCCGGTAATTAAAGGCTACCTCAATCAACCGCAGGCAACCTTAGAGACCATCACCGATGGTTGGTTGCACACTGGCGACGTCGCCTGGATTGACGATAATAAATTCATCTATATCGTCGATAGAGTCAAGGACATGGTCCTCAGAGGCGGCGAAAATATTTATTGCTCAGAAGTAGAAACCGTTTTATTCCAAATGGATCAGATCGCTGAGTGCAGCGTCTTCGGAATCGCTGATGATCGTCTGGGTGAAGAGGTCGGAGCCGCCATTTACTGTCGAGAGCAGGAACAGGCAACCGCTGAGCAGATTCGCACTTTCTGCAGCAGTCGGATGGCGAAACATAAAATCCCTCGATACCTATGGCTGCTTGACACCCCTCTGCCTCGAAATGCCAGCGGAAAATTCCTCAAGCGAGAATTAAAGGATCAATTACCGATTAACCAGGCACTATAAATTCAGTATCCGGACCTAACCTCGTTTTTTTCGGTTCTTACCCGGACCCTTTTTAGGTAAATCCGGTAACCCCGTGTGTTGAGTACGGAAAGCCCGCTTCGGTTTATGTAAAACAGAATACTGGGTTCGTGGCACCAAGTGCTCACGACCATTGCCAATGAGATCCGTGCGCCCCATGGATCTCAGCGTGCGACGCAATAGCGGCCAATTCAACGGATCATGATAGCGCAGAAAAGCTTTATGCAAGCGGCGATTCACGGTTCCTTTGACCACTTCAACTTCACCTCTGTCATAAGACACTCGCGACAATGGATTACGTGCAGAATAATACATCGCTGTTGCTGTAGACATCGGCGACGGGTAGAAACTCTGGACCTGATCTGCACGAAAACCATTGTCTTTAAGCCATAGCGCGAGATTAAGCATATCCTCGATACCAGTACCCGGGTGACCGGCAATGAAATAAGGAATGAGATACTGCTCTTTCCCTGCCTCACTGGAAAAGCGGTCAAACATCTCCTTAAACTGGTGATAGCTGTCGATACCAGGTTTCATCATCTTCGACAATGGTTCTTTTTCAGTGTGCTCCGGGGCAATTTTCAGATAGCCACCGACATGCTCCTTAACTAGTTCCTCAACATACTCTGGCGTTTCTATGGCAAGATCGTAGCGCACACCGGACGCAATCAATACTTTTTTAACGCCAGGTATTTCCCGGGCTTTCCGATACAAACCAATCAAGGGGGTCTGGTCAGTATTGAGATTCTTACAGATACCCGGATAAACACAGGAAAGACGTCGACACTTTGATTCAGTTTCAGAATCCTTGCAGGCCAGTCGCCACATGTTGGCTGTCGGCCCACCCAAGTCTGAGATAATACCAGTGAATCCAGGGGTTCTATCTCGTATCCTTTCTATTTCATTAAGAATTGACTCTTCACTGCGGCTCTGGATCAACCGGCCTTCATGTTCAGTAATCGAGCAAAAAGTACACCCACCAAAGCAGCCTCGCATAATATTGACCGAAAAACGTATCATTTCGTAAGCTGGAATTTTTTTATCACCATATATTGGATGGGGGACTCGTTGATATGGCAGATCAAAAACAGCATCGATTTCCGGGGTAGACAAGGGAATGGGCGGGGGATTCAGCCAGAGTATTTTATCTCCATGACCCTGAACCAGAGCTCGTGCATTATGCGGATTAGTTTCCCTGTGAAGAATTCTCGATGCTCGAGCGTACAGCACCTCGTCTTCAACCACCTGCTCATAACTGGGCATGACAATACACTGATCAAATGCATCCACGGCATTGGCAGAAGACGTCATTCGGACGGTTTGTACTACCTCATCATTAATCGTCGACTCATCAATAATGGAGGTGTTGGCAGGAATATGAGGGACAACGAAAGCCGTACCTCTGACATCACGGATGGTCTCCGGCAAGGCTCCTTGTGCGAGTCGATGCGTTACCTCCACGAGAGCCCGTTCTGCATTGCCGTAAATCAGCAAATCAGCCTTCGAATCAAGCAGGACTGAACGACGGACCTTGTCACTCCAATAATCGTAATGCGCTATTCGCCTTAAACTCGCCTCGATGCTACCAATAACGATCGGCACCTGTTTGTAGGCTTCGCGACATCGTTGCGCGTAAACGATAACTGCTCTATCCGGCCTGAGTCCCCCCTCATTATCGGGTGAATAGGCATCTTCTCGACGAATTTTCTTGTCGGAGGTGTATCGATTAACCATTGAATCCATATTGCCACCGGCAACCCCAAAATAAAGATTGGGTTCTCCCAGGGCCTTAAAGGGCTCCGCGCTAGACCAGTCGGGCTGTGCAATGATACCAACTCTGAACCCCTGGGCTTCCAGTAAACGACCGATAACAGCCATTCCAAAGCTGGGGTGATCGACGTAGGCGTCTCCTGTGACAATAATGACATCGCAGCTATCCCAGCCCAGGGCCAGCATCTCCGCTCGACTGGTGGGCAGAAACGTAGACGTACCAAAGCACTCAGCCCAGTACCTCGGATAATCAAATAGTTCTCTAGCTGCTGTTAATTGACTCATAAGTTTCTATTCATGGCAAAGCGGTCATTTTAGTGAAAAATAATTCAAGCTCAATCAATATCCCCGTCTCAAACACGGCTTTCTGGGTTTTCCCGTTTTTAACAATGAACGGCATAAGCCGACTTCAATAGCACGGGTCAACTCTGTTAACAAACAATTGGCTTTCGCGACCCTATATTAGCTTTAAAGTTGCCGCCGATCCTGCTAAATTTGCCTTTTTAAATATTGCGCTCTGATGCGGCAGATTTATCGCATTTTCGCCCCTGTTGAACAAAAAAAATGAGACAACATTACCCGACATCACGATAAATATCCTTTTAATAAGTTAAATCAGGCTTTATATAAGATAAAAGGAACAGTAGGACCGGTATGGAACAAAACACATGACAGACAATAAGCAGCTCAATCACTGGATCCACGAGATGGAGGCTCTATGCAACCCAGAGCAAGTCGTGATCTGCGATGGTAGCCGTTTAGAATACGACAATATGATGGCCCTACTCAAAGATGCCGGAGTGGCCAAACAACTTAACCCTGATATCCGGCCAAACAGTTACCTGATAAGATCGGACCCGGCAGACGTAGCCAGAGTAGAAAGCAGGACATTCATTTGCTCTGAGCAACCTGAAGATGCCGGCCCTACCAATAACTGGGCCAACCCGATTGAGATGAAATCTACCCTGGAAAATCTCTTTGCGGGAGCAATGAGTGGCAGGACCATGTACGTTATCCCCTTCAGTATGGGGCCGATAGGTTCACCTATCGCTCATATTGGCGTAGAAATTACCGACTCTCCCTACGTTGTTGCCAGCATGCATATTATGACCAGGGTTGGCTCCGCGGTCTTGACCGAACTCGGCGAAGATGGCGAATATGTGCCATGCATACATTCGGTTGGCAAGCCTCTGGATGACGTCGCCAGTGATGTGCCCTGGCCCTGTAACCCCGATAACCTGTATATCGCTCACTTCCCAGAGACTCGTGAAATATGGAGTTTTGGATCCGGTTATGGCGGTAATGCGCTCCTTGGAAAGAAATGCTTTGCACTGCGAATCGCATCATCCATGGCGCGCGATGAAGGTTGGCTGGCCGAACATATGCTGATTCTGAAACTGACTAATCCCGAGGGGCTGTCTCATTATATTGCAGGTGCATTCCCAAGTGCCTGTGGTAAAACTAATTTAGCCATGCTGGTGCCCTCAATGGAAGGCTGGAAGGTTGAAACCGTTGGCGATGATATCTGCTGGATGAAATTCGCTGACGATGGAAAGCTTTATGCCATCAATCCAGAAGCTGGCTTCTTTGGCGTAGCACCGGGTACCGGTATGGCCACAAATCCTAACGCCATGCTAAGCCTTAGCGAAAACTGCCTGTTTACCAATGTCGCTGAAACCGATGATGGTGATATCTGGTGGGAAGGCATGACCGACCGGGCACCCGACCACCTGATCGACTGGCGCGGACGAGACTGGACACCTGACAGCTCGGAACTGGCTGCCCATCCCAACGCCAGGTTTACGGTATCTGCCTCACAATGCCCTACTATCGCTGACGAATGGGAGGATCTTCAGGGTGTACCCATCAGTGCCATCCTATTTGGTGGCAGACGTGCCACAGTTGTGCCTCTGGTTAATGAGGCCAACTCATGGGAACAAGGCACCTTCTTTGGCTCGATCGTATCTTCTGAAAAAACAGCAGCCGCTGCAGGCACTATCGGTGATCTGCGTCGAGACCCCATGGCCATGCTCCCTTTTTGCGGCTATAACATGGCTGACTATTGGCAGCACTGGATCAAGCTCGGTCAACAGAATAGCGCTCAACTGCCTAAGATCTTTTACGTCAACTGGTTTAGAAAGGACGATCAGGGCGGTTTTGTCTGGCCAGGTTTCTGCGAAAATTCCCGAGTATTAAAATGGATTTTCGAACGTTGCGAAGGAACGGTTGATGCAGTATCGACACCAATCGGCAATTTACCCACGTTGGACGGAATCGATTTCGATGGCCTGGATATGACAGACGAGGACATCGCAACCCTTTTGCGGGTTGAGACCGATGGATGGTTAGAAGAGCTGCCACTGATCCAGGCGTACTATGAACAATTCGGTGATAAATTACCCAAAGAACTCGAAAATCAACTCAGCCAGTTGCGCCACAAGCTCGAAGCAGCCAATCAGCATGTAGCCTGACTCGTCGCCTGGTTATAGCCCCCCTATAACTGCTTCCAATATTCCTGCTAGGCCACCTGGCCTGGCAAAGCCAGCCTAAGGTTAGTCTGCGGTAACTGCGCTCATGGGCAGACCAGATTAATCCAGGCGTTCGATGATGGTTCCGGTACCAAGACCGCCTCCGCAACACATTGCTATAAGAGCGTAGCGTCCACCGGTTCGTTCCAGCTCATGCAGCGCTGTGGTGATCAAACGCGCCCCGGTACTGCCGGTCGGATGCCCCAAGGCGATTGCGCCACCATTGACATTGACTTTACTATGGTCGACACCCAGATCCTTCTCCCAGGCGAGTACCACTGAGGCGAACGCCTCATTGACCTCAAACAGATCAATATCATCCAGGGCCAGACCTGCTCGCTTAAGCACCTTCCGAGTTGCCGGAATCGGGCCTTTGAGCATCGTAACAGGGTCAACGCCAACCAAAGTCGTCGCGACAATCTTCGCGCGGGCCTTCAACCCATGAGTTTTACAGGCCTGTTCACTCGCCACAATTATTGCTGCAGCTCCATCAGACACCTGAGAACTAGACCCAGCAGTGTGAATCGACTGACCAGCTACAGGTTCAAGCCCGGCCAGAGCCTCAAGACTTGTCTGCCTGAGGCCTTCATCACGATCAATGACACGGGTTTCACCGGTGGCTTCAAACTTCTCATCAAGTACCGGCGCTTCGATGGCAACGATTTCTCTGGCAAATCGGTCTTCCTTCCATGCGTTTATGGCTTTTTGCTGGCTTTCAAGTCCAAACTGGTCTGTATGTTGACGGCTCACCTGATACTCTTCAGCGATCATTGCGGCACCCATAAACTGGCTAGTGGGCTGATAATGACTCATGTAGCTGTCCCCCATCGGCACACCGTCCTTCATGTTCGAGCCAAGCGGTACGCGACTCATCATTTCGACACCACAACTCATTACAATGTCTTCTAGACCCGAGGCCACCATTGACATTGCCAGTGAGGTCGCCTGCTGGCTCGACCCACATTGGGAATCGACCGTTGTCGAGGCTACTTCCAGAGGCAATCCTTGGGATAGCCAGGCTATCCGGGCAATATTAAAAGACTGCTCACCTACTTGAGATACGCATCCACCTATTACCTGATCGACGTGTTCTGGGGAAATTCCACTTCGATCAATGGCTGCTTTCTGGACCTTACCGAGCAGGTCTGCAGGTTTAAGACTGGCCAATCCCTTGCCTCTTTTGCCAATGGCACTACGACAGGCCTCTACAATATAAACATCTCCCATATCCACACCTTTTCCGTTTCAATTAACAAACGCTGTAAGCATAGGGCTCTGTCAACTAAGAGGCAACCTTAGGTACCGAAATTCAACTAACTGGAATCCTCACTGACGCCGCTAGTGGAACCCGCTAACGCATCAACTCCCGCCTTTCGATTCCACAGGTAAAAGGCCAGACCGATCATACTTCCAGCCAGCACCATTACCCACTCATACGGCCAGAGTAATGCCGCCGGGCTACCAGGGAGATAAAGACAGAACAACGCACAGGAGAGCAACAGTGCCGCGCGCCCCACCCATTTACCATAGCGGACCCTGAAAGGTCTTGGCATATCAGGTTCAGAGCGTCGTAATCTGAGGAACGACCATGTCACCATAATGTAGGCAATAACCACTGCGAAACTACCGGCATCAACCAACCACACCAGGACTGTTCTACCAAATAAAGGTGAAACACAGCTCAGCAGCCCAATCAGTAATATACTGATATAAGGCGTGTTATATCTCGGATGTAATTTTGCAAACACCGCTGGGATCATCCTGGATTCTGCCAGGGCGTACAGCACCCGACTACCCCCTATCACAAAGGCATTCCAACTGGTCAGGATTCCACCGATGCCTGCCACCAGCATAATATTACCCATGACCTGGCTTCCCCAGACCTCTGCCATCGCATCGGCTGTCGCCATATTGGTAGTCACCAGAGTCGACGAATCAAGAGCCCAGGCGACTGCCAGGGTAATCCCTACGTACCAAAGTCCAGCTAAAAACACCGACCAGACCAGCAATTTACCGATTAAAGCGGGTTCTAATTTAATTTCTTCCGCTGACTGCGGTATGACATCAAAGCCTACCAACAACGCCGGCACCATGACCAGAACACCAAGAACCCCGACCCCGCCCTCGACGAAGAGGGGTCCATCGAACGAAGATTCATAAGTGAATACACCAAAAATGAAAGATACGCCAACCAGAAAAAATGATAGCGTCACCAACGTCTGCAGGAATGCGGCAAACCGTATTCCAATATAATTAATAAACGTCATCAGACAAGACCCGGCAACGCCAACTAGCACCATGCTCAGATAGACGTCCTCGCCCTGCACTGACCAGAGATACAACAATCGAAAGTCCGGGAATAGATATTCAAGCGCTGTCGGTAGCGCCGCAGATTCAAACACACAGACAGTCACATACGCCATCAGAATAGCCCAACTGGCAACAAACGCCGGCCCATAACCCAGCGCCCTCAATGCATAGACATGCTCGCCACCGGCTTTAGGCATGGCAGCAGCCAACTCAGCGTAGGTCAAACTAATTAACAAAACTACTACAGAACCAACCAGAAAGGCCACAGCGGCGCCCATAGCACCGGCTCGCAGTATCCACTCTCCAGTCAGTAAGACCCAACTCCAACCTATCATTGCACCAAAAGCCAGCGCGATGACATCTCGCCTCAGAAGTGATTTTCTAAAACCAATATCCAACCTATACCCTCCGCTTAATTCCACATTTTCATTATGCTTGCTGATACTCATGGCCACAATGCCAGGCTCTAACTATCGAACCTGGCAGCCAGTTATGTTATCTTTGCTAGCCTTATTCTAAGGGTTCTGAACATGGCAAACACACGCAAACGCCCCTACTCTTCCATTGTAGTCGATGGCCTTCAAAAGGCAGCTGCGCGGGCTATGCTGCATGCCGTTGGTTTCAGTTCGGAAGACTTTCAGAAACCGCAGATAGGCGTCGCCTCCACCTGGAGTAATTTAACTCCCTGTAATATGCACATCAACGATCTGGCCGAAGCAACTGCAATAGGAATCGAAGACCAGCAAGGCAAAGCCATTACCTTTAATACCATTACCGTCAGCGATGGGATTTCCATGGGTTCGCCGGGTATGCGTTATTCCCTGGTATCACGAGAAGTCATTGCCGATTCTATTGAAACCGTGGTTGCAGGTCAGGGTTTCGACGGTTTTGTCGCTATCGGTGGTTGTGATAAAAATATGCCTGGCTGTGCGATAGCAATGGCAAGATTAAATAGACCGAGTATCTTCGTTTACGGAGGAACAATCCAACCGGGCAAAGAGCGCCGGGATGTGGTTTCCGTTTTTGAGGCTGTTGGCCAATATGCCAGTGGCAATCTATCTGAAATCGAATTAAAGGAAATCGAAGCAACGGCGGTTCCGGGCCCAGGCTCCTGTGGCGGGATGTACACCGCCAATACCATGGCATCGGCCATTGAGGCGCTGGGATTATCTCTGCCGAACTCGTCTGCTCAGGAAGCCATCTCTGACAAAAAACGTCTGGACAGCCTGGCTGCAGGGCAAGCCGTCGTGCAGTTGGTTGAACAAGATATAAAACCTTCAGACATACTCTCCAGAGAAGCATTTGAAAATGCCATTACATTGACGATTGCACTGGAAGGCTCGACCAATGCCGTCCTGCACTTGATCGCGATTGCCCATGCGGCGAACATTCCCTTGAGCATCGATGACTTCTCGCGTATTGGCCGCCGCGTTCCTGTGCTGGCTGACATGCGACCCGCAGGTCGATACAGCATGAGCGAATTGATCCAGATCGGAGGAATCCAGCCGCTAATGAAAACCCTGCTGGATGAAGGCATGCTGCATGGTGACTGCTTAACCGTCACCGGCAAGACACTGGCTGAAAACCTATCTGGAGTCGAAGCTTACCCAGAAACACAACAGGTTATCAGGCCAATGAGTAACCCGATCAAAAAGGATAGCCATCTCGTTATTCTGCGGGGAAATCTGGCCCCCGAGGGTGCTGTCGCTAAAATAACCGGCCACGAGGGCTTGCAGTTCACTGGCACGGCTAGATGCTTCAAGGGAGAAGAAGCCGCGCTGGAAGCGATTCTGGATGGAACCATTGTTGCCGGCGATGTTATCGTTATTCGTTATGAAGGACCGAAAGGCGGCCCGGGGATGCGGGAGATGCTATCTCCGACCAGTGCAATCAATGGTCGCGGCCTTTCCAGCGATGTGGCTCTCATAACCGATGGCCGGTTCTCAGGCGGATCACATGGCTTTGTCATTGGCCACATAACACCGGAAGCATTTGAAGGTGGACCCATCGCCCTGTTAGAGGATGGAGACAGCATAACCATCGATGCTCAGGCACAGACCATTGAGGTCAGTTTAGATCAGCAGCAACTCGATACTCGCAGGGCTGCCTGGCTGAAGCCTGATGCCTATACCGATCGAGGCGTACTGGCAAAATATGCCAAGCTGGTTAGCTCCGCTTCGCTAGGCGCGGTGACGGACTGACGAATAGCCGGGCGAGGAGATGGGTAGTCTTTGTTTTCTAATCATCCGCACCTGACCAAATCTATGGACAGGGGTACGGATACGGCTTAAGCATCGCTGCTTAAAGTTAGCAGCGATGCACTCTTACCGGCAGATCGGTAATCCCTCTGATAAAGCTTGAGCGTAATCGCTTGGGCGGCCCACAGACTTCTACAAAATCAAATCTTTGCATAATCTCCTCCCAGACGATCCTCAACTGCATTTCTGCCAGCCTATTACCCATGCAGCGATGAATACCGAAGCCAAAGGACAGGTGATGCCTGGCCATCGGCCTGTCAATTAAAAACTGGCCGGCATCGGCAATGACCTCCTCATCTCGATTGCCAGATAGGTACCACATGATAATCTGATCACCCGTCTTGATCTGCTTACCTCTTAATTCAAAATCAACGCTAGCCGTCCTACGCATGTAGGGTAATGGCGTCTGCCACCGGATAATTTCGGAAACCATATTCGTTATCAAGTCTGGGTTGCGACGTAATTTTTCGTACTCCGCAGGATTCTGATTCAGCGCCAATACACCACCGCTAATAGAATTTCGGGTGGTATCATTGCCGCCAACTATCAACAGGATCAGGTTTCCAAGAAGTTCAAACGGCGCCATGTCACGCGTATTCTTACCATGGGCGAGCATGGATATTAAATCGTTACCAGGCTCCTTTGCTGCCCGTTCATTCCACAGCCTGGTAAAATATTCTAAACATTCCAGTAATTCAGTTCGCCGCTGTTGCTCCGACTCAAGAACGTCTGAGCCAGTATTAGCCGTAGCAATGTCAGACCACCGGGTCAGTTTCGATCGATCCTCAAACGGAAAGTCAAACAGCGTCGCCAACATCTGAGTTGTCAATTCAACGGAAACACGTTCGACCCAATTGAAAGTCTCACCGACCGGCAAATCATCCAGGATTCGCCCCGCTCTTTGCTTGATTAAAGGCTCTAGTTCAGCCAGGTTTCGCGGCGCCACCACCCCATTGACCGTTGCACGCTGCAGATCGTGCTTAGGCGGATCCATGGCAATGAACATGGCTAAATTCATATCTTCAGGGTTCGGCGTGCTGTTTACCGGAGGACCTAGAGCGATGCCATGAGCCGAAGAAAACAATTCATGATGCTTATCAATGAACAGAATATCGTCGAATTTAGTTACATCCCAGTAACGACCAGTCTCAGGATAATCATTTAAATGTACAGGATCTTCGTTCCTAAGCCTTTCGAAAAACTCGAACTGCCGGTCCTGCTCAAATATCCGACCATCTACCATATTAATATCCGCGATCGGAACCGCGTAAGGGTCTTCAATAACGGCCGGCGGATCAGCCGAAAATAATGATCGCTTTTGGCCAGTTTCCCCTGAATTTTGTTCACTCATGGACATTCACGCTCTACTTAATGATGAGTATTTGTATAGCACAAACCACCGAAAACATCCAAACAGACTGGCTATGGTTAACGACTTTGGTGCTTATATTCCAGCAATGGACGACCAAGCAAAAATAAGCCAGCGCTTAGTTGATTAACCAATCACCCTGGGCGATCAACCTCACCTTACCGCCGACCTCAACATGAAAATGCTTTTCCTTCTTGCTCGCAGTGACATGAATATGTGAGGGCCGGCCCATCTCAAATCCCTGACCAATTAAAACCCGGACTTGCCCAGAACCAAAATATTCATGCTCCACCAGATAGCCACCCAAGGCGCAGCTGGCGCTGCCCGTTGCAGCGTCTTCAACCATGCCTAGTTCCGGCGCAAACATGCGAGCACGGATGTGCTCCTGCATATTCTCATCTGCAGGTGCAAACAGAAATACAGGTTCCTCACACCGCACCTGACGACTGTCAAGACACTGCAGGGCAGCGACACTGACAAGAGGGATAATCAAGAACCTCAACCCTGACGAGACTCTACAGCAGGGATACCGATTATCTATATCTTCTGGATTCAATCCCAGACTCTCAACTAAATCAGCTCGATCCAGTTCAGCAGATATTTCCATCTGTTGCCTGGTAAAAAACTGAAAACCCGGGTCCTCAAACGTGACCGTGATTTTACCCCCTTGTAAGTTAAGGGTGACTTCAGTACTTGACTGCAGGCCGAAGACTTCTCTCAACACGAAAGCAGTCCCTAGCACCGGATGACCAGCAAAAGGAATTTCCTCAGTGGGGGTAAAAATTCGAGTATGGAAACCCTGCTTGGTGTCACCACCGGTTACAAAAGTAGTTTCGGAAAAATTAAGCTCCCTGGCTATAGACTGCATTTGCCTGGCAGACAATGCCCTGGCAGGGATTAAAGTAGCCAGTTGGTTGCCACTGTAGCCTTCCAGGATAAAAACATCGGTCAAATAAAATGGCAAGCCAGACATATCTAAAAGGGTCTGTCACCCTGAATAGTAACCCGCGTACCACTTCGCGTATTCGGGAAATAATCCCACACTGCCAGATGCTGGGTGCAGCGATTATCCCAAATTGCCAGGGAATCTTCTTGCCAGCGAAAACGACAATGAAATGTCGGGTCTTTTACATGTTGAAATAAGAACTGTAACAGGGCGCTGCTTTCGTCTCTGGATAGACCTAGTATTCTCTTCGTAAAACCCTGATTAACGAAAAGCGCTTTCCTGCCCGTTTCAGGATGGGTACGAATGACGGGATGCTCAGCATGAGGATTTTTCCGTTGCGGCTTATGTTCGCCGTAGAAACCAGAATAATCGGCTTCATGACGTGCCGACAGAGACCCAAGCAATTCCTGGATGGGACCTGAGAGCGCTTCATAAGCAGCATACATATTCGCCCAGATAGTATCTCCACCTGTCTCTGGTACAGTCTGCAAGTACAAAATGCTGGCCTTCGGAGGCTTTTCATCGGCAGATACATCGGAGTGCCAGACTTCACCGTTATTACGATGTGAATCTGCATCAGTATGCACGACCATCAACGCCGGGTTTTCATGCCGATAGGGAGCAGCCGGATGAATATGTAATTCACCGAACTCCTGACCTAAAGCAATATGCTGCTGTTCAGACAAGTGCTGCTCTCGGAAAAAGATGACGAGATGCTCAAGCCAGGCAGCATGTATCTCAGTCATTACCGGTTCAGATAGGTCTTCGCCTAGATTAACGCCACTGATCACAGCCCCAATCGACGCAGTCAACGGTTCCACATTAATATACTGATATTGCAAAGCGCTATCCCCCAGCGAAACTTACATTTTTAGATGCCATTTTATGGAACAACAATTTTATGCAAAATAACGATCTAATGAGAAAACAAACCTAATCGCAAATCCGATTAATAAAAACCGATTTAACTAAAATAAACAAACGTAACCTGCCTGAAGGCAATAGGTCACGATAATCATACCTGATGGACTAATCCCAAATATAGCTTTTCCAAAAGTAAGTTCGGAGCAAGCAACCCATGGCAGTGATTCTGCTAACAAATACAGCGATGACCCTACAATTCGCTGCTTTCTTTCCAGACGAACTGCAGCTATGGTTGTTGCCTGAATAACAAGGCTTGCACATGAATCCATCTATGAATGAAATAGGCTTCTACGGGCTCGCAGGGGCACCTGAAAGCCCGCGTGACCTCATTGAAGAAATCAGAACAGCCGAAAATATGGGCATCGGCAGTTGTTTCCTGTCTGAACGCTTTAATATCAAGGAAATCGCAACCTTATCTGGAATGGCCGGTGCAGTATCTAAAAATATCGGCATTGTCACTGCAGCTACAAATCAAAATACCCGTCATCCCATTGTCACAGCCGCATTTGCTTCAACGATGCACTTCCTCACGCAAGGTCGGTTCAGCCTCGGCCTCGGCAGAGGTATCAAGCCCGTCTCCCGGGCACTAGGATTGTCGAACCTGACTACCGCAATGATGGAAGATTTTGCCAACCTTATGCGACGCCTGCATCATGGCGAAACCATCATCGGTCATAATGGACCTGCTGGAACTTGGCCTGTTCTCCATCTTGACGCGGGATTCAACGAGACCATTCCACTGACACTGATGGCCTTTGGGCCTAATTCCCTGGAGTTGGCTGGCCGATGCTACGATGCGGTGGTTCTGCACACTTTTTTTACCGATGAAACTACCAGTAGAGCGATTAAAACAGTCAAGCAAGCGGCAGAAAGAGCTGGCAGGGACCCCCGTGACATCCGTGTCTGGTCTTGCTTGGCGACGGTTGGAGATCACCTTGAATACCCTGTTCAGTTGAAGAAAACGGTGGGCCGGATGGGTACCTATCTGCAAGCCTATGGTGACCTGATGGTCAAGACCAATCAATGGGATAAAAAAATACTGGAAAATTTCAGAAATCATGCACTGGTAAGCAATTTCAGAGGCTCCCTGGACCAGAAGGCCACAGTCAGCGAACTGGAGCAGGTCGCTGAATTAATTCCAAAGGCCTGGCTCGAAAATGCCGCTACCGGAACGCCCGCGAATTGCGTTACTGCCATACAACAGCAATTTGAACTAGGCGTAGATGGTGTCATACTGCATGGTGCCTCTCCGAGCGAACTGGCCCCAGTAATCGAAGCGTATCGGCAAAAAAGAAACGCGGCTTCATTTGCACATTTACCAGCAAACCCCGCTCTGCCACCGCTGAAATTGTAAAGCTCTTACCCTTTCGAAGGTTAAAATTCCCGGGGATTAGAAAGTTCCTAGATCAGAACACATGGTTGCGCTGCGAGTCGCCATGGCCATGAACATATCGTTTCCGCGAGGTGTTTCGCCTACAATCATCGAAGCAATCACAGCCATTATCATCCCTGCAGGTGCGTAATTTTGATAATAGCGAAGACAGTCATCCAGTCTCAGATCGACACCATAACTTTTTAATACGTCCAGATAGACCCCAAGCAGAGCACGCTCTTCCTTGGCTCGAAGCTCAGGCAATAGCGAAGTACCCAGGAAATAACTCACATCTGCTACCGGGCAGCCGGTGGTAAGTGATTGCCAGTCAACCACCGTTAGCGGATAAGCCCCCCCAAACATCATATTGTCCAGCCGGTAATCGACATGTATCAGGACAGGTGGTTTATCGGTGTAGATAGCTTGATAATCCGGTAGAAAACCTGACAACCGTTCTGTCGCACTCAAATCCCACTCAGACAAGCGATGTTGATAACGATCCAGATAACCTGGCTTTACCCCATCGTAAAATTGAACCAGTAAATTTTCATCCGCACCCGTATCTGACCCACCAGCCAACATAGGATGCCGGGCCAACTCAAGGTCTCCCCATCTTGGGCCCTGCAGCCGAGCGAGTTGTTCCAGGGCCAATGCGGCCTGATCTGAGGTGCAGCCTTCAAGTTGATCTCCCTGCTGACCTGGTGCCAGGTCTTCCATCAAAATTACAAAATCGTGGTTTGATTCTTCAATCGCTGCGAAAAATATGATCGGCGTCTGAATATCAACCGTCGCCTGAACTTGCCGATAAAAGAACACTTCTTTCAGGTAATTTCTCTGCACTATTCCGGTCTGACGGCTGACTGGGTCCAAGGAAGGAAACTTACCAACGATACTCTCAGGTATGTCTGTGCCTGTAAGCTTGAAGCGAACATTTTCACCGACCTGCCCGGTACCAATCGACTCGCTGGTAAAAGCACTTATGGTGCCCATGCCCTGCCTTGCAAAAATCGAATTGAGCCAGTCTACACTGATTTCCTCAGGGTTCGATATTATCGGTATAGTCATAACGATACTCTCGCCCTATACATTAACTTAACTGCTCCTGACTCAGTCCACCGACTAAACCAATGGCATCTGAATTAACTTCCAGCATTAAATTTCGCAAACAGTCCCCCCAGGTTTCTGATTATCCCGCGTGGCTGAAACCGACTCAAAGTTACCGCCGCCTCATTAACCAATCCAGGGATATGAACGACTTCCTCGCGCATCATGGCATCAAAGCCTTCCTGGGCTACAGATGCTGGTGTAGACACCAGCATCTCAGGCAAATCAGAGACTGCTGACCCCGATATCATCTGTGTACGCGTAATTCCTGGACACAAGGCCGTGGCTGTAATACCTGTGCCGCGTAGTTCTTCCGCCAGCGCTTCTGTTAGTGACAGCACATAGGCTTTACTCGCTGCATATTGAGCCAAACTGGGAACAGCCTGAAAAGCAGCAACAGAGGCCACATTTAAAATTTTACCCAATCTCCTCTGCTTCATCTTGGGAAGGAAATGGTGAATTAACTGCGTCAGGGATCGAATATTCAAAATCAGTAATTCATCAACTTCAGCCACAGACGAATCTGCAAATGACCCGTATCCTGACACGGCAGCATTATTAATGAGGATATCAACGGTTACATTAAGACTCTGGACGGCCTCAATTAACTGTTCTGCACCGGTGTTTTCAGATAGGTCACAACTAATAATATCGACGCTCACAGACCGACTCAATTCTTCTGCTATCGTCCTGAGTCGTTCCCCCCGACGAGCTGTCAATACAAGATTGATGCCCTTCGCCGCCATTAACCTTGCAAAGGCTTCACCGATCCCCGACGACGCCCCAGTAATCAGCGCAGTTCCCTTCAGTTCGTGTATGCTCATATGTAAATTCCCAATACCATTAGCACTTGAGGTTTTGTAACACTGGTCGAGTACAGGCGAGCTAGGATTCAAACTCCGCCGCTGCACTCTAAAGCTACTTTCTGCTCAGAAGAGCAGATAACAACGCCACCTATAGACCAGAAAAATCTGCTGTCCGCTTCTCCAGAAAAGCGTTAATCGCTTCACGATTGGCGGCACCGCCGGCAAGACGGGCTAACGCCTCACCCTCTGCAACGATGGCTGCTTTCATTGAATCCCGAAGCGGCTGCATCATCAATGCTTTCGTTTGCATGAGTGATGCAAGGGGCAACTTTGCCAGCACTGCTGCCTTCTCCATGACCTGCTCGATAAACCCATCATCAGAGAAAACTTCCATGAGGAGGCCAGCATCAAGGGCCTGAGATGCCGATATCCACTCCGAAGACAGCAAAAACCAGCTGGCTTTCTGATGCCCCAACAATCGACCAAAGGTAAACGTACTGGCTGCTTCAGCAGTGATTCCAAGTGATGAAAATGGACACCGGAACCGAGCACTGGCCGCCGCAAATGCCATATCTGCAAGACCTAATATAGTACAGCCAATACCAATCCCTAAGCCGTTTGCAGCGACAACAAATGGTTTGGGGAAATCAATTATTGCTTCCAGCAACCCATTCAAGCCATGCTTTGGTTCAACCTGGGGCCCACCCTTTGCCTTCAAATCAGCACCAGCACTAAAGGCTCGCCCTGCACCAGTTAAAACCAACACCTTGGTAAACGGGTCTGCTGCTGCATTCAGGAACGCTTCGCAAAGTTCATCCATCATATCGCTATTAAAGGCATTTAAAGCATCTTTACGGTCAAGCCAGACAACTCTAATACCATTTTCTACCTCTGATCTAATCACTGCCATTGATTCCTCCTGAGTCTGTGTTCTTCACTATCCCTGATCTTGATTAGGCATCCGAACAGCAAATAATTTTTACCCTCTATTAATACGCCTCAATTAAATTTCATTCGATATTCACGTGATTATACTGCTAAATCCTTTTCGACCCATCTTTGCAAAACTGCTGCGCAAAACTGCTGCTTTTAAGCCTATTCGAGCCACTAGGACTTCCTAAACGGTGAATACTTTTCAATATAATCGATCTCTTCACTGACGTGGCTTCTCTCCTCAGTTAAAAACCTATCCACCGCTTCTTTGAAACCAGAGTGCGCGATCCAATGCGCGCTATAAGTTTCCGTTGGCAGGTAACCTCTCGCCAATTTATGTTCGCCTTGAGCGCCCGCCTCAACTCGAGCCAGTTTATGATCTATTGCATATTCTATAGCCTGGTAATAGCAGACTTCAAAATGCAGGAAAGGGTGGTCTTCAATACAACCCCAGTTGCGGCCAAATAAACAATTATCGCCAATGAAATTAATAGCACCGGCCACAAAAGAGCCTGCTTTTTTACACATAATCAAAAGCACTCTATCTGCCATGTTCTGGCCAACAAGTGAAAAAAACTCCCTAGTCAGATAGGGTTGGCCCCATTTTCGATTACCTGTATCAACGTAGAACTCATAAAAGCAATCCCAGTGATGTTCTTTAAGATCAGATCCCGTTAATAATTCGATTTCAATACCATTAGCAAGCGCATCTCTCCGTTCTCTGCGAATATTTTTACGCTTTTTCGAAGAAAGATCTGCAAGAAAATCTTCAAAGTCGGTATAGCCTTTATTAAGCCAGTGATATTGCTTATGAGTTCGCTGCAACCAACCTAGCTTCCCCAACGTCTGCCACTGTTGCTGGTTGACAAAATTCAGGTGAATCGAAGATACGCCAAATTTTTCTGAAACTGATTGCAAACCCTCGGAAAGGTAACGATCGAACTCTTCTGAACGCGTCAGCAGGCGGCGACCTGTTGCAGGAGTGAATGGGACGGCGCTCAGCAACTTGGGATAATAATTACCCCCTGCCCGTTGATAGGCATCTGCCCAGCTGTAATCGAAAATGTATTCCCCTTGAGAGTGACTCTTCAAATACAGGGGCATTACGGCAACGGTATCCTGTTGTGAATCCAGAACAAGATGATAAGGTGCCCAGCCGGTTTCAGCCGTAGCTGATCCGCTCTGCTCCAATGCACTCAGAAAGGCAAAGCTGACGAACGGGTCTACATCGATGCCCGGTGGGTGGGCACAATTGTCCCACGCCAACTGACCAATTTCCTCAATACCTGCTACTGCCCGGACGGTATAGCTCATTGAGCCCTATAGGATCTCTGATGCAATCAGTTCAAGCGCTGCAGGCTGACCGGAGCCAATTAACATGCTTCCTACTAGTCCCGAACTACCCGCCTGTTTCCAAACCTTGAGTTGATCCTTGATATGTTCTGCTGAACCCACTAGATGACAGGCATCTACCAGTTCATCTGGCACAGCTGCCATGGCCTTATCCTTTTGTCCTGAAAGATAGAGGTCCTGAATCTTGACCGCTGCATCTTCAAAACCGAGTGCTTTCGCATAGTCATTATAAAAATTCTTCTCACGCCCACCCATTCCGCCTATATACAGCGCCATACTGCCTTTGATCGGCATTCTACAAGCATCAATATCATCACCCATAATGCAGGTAATAAATGGCGCAATATCATAATCCAGCATGGTTCGCCCGGACTTAGCCAGGCCTTTTTCAATACTTGGCATCAGAACCTCGGGATTAGCTGGGTTCATCCAGATCGGGAAAACCCCATCGGCAACTTCTGCGCTACCCGCCAGGCCATTTGGGGTAATAGATGCAGTGTATATGGGAATGGAAGTGTCAGCCTGAAGTATCGTCTTCAGAGACTTACCTAGGCCAGTACCATCGTCACCGCTATAAGGCATACTATAATGAAAGCCTTGGTGCTCAACAGGACCCTGCCTGGCAAAAATCTGCTTCATAATGCTGACATACTCTTTGATCCGCGTCACCGGTTTACCATAGGCGACGCCATGCCAACCCTCCACAACCAGTGGCCCGGACGCTCCCAGGCCAGCCAGGAAGCGACCATTCGAGAGTTGGTTCAATGTCATGGCGGTCATGGCAGTACATGCTGGCGACCTCGCCGGCATCTGCATAATGGCAGTACCCACTTTTATCTTCTCTGTCTGGGCCAATATCCAGGCAGCAGGCGTCACGGCATCCGAACCGTAAGCTTCAGCAGTCCATATAGAGTCATAACCGAGATCTTCTGCGAATTTGATCCGATCTATATCGATATTTATCATTTTGCCGCCATACCCAGCAATCATGCCTAATTTCATAATCTATAATCTCTTTTAAAAAGTGTTCTCGTTAACGAAACCGCTACCTTACAAACCGGTTTTAATCTATGCAATCAATCTGGCCAGTAAAGCACTTTCTTGTTGCTCATCTTTCGACGGAAAGCTTGCCATGGTACGGTCTACCAAGGAACCAAACCGGCTCTTGAATTGATCAACAGCCTGCTCTGGCTCTCCGACGACGGCAAACTCGGCCAATATCTCATCGGTAATGAGTCCGCCCATTTCATCCCAGCGTCCTTGCTTGGATAGTCGGTTCAATTCGGGTTGCAGGTCGCCCCAGCCATGCACACCCAGCACCGGCGCGTAGGCAGGCGTCGAGCCATAAAAAGCAATTTGTTTGCACACTGCGGCTTTGCTTGCCTTAAATTGTTCCTCAGTACTGCCACTGACGACAAAACCAGGGTAAGAAACCTCAAAGTCTTGTCTGCTACGGCCAGCCCGAGCCAAACCTTTCTCAACTGCAGGCAGCGTCACTTCGCGCAGGTATTTCTCCGTAGTAAAGGCATGGATAATGACTCCATCGGCCACTTCACCGGCAACCTCTGTCATTAATGGACCTACTGCTGCCAGAAATACTTTCGGAGCACCGTATTGGACGTCCTCTGGAGTAAACATGGGTGTCATCAGGGAATGAGTATAAAAGTCACCTTCAAAATGAAGTGAGTCCCCGGTATGCCAGCAATTCCAGATTGCTCGCATAGCAGTGATAAACTCCCTCATCCTGGCTGCTGGCTTAGACCAGGGCATACTGAAACGTTTGGTGATGTGAGGCCGTATCTGCGATCCCAGCCCTAACACGAACCTGCCCTTCGAATAACTATTCAAATCATGACCTATGTTTGCCAGGTTCATGGGAGTACGGGAAAATGCCACTGCTATTGATGTGACCAATTCGATTTGCTCGGTTTCCTTTGCTGCCAGTAACAAGGGGAAAAAAGGATCATGGGAGGTTTCCGCAGTTACAACACCATAATAGCCCAACGCCTCCAGACGCCTGGCGCGATCCGGCGCCCCATCCAACCCTGCCATTAGTCCACCATCAACTCGCATTGCTATCTCCTAAAAACTGAATTCGTTACCCGTAAATGCCTGGTAGGTTGCCTGCGTATCCCTTGGCGAAACACAGGATATGATGTGAGTGGTGATACCGGCCTCAGCATATTCTCTGATTCTGTCCTGGCAGGCCTGTTTATCGCCTATTATTGCAATATCATCCACCAATTTATCATCCAGCGCACCGGTCGTTTTATTACGATCTTTTTCGGCCCAACCCTCTCTGATAGTCGATGCCACGCCTTCATAACCAGCCCAGCTCAGGAAGGCGTTATAAACAGGAGTAGCATAATAAGGGGCAAATCCTGCACGGATCATGTTCCGTGAGGCGGCCACATCATCGCTCACCACAACCTGATGCCGACAGACGATTTCAATATCTTCCAACTGCTTACCGGCTCGTTCTGCACCCACTTTAATGTGCTGCATCATCTTTGGAAGCGCATCTTTCGGGAATAAATTCAAAATTACACCGTCACTGAACTCTGCAGCTGCTTCCAGCATCCTACCTCTCAGGGCAGCCATAAAAATGGGCTGGGCTGATTCATCTAAAGGCAGCTGACGGTAGCCCCGGCTTTTTACCGTGGCACCATCAAAGTCTGACTTTTCGCCTCGCAACATACTTTGGATTAACTGAACGGTTTCCTTAACTCGGGTAAGCGGTTTCTCAAAAGTTAAGCCATGCCAGTTTTCCATCATAGTCTGACTGGATGAACCCAAGCCTAATATAAATCGCCCTTCTGAAAGTTTGTGCAGGACATGTGCTGTGGATGCCAGAACCGCCGGTGTTCTTGAATAAACCGGGATGATAGCCGTCCCTATTCTACAACGCTGGGTATTTAATGCGACTGCAGCAGCCGTTGTCAGGGCATCAATACCGGAACTATCAGCAAACCAAAGGTCATCATAACCTTCAGCTTCTGCCCATTTCGCGATTTCAATCGTTGCCTCAACACCTCTTGGGTCAGGTAGTGTTAACGCAGTTCTTTGCGGGACCGACATTTTTTTGCTCCTTTACTTTATCTATCAGCTAAAAGTTGAATCTTCACCGCCCTCTGTTATGACTGTTTCTGCTCTCCATCAGCATTACTGGGTCGCTTCAAGGCAAGTCCTGGTAAACAATCAAAGTTATAATCCGATTCTTTATATTATATCTGCGCTACTAATTTCTTCGCTCGAATCAACGCTTGACCTGACCAGGTCTTGCTTGTTTCGTTTAACTCTTTCATACCGCTTCGCAGATGTGTAGACAGGTTCTTTTAGCGTTGCTGCTCCGAAGGATTTTTGCCTCTGCAGTTCAGTTACCTTGCCATAAGCGGTAGTACGCTGCCGTGGAGTTCGACCCGCTGCGATAATCAACTGTTCCATCACTTCGGGAGATGTCTCCTGCCCATGACTGGCGCCCGCAGCCCGGGTAATTGTTTCATTCATCAAGGTACCGCCGAGATCATTCACCCCTGCTTGCAGGCATGCTTTTACGCCTTCATGGCCAAGCTTGGTCCATGATGCTTGAATATTCTTAAACACCGGGTTCAGTGCCAATCGAGAAACCGCATGGATCAGTACGGCTTCTCTAAATGTCGGTCCCCTTCGTGCGTTACCTTTCAAATATAAAGGCGATTCCATATGAATAAACGGCAGAATTACAAATTCAGTGAACCCCTGGGTCCGTTCCTGAAGACCACGCACCCGTAACAAGTGCCTGGCAACATGATAATAACTCTCCATATGACCATACATAATAGTGGCAGTGGTATTAAAACCTTCGCCATGTGCCGCTTCCATTACTTCTAACCACTGATTGGTATTAATTTTATCCGGGCACAGTGTTGCCCTTACCTCATCATCAAGAATTTCAGCCGCAGTACCAGGTAAAGTACCTAGGCCCGCTTCCTTCAACTGTTTCAGAAATTCACCAACCGGCAAATTCAGTGTCTGCGCACCCTGCCATACTTCCAGGGGTGAAAATGCATGGATATGCATGTCTGGAACGACCTGTTTTATTGAATGGCATATATCAATATACGTCTGGCCGGTATATTCCGGATGAATACCACCCTGCAGGCACACTTCTGATGCGCCTCGATCAGAAGCTTCTTTAGTCCTACGCATCAGCTCTTCGGGTGAGAGGTCATAGGGTCGACCACGCAGGTTTTCACTCATCTTTCCTTTTGAAAACGCGCAAAACTGACATTTAAAATAACAAACATTGGTGTAGTTAATATTTCTGTTTACACAATAGCTCACCTCATCACCGCAGAGTTTCCTGCGAATCTGGTCAGCTGCCTGACAAACATGGGTAAAATCATCGCCTCGCGCTTGAAGCAATCTGACTATTTCGGCTTCCTGCAGTTTTTCTCCTGCACTGGCCTTAGCCAAAATTAATTTTAAATCTGAAGCTGCGCTTACCTTTGGAATCTGGGTAACTCGTCCTAATTCGATCGCTGGAGGCTGAGGTGTCTCTCCAGCAGCCCAGGTTTCATCTCTGGCAAAGCCCTGTCCATCGACCGCATCCAACACCTTGGCTACCATAGCCTCATCCACCCACTTGCGAACATCCCTAACATGCGATGGATACAATGCCAGACGCTCAACTAATATCTTGCCTTCGCCCGCTGTTTCATCAGCCAGATTCTTAAGATGGGGCCAGGGTGCTTCAGGGTTGACAAAGTCAGGCGTAACCGGCGAGACGCCGCCCCAATCATTAATACCCGCATTTATGATTTGGTTAAACACACCAGGGCTCAAATTCGGTGGCGCCTGAATATTCATCTCTGCTCCAAATATCAGCCTGGCCATGGCGATAGTCCATAGCAATTCATTGATATCCGGCTCTGGTGCATTCGCCATTAGCGTCTCGGGCTTGGCCCGGAAATTCTGAATAATAATTTCCTGAATGTGACCATAGGGCTCATTAGCAGACCTTAAGGCTAAAAGCGACACGATTCTTTCTCGACGTGTTTCGCCAATACCAATCAGTATCCCGGATGTAAAAGGAACACTCGCTTCACCTGCCAACCTAATTGTTTCAAGACGTTTGGCAGGGATTTTATCCGGAGAGCCATAGTGCGGCATACCCTTCTCGGTCAGTCTATCGGATGCTGACTCGAGCATTATCCCCATGGATATAGAAACCTTGCGCAGTTCGTCAAATTCCGCCGAGGTCATAAGTCCAGGGTTTAAATGGGGAAATAATCCGGTCTCCTGGAAAACCATTTCTGCCATATCTCTGAGGTAAGACAGCGTTGAATCCTGACCGAGCTCCTTGAGACCTTTCCGGGCTGCAGAATAGCGGGCTTCAGGTTTATCTCCGAGTGTAAACAATGCTTCCTTACAACCCGCTCCAGCGCCATCGGTTGCTATCTTGAGAACTTCATCCGGCGTCAAATAGGGTGCCTTAAGCTTTCTAGGCACTTGCGCAAAGGTACAGTAATGGCAAACGTCCCGGCATAGGTGCGTCAAAGGTATAAACACTTTCCGGGAATAAGAAATTGCATTCTGGTGAGCAAGGTCCCTTATTGAAGCCGCTGCATTGATCAAAGTCTGAGTTTCGGTGACCTCACTGAAAGACAATGCATCCTCATCTGACAATCGCTGCCCATTGCGGACTTGTTCTAACAAATATTCTTTCACAACCTTTTAGCCTCCTCTGAAAATGATGCCTGCAGTTTTTCCGTCACTGCCAATTCCTGACAACATAAATAAGTATGGGACTCTACGCCAGTTAAAGCCAGTCGCTCTAACATTACCCAAAGATCCTCAGGTGTATCAATATCTAATCCAATGCCAGGAAGTTTCAAAACAATGGGTTCAATATCATTTTTTCGAGCAATCCCTAAGTGTCGACGGAAGCTATCAACTCCGAAGCCAAACGGCAGGCAATCCGGAGGAGAACACACAACACAGTTGGAACCACCCAGGTCTTCAGCTGGAACAATACAGATGCCAGGTTTTCCCTGGGCTGTGAAGCCATCCAAAACGATATCTAATTCTGCTGTTGTTAACAACGGTAAATCGGCAGGCAGAAATACTAGATTATCAACCCCCTTTTCAGCCAGCAACCCTGCTGCATGGGTCATAGCAGCTATCAAACCAGAGCCAGCTGGTTCCGGCACAATGGTCACCGCATAAGGCTGACACAGCTCGGCAACAGCGGCATCTTGCGTCACCACCCATATCTCATCGATATACGAACAAGCTTCTACAGAGGTCAGGACATCTTCTACCATGCATTTAAACAGCGCTTGTCTTTCGTCTGCCTGGAGCACACCTGCCAACCGTTGCTTGGCACCGCTCAGCTGCTTGATCGGAATTACCGCAACAGTCGTCATACTAGGCTTAGCCTTTCTGCAAATTTCAACACGTCGGCGGCCAGCTGTTCTCGGTCTTGAAGGCTCGTCATCACGGTTTTAACAACCAGTGCCTGCACACCCAACGCCTCAACCGCGGTTGCTTGTTTGGCATCAGCGATATCTAAAACGATTGCATCAAGTAGCCCCGGATACCGATCCACATAATACTCGGCTACTCCCAGAGCGGTACTGGGCATCTTTAATTCTGCCATCATTTTTGCAGCGGGTCCCTTCAGAGCAACACCTGCCACGATTGGTGAAACGGCAATGACGGGCGCAGACTGCTGGACCATCATGTCAACTGTATCATCTATGTCCAATACTGGCGCTACGCTGACAAACGGATTAGATGGACACAGGATAATCGAACCCAGCTCCGGATCTTGCAGGGCTCTAGTAAACTCAGAACAGCGACTGGCGCTACCAATTCCGGAAAAAGAATATCCGTTAATAGCGGGTTGACACTGATCACGAACAAAATAATGCTGAAACGCCAGTACTTCGCCTGACTGACAGTGTATCAGCGTGGCCACAGGGTCATCTGACATTGGTACAAGGCTATGTTCTATATTCAGCGCAGAACACAGTTCTCTTGTTACCACGGACAGTGATTTGCCTTTAGCCCTCTCGCGTGTCCTGACCACATGGGTCGCTAGATCTTTATCACCCAGACTGAACCAGGTGTCGCCGCCCAACTGCCCCAGCGCAGCGAGAAACTGCCAGGTTTCGTCAGCCTGTCCCCAGCCACTGTCCTTATCAGAAAGGTTGGCCAGCGTATACATTACGGTATCCAGATCCGGACAGATGTCTAATCCAAGGTGTTCAAAATCATCGCCTGTATTAGCCACTATGGTTAGCTTTTCAGGCTGCAGTTGACGTGACAACCCCAGCGCCAGTTTAGCGCCACCAACACCACCAGTAATAGCTAAGCAACTTTTTGTGGCCGCAGTCATGTTTTCCCCTACCTGAACATATCTAGCTGTTTGGGCCTCAGAAGTGGCCGTACGCCCTGCAATGCTGGGTCGGCAGGCTCTACAGGATGATAGCCTCTGGCAATGACAACTGGCATCTTTTCAGTTGTCTGCCCCATTATCAATGACGCAGCTGCTGCCAGTTCATCTGCTGCAGCAACCTGGGTTACCAACAATTCTCTGCCATACAAATCTGTGCCGCCGACATAATCCTCTAATGCTGTAAATCCAGCGACTCCAATCGCAAGGCCTACAGTCCCCATACGCCAGGCGCGACCGACCGAATCGTTGATGATCACCCCGACATCAATACCATGGACGGCTTTAACAGCCGAACGCAAACTACGGGCGCTAGCATCCGGATCAATGGGCAACAATAACAGCAGGTCATCACCATCAATTCCCTCAATGTTGATATTAGACTGGTCTATTCCGGCATTCGCCTGAACAAAACCTAGCTTTTGCTCAACGATGAGTACCCCGGGACGTTGACGAACAACCTCATTAGATTCGTCCAGGATGACCTGCACCTTTCTCGGATCTTTATCTACTTCAAGCGCCAGTGCGCACGCCTCATCAGTAGGTAGCACGCTATTGAGATCGACATACCGGTCTTCCGCTTTTGATACGATTTTCTGGGCGAGTAAAATTACATCATTTGCCTGCAAAGATTCATCAATGCTCAGCAGACCTGCATCGATAACATCCAGCAGGTTATCCCCAGGCTCTACCATGGGCAGATTGGGCACCGGAAATAGTGTGAGATTCATACAGCCCCTGACTCACCCGTTATCACAATTCCTGCTCCATTTATCTTGTGGTGACGATTGATGGAAATCAGCACCGATGTCATGGCTTCCGCTGCGGCCGCATTTGCTAGCGGCCCTGCATGCCAGCCTTTGAGACCAACAGCCTCAACTAACTCTATCACTGTCTGTCGGGCTGTCCGCTTGTTACCCGTCACCAGGACATCGCAAGCGATGGCGTCATCCTCCTGCAGATGCATGGCACCCACATTCTGGAAAGCAGATACGACACTGACACTTTCTCCCAGGTACTGCTGAGCTTGCATGGCCGCCGAGCCTGCTTCTGGCAATTGCACAGTGCCGACTTTAGGCGGCACCAGTGGTACCGTAACATCAATGAGTACTTTGCCATCTAAGGCTGGCTTGACTGATTCAAGCGTACTGAGTTGGTGCGCGAACGGCACCGTCAAGACCACTACATCGGCTAATTGCGCAGCACTGATATTGTCATGACCGGTCACATTGAGATCCGGGAATTCAGTCAGGAGCTCGCTTGCTGCGGCTAGACCCTTATCTATGGTGCGTGAACCTATGTAAATCTGGTATCCCGCTCGGGACCACTGCCGAGCCAACCCACCTCCCAAATCTCCTGTGCCACCCAAAATGGCAATGGTTTGTATCTTCTCTGTCATATCTTCAATTTCCAATCATCAATTGCATCAAACTATACCCTTCTTCTCCCATTCCAGCCTACATAAGAGACTCAAACAGGCGCTGCATTATTCACCAAGTATCGCCTGGGAACAACCATCAAGGAAAACACACGGGACCTAACTTCTGATAAAACTATACCAAAACATCTGCGTCCTGCCAGCACAAAATACAAGCCTATCGCCTTACCATCCAGGTCAACCATTAACAAAACCTGATTAATGCCAGGGGAGATGGTTTACTGGCAGAATTCTGACTCACTCGCCAGTGGCGACAATAGGATCCGCTTCTTTATTCTGATGCTTCTGCCAATTGATGTAACAAGGTAATACACTGAGAGGCAAACAGCAGAGTCGGACCGAGTGAAACCATCTTAACCCCCTGCCTTTTCATCGAATTAAAAGATTTTTTTTGCATGGGAACATGATCTGAAAGAATGAACACGCTGTCAGAGCGAAGTTCGCCAGCCGTGGCATTAACCCCCTTCCTATGCAGCAGGTAGCAGTTATGCTCAGTAGCAAGGCGTTTAACCAACCACTCAAAACTGATCGCTTCAACCACTATGCCATTTCCGGCAATGACAGTCTCACCCTTATCAAGCTTTAAAGCTCGTTCTAACGCCACTGCACAGGCTGAAAGCAGAGCCCGTTCATGTAGTCCACCCAAATCGCCAATACTAGCCCCATCAATCAGCAAGGTACGTGAAAAATCCCTGCTATCCTCAAATACCAGATATAACCGGGTATCCCGTCTATGCGCTTGTGAAATAAACAGCGCGTTAGTAATAATTCCGGCAATGAACTCAACATGCCCGGGGCTACCAATTGAGGCTAAGAACCGTTCCGGTTCGACAGGAGCACTATGGCAGCGGACGACAAAACAAGGCAAAGGCAGGTCTCCTCAGGGCCTGTTACAAGCTATAGCATTATGGTCATTTCTCTACTAAACGGAAGTTAAATATACAATAGCGCGGGTTTGACCCGCACCGCCCTCAAATAAGTTATTATGCTTGAGTGAATTCTTCCCAGAAATACTCCAATAAAGCCAGCAGCTCACATCTGACCTGGTATAACCTCAGCAATGCTCTTTGGATGGGAAGCTTCAGCATACAGCAATTGCTGGTGATTTGGATTCTCGTTGGGGTCCTCGAGCAGCCGCCTGAAACCGTTGGACTGGTGCAACTGTTAATCGGTATTCCAGGGCTCCTATTCATGCTTTGGGGCGGTTTTATCGGCGATCGAGTGGATGGCAGAAAACTGCTCATTCAAACGCATCTACTCAGTGCCATCCCCCCTTTAGGCTTGATCATTGTTATTTCTTATAGTCAATTGGGGCTTATCGGTGTCATCTTGTTTGCACTCAGCGCTAATCTTCTCAACAGTGCCTCTAACCCGGCTCGAAATACCCTATTGAATATGGTTGCTCGATCAAGGCTTCAGTACGCTATTAGCCTTTCAACCGGTATAGGCTCCATAGCAACCATAATTGGTACCCGAGTTGCGGGCGAGATTGAAAGTATAGGATTAGCCAATGTCCTGATATTCCAGGCGGCCTTTTTTATCCTCGGTGCTGTGGCCCTGCTCGGTCTGCCTAAATATCCAGTCATAAAAAAAACCAACGACTCCAGTACTACCCCAGGCAAGGATCAGATAGCTGCACCGACTATGCTAGCCACCATAAAAAATGGCCTGCTATATACCTGGCGTTTCAAGCTCGCCAGAGACCTGGTCGGTCTTAACTTTTTTTCCAGCTTCTTCAATGCAGGCGCCTGGATGGTCGCCATACCCTTTATCATCACTCGGGTCTACGCGGGTGATGCCTTACTATTGGCTAATATCACGGTCATCTTCTACTTTGGTTCGCTCATCGCCAATTTCGGCCTGCTGCGATTTATGCCATTGGCTCGACCCGGTCGACTGTATCTAATTATGCAGCTAAGCCGAATTTTTGTGCTTTTGCTGATCTGGATCCAGCCACATATCAGCGTATTCTGGGCAGCCGCAGCCTATTGGGGGTTTAACATGGGTGTCACAAACACCACATCTCGCCTCATGGTGCAGGAAATTTCCAAGCCCGAATATCGAGCCCGACTGATGTCGGTTTATACACTGGGCCTGATGAGTGCGATCCCGATTGGTTCTCTTGTGCTTGGCTTTGTCATTGGCCAATTTGGCGCTCTAAATGCCCTGATACCTGGCATGATTTCATCTGTTATCATCTTCTGGCTAGGCTTTCGGTATACCTCGATATGGCAATATCAAAGCCCAACTGGGCCACCAGAAAATTAAAATTGTTAGTGTGTACTAACTTGCCAGAGCCCATGACTTGTGCACTTAAAGATAGTATTAATGTTTTCCACAAAATCTGTGGATAACTCTGGTGATAACTTCTCGAACAACCGCCATACCCCCCAAAAATCCTACAAGTGCACGATTGATCAATTTTTAACCGATTTAATTAAAGTTTAATTAAATCAATAACTTACTATATTCGCTTAGTCTCTCTTTTGAATCTATTCAGATTAATTCAGAAATTGGGGTCAGATGTGCATAACTTAATAAAATTGCCGCAGAATCTCCTCAATTTAGCGCAAATTTACCATCTCAATTGCTGAGTTTCGACCACTGACCCCAATACTTATTCTAATAAGATGACTAAAATCATAGGATTACGGCAACAATTGTTAACCACTGCGTTTGCAAAAATTTAACCAATAAATTCCCTACCAAGTGCACACCTCGACAAGATCTGCCAATCTGCTTCACTTGCCAGAAAATTTGAAACCAATCTACCCGGATGATGAGTAAAAGCAGGCTCATTATTCCCAGCAATAAACTTTTACTTCGATCGTGATCACGATATGATGCCCCTCGTTTTTCGCCTGCTTCCAGCATTATACTGGCCTGTTGTTTTGATCTAAAGCAGGCAGCCGTACTTTTCAGGTGTATCGCCTCTGGCACGGCAAACAAGAATCGAGATAAACAATGTTCCACGACAACTCCGGCCCTCGGTCACAGACTTATTACTCCCAGAGGCTACGATTGCATTATCTGGATTGGGGCAATCCGACAAAACCGAAGGTCTTGCTGATTCATGGTATCCAGGATCACTGCCACAACTGGGACTGGACCTCTGAAATCTTAAAACAGGATTATCATGTAATCACACCTGATTTGCGGGGTCACGGAGATTCCGAATGGAGCCGCGGATCGGCCTACAACCATCTGGATTATGTGTATGACATTGCCCAATTGGTGGATCAACGTGGCCTGTCTCCCTGCCATATTGTTGGCCACTCCATGGGCGGCACAGTTGCCAGTATCTTTGCCAGCTTATTCCCGGAGAAAACTCTGAGCCTGACCTCGGTTGAAGGCGTAGGAATTTATTGGCAGCACTCACGTCAAACTGGGCAACTTTCGGGCATGCTTAAGCAATGGGCCGAGAACACTCGCAGTCTTGCCGGTAGAATACCCAAGCGCTACCCTGATTTCTCCTCTGCGCTAAAGCGGCTAATGACTTCTAACCCGCACTTATCTGAAGCCCGAGCTCAGCACCTGACTTCCCACGGCACGAATCAAAATGAAGATGGCAGTTTTAGTTGGAAATTTGATAACTACACCCATTCCCAGCCCTCGACAGGACTATCCTCGAGTGACCTCATTGAACTTTGGGATGGCATAAGCTGCCCTGCATTACTACTGAATGCCAAACAAGGCTTTGAACATCGTATCGGCCAGGATGGTACTAGCAAACATTTTAATAACTTAGTGACCCTGGACATTGATCAAGCAGGGCACTGGCTGCACCACGATCAGTTTGAGCAGTTTATTGCTAACCTGAAGTCCTTCCTGGCGAGTTCAGCCTGACCGGCTCAAATAGATCTGACCTGCAACGGGCGAGCTTAACAACGACATGGGTTAACCCTATACTGCCAGCATGGACCCGAACATTCTTACAGCCTGGAGCCGCCCATGATTGAACTGTACACTTCTGCCACCCCTAACGGCCACAAGGCATCGGTCACACTCGAAGAATTGGCAATCCCCTACCAGGTATTTCCAATTAACCTATCTGCTAATGACCAGAAAAGCAGCGCATTTCTTGACATGAACCCTAATGGTCGAATTCCCGTCATCAAAGACAAGGGCAATAACGATCTAACCATCTTCGAATCGGGTGCTATCATGATTTACTTGGCCGAAAAAACCGGGCAATTGCTTCCCAGCAAAGGGCCCGCTCGATCCGAAGTCATGCAGTGGTTGATGTTTCAAATGGCAGGTATCGGCCCCATGATGGGACAAGCCAATGTTTTTTACAGGTATTTTCCTGAAAAAATTCAGCCAGCAATTGACCGCTACCAGAATGAATCGCGACGCTTATTTGAAGTGCTGGATCAAGGCTTGAAAGACAAGCAATGGTTGGCTGGAGACTACTCGATCGCGGATATTGCTAACTGGTGCTGGGTCAGAACTTATCGCTGGTCCGGCGTTTCCAGGGAAGGCCTTGAAAATCTCGATCGGTGGTTAGGGCAAATGAAGGAACGTCCTGCCTGTCAGAAAGGTATTAGAATACCTGAACCTCCGCCAAAACGCATATTGGAAGGGGATCAGCGGGAATCATTCGTTAAGGGAGCGCAATCAATTCTACAACGCTAGAAGGTAAAAATTCAGGTGACTATATCAAAGCCCTAGCCTACCGGGCTGACTACTCAACAGACTTAGCAGTTCCATTAAGCTGACTCAGTCAGATATTCTCCTGAGAATCCAGTCAGGAGGTAACGGCCAGTGTGCTGGTAAGTCTTTCACTCCCGTTAAGGAATCTGGGCTGCATGCCTTGCTGCCTTAGAATATAGCAAATAGTTCCTCAAAGGCGACCATCTGACCCCCGTTAGCTGATGATGGCACTAGAATCGGCGTTTTAATCCCGGCATCGAACCATGCTTCTATGCCGTCACGAACCTGGGTTGCATTACCAAACAAGGTCGTATCCGCCAGCCATTTATCCGTTAGGAAATAGGGTATTTTTTCAAAATCCTTTGCCTCTATAGCCTTTTCGATTCCTTCCATCTCTTCAACGTAGCCGGCTTCTTTCCAGTAATTTCGATAATTCGGCAACATGGCGTACGAGCTCAATGTCCTTCTGTTTATAGCCATAGCTGCATTGATATCGTCATTTACACAGGTGGGGATCATATCACCAATAAAAAAATCACTATTTCGTGTTGATTCTGATAAAACCGACAGAGACGCTGTCATATGCGAGCGAGCACCATTGGCGAATACCATACCACCGGCGACTTCCTCGGCTAAAGCAATCATTTTTTTTCTCAAAGTAGCCAGGACTATGGGCGGTAACTCTCCAGCCCGTGGAACCTCCTTCAATTGAGCCACAAACTCGCGAGTGTCTGTTAACGGCTTACCACCATCGAGGCCCCGCTGCTTCAAGGCGGGTGCATGGCTCACACCGATCCCGAATTTAAATCGGCCGCCTGAAATCTCATGTATAAATGAGGCGGTACTGGCAAAATCAACGAGTTGTCTGAAATAAATAGGCATGATGCTGGTGCCAAACTCAATTTCATTAGTCGCATGGGCGAGGGACTGGCAAAGCGCAAGGGAATCACCCAGACTGGGGCCAAAAATACCCGAGAAGCCTCGGTTCTCAATTTCTTGTGCTAATGCGATAGTAGCAAGCCGTCTACCAGGAACGGCGGCTAAACTAAGCGCTGGCATTCTGTTCATAATTATTCCTCATTTGCTTATACAAAAACCATCGACACTAAACGCCTGATGCCGACCCTAGGCTGCTCTAATACGCTATTCACTGCCACATTTCAAATATCCTACCGAGACTGATAAGACATCAAGTTGGTTGCATATGCTCACGAATAGCAACCAGTAAACTCTGGCTTTTCTCATCCCAAGCCTGCTCAAATTTTGCATCCCAGCTATCCTGAGCGCCCTCCTGCACCGCGGCCACAACGGCAGTCAGCAGGTCCGCATACATATCATCGACTACAAAATAAGAATCAGCATGTGTACGCGCCTCGAATAGCAAATAATCTTGTTCCTGTTGATAATCCTCGACCAGCAACAACCTGATAATTTCTGCCATCATCTTACCTCTGACAATGTCATCTATGTGCGACATGAGTTGCTCAGCATCAGGCTGAAGGTCGAAGTAGTGTTTGTATACCTGTTCTGAAAAATCGTCTAGCGTTTCCGCTGCCCGTTCCAGAGACTGATCAATTAATGGCTGGTTCTGAAACAATTTTTTCATCATTTATCACTCAAAGTCTATCCAAATTAGCCCCATCTATGACTATAATCAATAGACCCATTCAGGACCATTGCTATGGTAAAACGATCATCATTCCTACTCAAACAAAAACTTGCAGCGGCTTCTATCCCTCTCATTGCGATAGGCAGCCTAATTTATCTAGTTGTGTTAAGCATCACCGACGATACGGCCCAGGGAATCTTCCGAGAAGGACAACATTACACCATTGTTGAAAATCCACGCCGGATACGAGGAGAAAACATAGAGGTAATGGAGTTTTTTTCGTACGGCTGCATTCATTGCTATAATTTTGACGAACCGCTTACAGAATGGGTAAACGATAAAAAAGATGCCATCCAATTAGTCCGAACGCCATTAATGGGCAATGAAAACTGGCGGCTTTTAGGCAAACACTATTACACGCTAGAACAGCTCAAACAAAGGGATAGACTACATCATTCATCTTTTGTAGCCATCCACGACCGAGGTAAAGTTTTTGCAGACGTTGATAACCTGGCAGATTTTTTTGCAGACGATGAACTACCCTATGATCCCTATATCAGCACTTTTAATTCCCCTTCTGTGATGGGCCAGATCAATCTCGCCGACCAGCTATCAAGAAGATTCAAGATATCGTCAGTACCGACTTTGATAGTGCATGGGAAATATAAAGTAGCTATAACCTCAGACATTGGCCCGAATCGAATGCTCGAGGTGGTTGACCACCTGATCGATAAAATCAGGGCAGAAGCAGCGCCTTAAAACACACTGCCATTGGCTAAACGCCTGCGTTTTCTTAAAAACCGTGTCTCAGGATCCAAACCGATACCGTAATTTCAAGACCAGGGCGTCAGTTACGGGTTGGCGATAACTACGTTTAAAAATTTCCGAAAAATCCTCATCATCCAGCAACCCGGCCATATCTGATTGCCGGGTATATACCAGGTAGAGATCTGATAGAGGCGCAATTTCCCAACGATAACGCGCTTGCATACTCACTTGTGAAACTGAGAAGTCGTGATTAGCAGCATCCGGCTTGGCAACTGATATCAAATCACCAGTCATTTCAGGTATCTGGTAATAGTCTTTTCCTCTTGCTTTTATACCAACCCACTGGAGCACAAACTTCAGTTGCTGCTTGGCGCTGATAAAATACTCCAGCGAAATCCCGGGAAGAACCTGGTCTGCTGAAAAAGTCGCCATATAGCTGCCATCCTGATGCAGCAACCAGCCATCGCGGTCAAGGGCGCTTAACATCAGGTCAAAGGCAAGCCTGTCATCCGGCCTCCAGGACAGGTAAGCGCGATAAGTGTAACTGTCACCGCCCATGTCTTCGCCCATATACCCCAGCGATCCACCAAAGCTCAATTCCTTGGAGCGATCCGAGCCCCAACCAAGACTCAGATGCGATCGATCCTCAATTCGATAAGTGCCATTGCCGAAACTATTGAGGTCATCATAACTACCCAGAAAGTGACTGAAGCGCACGACCAGCTGAGTCAGGTTATCGAAGACGCTGCGATTCGATAGGTGGAAACTTCCGCCGGTAAATAACCCATCACCATTTTTCTGGACAAACCCTCTTACATCAAACTGGTTAGTCCTGGCCTAGGTTAAGTTCGATGAACTCCATGTATGAGCTGTCCTGATACGGAAATTATCGTTCCTCTCAAGGTACCCCAGGTCATTAACATCAACCGTATCATCCAGATATTCAATACCGAGCCTTTGGGTCAGGCCCTGCCGGTAAGCATATTCAAAATCAACAAATCCACCGTAACCTCTTTCAAGGCCATCCTTATCAGAACTAAAAAGCTGGCCATCCACCTTCAATTTTCCACTAGCCGCCATATAGTGGCCATCTATACCGTGGACGATCGCATCACCATCATCATGAAGCACAGCGGTGGAAAGCAGACCTAAAGCACGGTAGTCACCGCCGGGATCATCTTCAATCAATATACGAGCGATACCATACCGGCTGCCAGAACCTTCAACAACTTCATTTTGGAGGCCGTTGGATACTATAAATCGTGGATCATCTTCAAATGCCGCTAGAACACCATAGCGAATATTGCCCGTCTGGCCAGTTAATTTTGCCGCGCCAAGGAGATCATTTGGCTGAATCAGGTCCTTGGTTCTTATGGCACTACCTGGCCCTACTTCAGGAGCAACCGGTTTACCCCCTATACGTCTGGTATTGACAAGCGTATAAGGTGCGCCCGTCTCACCTACATTATTGCTTCTGGTATCTGCTCGTGGGGATGCCGTGAAGATCTGTTGACCTTCAAGGAAAAACAATCTTTTTTCAGGGAAAAAAGTTTCTGTAGCAGATAAGTTAATCACCACATCGTCTGATTCTGCAGCGCCAAAATCGGGATTAACGGTAGCGGTAACTTGAAGGTTTGTTGATGGCCGCCAGAAAAAATCAGAACCGAAACGATAGTCGACCTCATTATCGATACCATCTGAGGTAATTGCTGTAAAAGGGAAAATACTGTATTGCTGCCGGGGCGCAACATCCTTGACCTCAAGACTTTGCATCGCCGAGATAAATTTAGGGACAGTGTAAGGTAGGCCAGGCCAGCCCCAGCGTTCATCCAGATAAGCAACAGCACGCTCCAAGGACATCCCTATACGCCGCTCACCATCAACCTTGGGCATCGACACGATGCCCCACGGTATATGGAACTCAGCCGACCAACCAGATTCGACTACCTGAGTCGCTCCATTCCAGGCACCATCCCAGTCACTCGAAAACTGTTTTTCCGGTAACAAGGTGCCATCCATCTGAGAGTCGCCCAATGCCATCCCAAACCAATAACCATATCGACCTTCCCCGGAGGTATCCAGAACGACACCAACGCGATCGCGTTTTATCTGACGATCATCCCTTCCTGAAAGCCGAGCCAGTAGAGTCTCTACCGGTTGGTTCATCTGTATTCCGAAGTAAATACCTGACTCGTCATAAAACATTTTCACGAGCGTCGCGTGCGTGGGCTGGCCCAGCGTATCCGGTTCAGTAATAACAAATTCATCGTAGGAATGAAGACTCTGCCATACTTCTTCATCGAGGAATCCATCAACGATGACTTCGGCGTTAACGCGCTGCAAGGTGATGGTCTGGCCTTCGGCAATATCAATCAGCAACGCCTGAGCCTGCATCACCCCAAAAATGGATAACAGCAGCAGGCAACAGAGTCTGCGCGTCACATGATTAACCACTGCTTTGGTCAAGCAAGAATCTCCCCGATCCGTCAATAGCACAAGCCCTTTGAACTATACCCTGCACTTAATTGAACTGTTAAATCACTCTTCCAATAATTGTAACATTTAATATTTTTAATGAGAAAAAAATCACCAAAGACTATATCAAACTCTAAAATGCTGAATCCTAAACTAGCCCTGAACATCATCCATCTAGGGCCCAGCAGCACACGATGAATGGTATCTTACCTTCTCGTCAACCTAAATTGCAGCAGGTCCTGGAAACTCTTCTCTCAACAGCCTTTTCAATACCTTTCCATTTGCGTTACGTGGAATTTCATCGATAAATACAGCTGCCTTCGGCAACTTAAAACGAGCCAGTTTACCGTTACAGTGTTCTAACGTCATTTCCTCAGTCAACTGCTTATCTGCCTTGACCACCACTGCTAGCGGTGACTCACCCCAGCGCTCACTCGGCTGACCAATCACTGCCACTTCAGATACAAATGGGTGAGTAAGAATGACATTTTCAATTTCAGCCGGGTAGACGTTTTCCCCTCCGGAGATAATCATATCCTTGATTCGATCCTGGATGTAGACAAAACCTTCTTCATCAATGGTTGCAATATCTCCAGTACGTAACCAGCCATCCTGGGTAATAGTTTCTGCTGTAGCATCAGCCCGGTTCCAGTACCTGAGCATAACGTGGCCTCCCTGAACCCATACTTCGCCCTGAGCACCAGGCAAACAATCCTCTCCCAGCTCGTCGACAACTCGAACTTCGCTATGAAAGAAAGCTTTACCCGTTGAGCCGACTTTTTCCAGGGCATGTTCAGCACTAATGACACAAGCAGGTCCGCAGGTTTCCGTTAACCCGTATATCTGATGAATTTCAATTCCCAAATCTGCATAACGCTGGATAAGACTCACCGGCAGAGGAGAAGCACCACTTTGAATCCATCTTATCGATTCATAATTCAAATCCTGCAATGGCACCTGCACCATAAAATTCAGCATGGCAGGAACCAGTAGGGAAGTGGTTATTTTTTCCTCCTCGATCAGCTGCCAGGCTTTGACTGGATCAAATTCCCGCATGACGATACTGGTTACACCACGATACAAATTCAGCGTAACGGGAATTAATGAGCCGACATGAAATAATGGCAAGGCGGCCAGGTAGCGATCAGCTTCGCGCAAATCACAACTTGCAGCAAAGGTTAACAAAGCCCAGAAAGAAGTCGTATGACTATGCACCACACCTTTGGGCAATCCCGTAGTACCTGAGGTATACATAATGTAAAGCAGGTCATCACCATAGGCAGCCTCAACGGGTTCCTGCGTACCACCTTGATCTCGGAAATTCTGGTAGTCCTGCGCAAATTCCGCTACTCCCTCCGGAGACCCAACCTGCAACCAATCCCTGACATCCGTCTTATCACCTCGTCCATGAAGATCAGTTACCACATCCAGAAACTCTTCACCGTAAATCAAGGTCCGGGTGCCACTATCCTTTATAATAAACTCAAGTTCATCTGCCACCAGGCGCCAGTTTAACGGCACTACAACGCCACCAATCTTGGCAATACCAACGTACGACTCGATAAATTCAGCACTGTTCATCAAAGCCAGCGCTACTCGCTCACCTTTCTTTATGCCTAGCTCTAGCAGTTGGTTAGCTATTTGATTTGAGCGGTTATTTAATTCCCTGAAAGTCAAACGCTGGTCAGAACTACTGTCAATATAGGCTTCTCTCTCGGGGTTCAACGCGGCTCTGCGAGTCAACAAATTTCCGATATTTACGTTCAAGTGTATTTCCTTATGTTGTCAATTACTAAAACCAGCAGGCCCCAGCTAGATTCACCACTGTGGTCACATAAATGCGCCCAGCGTTGCTCCTGGTGCCAGAATCCGCGCCGGTCATGGTGAGCTAGCGCACATCCACGATACTTCTTGAGATGAGCTCCTTCATGATTTCCGAGGTGCCTCCGTAAATACGCTGGATTCGCGCATCCACATATGCCCTCGAAATTCTATACTCCTTCATATAGCCATAGCCACCAAACATCTGCAGGCATTGATCGACCACTTCACCCTGCATTTCACTCGCAGCAAGTTTGAGCATTGACGCTTCAGCCGAAGACAACTCTCCAGCCATAAACTTCTGCACATACTTTTCTGCTAAAGCCCGACTGAGTTCGATACGGGTTTTCAATTCTGCTAACTTGTAACGAGTATGCTGAAAGGCGGCGATTGCCTGGCCAAACGCTTGACGCTGCAACACATAGTCTACCGCTAGATCAAAGGCACCCTGGGCTGCCCCAACACAACTGATCCCCAGGATCAATCTCTCCCGTGGCAATTCATTCATCAAATTACTGAACCCTTTACCTTCCCCTCCCAAAATATCCCGGCTGGATACCCGTACATCATCTAGAAAAACTTCAGAGGTATCACCACTATGCAGGCCCATTTTCTCCAGATTACGTCCCCTTTGAAAGCCTGGCTTTTTACAATCCACTACAAATAAGCTCATACCCCTGGCACCAAGGTTGACATCAGTCTTGGTCGCCAGAATGATTACATCGCAGTGCTGACCATTGGTAATAAACGTCTTCTGGCCGTTAATCTGATAGTCATCGCCATCCTTTATAGCTGTCATTTTAATGCTCTGGAGGTCGCTTCCAGCACCTGGCTCGGTCATGCCAATCGCACCCACCACCTCACCTGTGACCATTTTCGGCAGCCACTCCTGCTTCTGGCTTTCTGTTCCCAGATTACCTATATAAGGAGCGACAATATCAGAGTGAACCGAAATAGAACTGGCAAGCGCAGCAAACCCTGCTCTGGACACCTCATCGACAATCGCGCAGCTAAGTTCAAACGATACACCGTAGCCCCCATACTCGACTGGCTGATCTACACACAAAAACCCGTTCTCGCCTAATTTATTCCAAAGAGTTCGAGGGAAAATTTCAGCCTTTTCCCATTCCTCATAATACGGAGAAACCTCAACTTCCAAAAATCTCCGTAGCGTTTCCAGAAACAACTGCGTCTCTGCCGAGGTGATCTGACTCTGCTGAGTCATTTTATTTCCTTTATCCACACTGTTGTCACAATTGTATGAGTTCCTGCCAGTTACGTCGAATCTATCTACGCTTGGACGCCCTGAACTAAGAACAATCGGATCAGCCAGACATAGACTAAAGTCCTATTACAGATATCCGGCGCCCTGATGGCTAGTATTAAAAACCAACTAGCGCACCTGTTTTACCTATTTGATTCAAAGCTCCGGTGGAAATTGAGACTTGATTTACAGATCGACACTCTCTAGATTGTCAGGATCACGGCACCAAGGTCGACCCCGTCATGAAGCATGAACAAACCTATTACGACGAAATCAAAGAGAAATTTGCTGAACAACGTGACCTAAGATTGAAATTACGACCTGAGGGTACAGCCCAGTTCATCTCTGATTTTTCAGGCCCGCTGGAAAAGCACGCCGAAGACCCCCATGCCGATAATATCACTGCTCGAGCAGCCATTAATGATGCAGTGGAAGTGCTTTTTATTGGCGGGGGATTTTCCGCGCTGCTAACATCAGCACGACTGAGGCAGCGTGGTATCGAAAGCATTAGAATTGTCGAACGCGGCTCAGATGTTGGTGGGACCTGGTACTGGAATCGCTACCCAGGGGTCGCCTGCGATGTAGTTTCCTATGATTACCTGCCCTTGCTTGATGAACTGGATTACGTCCCTCAACGTCACTATTCCCAAGGCGAGGAAATCCTGAATCATTGCAAGGCGATTGCCCGGAAATACAACCTCTATGATTTAGCCGTTTTTCAAACAACTGTGATTTCCACCACCTGGCTTGAAGACGAGCAGGTCTGGTGCCTGAAAACGGATCGCGGCGATACCATGAAAGCAAAATTTGTTATTTGCGCCAATGGGACTCTTTCTAAGCCTAAATTAGCTCGAATTGCTGGTATAGAATCCTATCGAGGCCATTCCTTCCATACCTCTCGTTGGGATTACCACTATACCGGGCAAAATCTGGATCATCTAAATGATAAGGTGGTCGGCATTATTGGTACCGGCGCCACAGCAGTTCAGGCTATTCCAGCATTAGGCAAACAGTCCAAAGAACTCTACGTATTCCAGCGCACACCTTCTTCTATTGATATCAGAGATGACTGGGAAACTGATCAGACATGGGCAAACAGCCTGCAACCGGGTTGGCAGACAGTGCGAAGAAACAAAGCAATTCGACAATCCCAACCCACTGAAAAACAACTGCAGCAGCGCCGGAAATACAACCCGGAAGAAAAAATACAACGTCAGGAAAATAGTAATATTGACTATATGATGCGAATTCATCGCAGAATTGAACAGGAAGTGGACGACCCGGTTGTCGCCGAAGCGCTTAAGCCCTGGTACATGTTCATGTGCAAGCGGCCCTGTTTTCATAACGAATACCTGGCAACTTATAACCGACCGAACGTGCATCTAATTGATACTCAAGGCGAGGGTGTTACCGAAATCAGAGAACAGGGGCCCATCTTCAGGGACAGGCAATTTAATTTGGACCTATTGATTTACGCCACCGGTTTTGAGGTGCAGAAAACGGGCATATATAACAAAATTATCGGTAAAACAGGCTTAAATCTGGAGGACAAGTACAGTAGTGGTATACAAACCTTGTTCGGTATTCACTCCGCGGGTTATCCGAATCTTTTTATCATGGGCGGCTACCAGGCATCTTTTCAGTTCAATTTAACCTATATGCTACAAACTCAGGGGGATCACATAGCCGATTGTATTGCCCATACTAGGGAGAACAATTTTGATACCATTGAAGCCACCGAAAAGGCTGAACAATGGTGGGTCCAGGAAGTGATCAATCACCGTGGCAAAACCACCCGCAACGAAGACTGTACGCCTGGATATTATAATTTCGAAGGAGAAAGTCAGCACCGGCAGGATGGTAACTATAATGGCGGAATTACACGTTATCTGGACCACATGGAAACGTCTCGCCAGGACATGACAAAGCATTATAACTTCTCATAGCCAGAGTGCCGGGCCTATTTGGAAAACTAACTGGCTTATACCGGTCCATAAAAGGTTTTAAAAAAATATCTACTAAAGATTAACGTTATACGCCCCAGGGCCCTACATTCACTACAATCTGGCAGCTCAAAATGCACACATTGAAAAAATTTATATTCCCTTTTATCGGGTTTTTTATTTTTGCAACAGTAGCTGCAGCCCCGTCAGAAAAGCAGGCCAACAGTAGCCCCTGGACGGACCCTGAGGTCATTAAAGCAGCCATCGCCATTGATATGAGCGAAGAACAAGCGGCTTTGTTCCGGACCGCAATGGGTACTTTTATTGATGGCGTGTGGAAGGATTCAATGAATCTGATCAAACGCCAGAAGCCAAACCTGGAAAAAGAACTGAAACGGGTAACTCGCAAACACCGCAAAAAGTTGGATCAGAAAATGCGGGCTGTCTTCACGGAAGATCAACAGTTTTCCCGTTACCAGGCCTATCGTGACCTCCTCCTCTCCAAACTTAAGAAACAGGTCTCCTCGGGATCGTTCTGAATTTCCTGTGATCTCTGAAATTCGTTTAATTCAATTCTATTACCAAAACTAACCGAAACCGCCCAATTGAGAACCGGGCAGCAGTCTGCTTGTCAGGTTCCCAGGCCGCGAAGTCCTATTTAACCGCCAAGGTCCCATCGCTCTCAGCAACACCCCAAAAGAGTATCTATAGCGGCTGACCACTGCGCTGCAAGGTTAATTAATTCTTAAGCGTACCGGTAAGGTAAAGCCATTGACCCTTCTCGCGAACAAATTCACTGACTTCGTGCAGCTTTTCAACTTTGCCGGATACTTTAAATTTCGCTATAAATTCGACCCAGCCAGTCGCGTCTGCGGATCCGCCCTGGTGAACAGCCAGAATCTTTAAACCAAGCCAACGTTGGTCTTTCACTATCTCCAATCCGGACGGACTGGTCAGCGGGTGCCATGAATCGAGTAAAAACTGATCCTCACCTTCTACGTAGGCTGAGTATCGCGCTCGCATTAAAGCCTCGGCGGTTTCTGGCCGGTCATCACCCTCAAGGAACCTCTGACAACACAGGTTGTAACGCGAGCTTGAACCACAATGGCAATTCATAAACTCTGCTCAGTTAAATCCAGCGTGAATCGAATACTGGGAATTGCATCCTCAGCATGATGATTGACATAGACAACCGTGGTATGGCCACTCTGGCAAATTATTTCAATCAAGCTAAGCACCAGTTGTCTATTCAGACTATCCAGGCCAACACAGGGTTCATCAAGTATCAGCAAGGAAGGTCGTTTTACCATTGCCCTAGCAATTAACAACAACCGCTGGTCACCATAGGAAAACTGATTGAGAGGTGATTGCCATCGATCTTCCATGCCCAATATCCCAAGCCATTGATGGGCGATAACACGATGCTGATCTGATGCTTTGACATACAAGCCAATGCTATCGAAGAACCCGGAAAGGATGACATTTTCGGCGCTGATACTGACTCTGTAATCCCATTGAAGGGCACTGGACACATAGCCTATGTGTCGCTTTATATCCCATATACTTTCACCCCGACCCCGCTGATATCCAAACAAGAATAAATCGTTTTGGTAGCACTGTGGATTGTCGCCAGTAATCAAGGCTAAAAGTGTTGTTTTACCCGACCCATTCGGCCCTGTTAATTGCCAGTGTTCGCCCTGATTAATCTGCCAATCCAGGTCTTCAAATATAATTTTATCGGCATACTGGACCTTCGCGTTTCGCAGGGTCACCAGCGGCAGATTCGGATCTAACTCTGCCAATAGTTCTGGACCCGTGCTGACCGGTAATTCGATATCAGCCTTGTGTAGATGATTCAGCCTTTTTAGCAACTCACCTACCATCGCGTCCTTCAGGGCTCCCTGGAACAGTAAACGCCCTCCCTCTAAATAACCATAGTGTGTAATAAATGCAGGCACCGAAGGCAAATGATTCATCACCAAAACAATCGTTTTATGTTTGCCGATACGCTCTAACTCAGCCATCAACATTCTGCTGGCTGCAGTATCAAGGCCCACAAAAGGTTCATCAAGCATTAACAATGGGGCTGGTGAAGCAAGTGCTTTTATCAACAATGCTTTCCTGGTTTCACCGGTAGATAACTTCCTGAAACCGCTGGCGAGTAGAGCTTCCATGCCAAATAGCTTTACCAGTTCTTCTAACCGAACTGGATCTGGTTCATCTTCATTTAAAAGACTGACCAATGGGGTACCCTGAAAAACCTGATCAGTCAGGTCACTGTCATCCCGGAGGCGTTCACGTTCGATCAGCGTCTGCTGAGCTAACAGGGATACTGTCGCTGTCTGGCCCTTAAAGCTGACCCTCTGACCCGATAATAGACGCCCCTCACCTACCATTGCTGAAATAAGCGCAGATTTACCCGAACCGTTTGAGCCTAGCAGCAACCAGGCCTCAGTCGCTTTAATTTTCCAGTCCACATCAACCAGTTGATACTGATTGCTAAACTCAATGCTCGCCTCGCTGAAATCTACCAGGACCGGGCTATCGGCCATTAGGAGACAAAATTAACCTGGTATGTTGCCATTCAGACAACCCGTTTCATATCTGTCATATAGCCACGCAATGTACGCCCAATCTGCTCCACCGGATGCGACCGAATTTCCGCATTAATTTCGATCAATTGCTGGTTATCCACGCCCAGGTCATTCAATCCTAAACCGCGGCCTATCAAATCAGCTTTCACATCTGACATAAAATCAGTCAGTAATGGCAAACAGGCATGGTTATATAGATAGCAGCCATATTCTGCCGTATCCGAGATGGTGTTATTCATTTCAAACAATTTCTTTCTAGCAATCGTATTAGCTATCAGCGGCACTTCGTGGAGGCTCTCATAATAAGCCGATTCTGCCTTAATCCCTGCGGCAGTCATGGTTTCAAAAGCCAGCTCTACTCCTGCCTTAACCATAGCAACCATCAATATGCCGTGGTCAAAATATTCCTGCTCTGATATTTCAACATCAGCAACCGGCGTATTTTCAAATTCTGTTTCTCCGGTCTGCTTCCTCCAGGAAAGCAGCTTATGGTCATCATCAGCCCAATCCTGCATCATACCTGAGCTGAAATCACCCGTCATAATATCGTCCATATGCTTCAGGTAGAGGGGCAGCAGGATTGTTTTCATCTCCTCAGACAGAGCAAAAGCCTTGAGTTTTGCTGGGTTCGACAGGCGGTCCATCATATTGGTAATACCACCGTGTTTCAGGGCCTCAGTCACAGTTTCCCAGCCATATTGAACCAGTTTGGCGGCATAACTGGGATCCACACCTTCCTGTACCATTTTATCGAAACACAGGAGAGAGCCTGTCTGCAACATACCGCACAGTATGGTCTGTTCACCCATCAAATCTGATTTCACTTCAGCAACAAATGACGACTTCAACACGCCTGCTCTGTGCCCGCCAGTACCCGCTGCATAGGCTTTAGCTATTTCCAATCCTTCTCCGTGCGGGTCGTTGTTAGCATGCACAGCAATCAGGGTTGGCACACCAAAGCCACGCTTGTACTCTTCACGAACTTCCGTACCCGGGCATTTAGGTGCAACCATAATGACCGTCAGATCATCACGAATCTGTTGGCCTTCCTCAACAATATTAAAACCGTGCGAATAAGCCAGGCAGGCATTTTGTTTCATCAATGGAACCACTTGGTCGACAACACTGCCATGTTGCTTATCAGGAGTCAGGTTGAGTACCAGGTCGGCGGTTGGTATAAGATCCTGGTAGGTTCCCACATTAAAACCATTATCAGTGGCATTCAAATAGGACTGCCGCTTTTCCTCAATGGCAGATTCACGAAGGGTATAGGCAACATCCAAACCACTATCGCGCAAATTTAGCCCCTGATTTAACCCCTGCGAGCCACAGCCGATAATAACAAGCTGCTTACCTTTGAGACAATCGACGCCCTGAGAAAACTCAATGGGATCCATAAATTCACAGGTTCCGAGCTGCGCCAGCTGCTCCCTTAGCGCCAAAGAATTGAAATAATTAGCCATCATTGCCCCTTCGATCAATCTAAAGGGCGTAACTCTAAGGTAAATCTCCCTTAAGGTAAAATCTTATCGCTCTGTAGGCCCTTTTCTAGGCTGGTTTCCGGCAAATCAAGGCTAATGAATCCCGACTACACCCTCTAATGGGCCCCCTTCAATCGTCGTACGATGCATGACGCGACGCTGGCCTTGATAATCATTCTGGGCAAAATGCCAGGTGGCACGATTATCCCAGAATACCACTGAACCGGGCTGCCAGTTAAACCTCGTGATATACGGTTCTCGGATAGCAGCAGCATAAAGCATTTCAAGCAAAGGAGCAGATTCTTCTTCAGTCCAACCTTCAAATCTAAGCGTGAAACCACTGTTAACAAAAAGTGCCTTCCGACCACTCAGGGGATGCCTGATGACGACAGGGTGAACCGGATCCTCGAGCTCATCTGCCGCTGACTTGTTATTGAACTGGTCACCTATGGCTTCTTGCCTGGCTTCAGGGGCCCGACTCCCAAATACATGCTTTGCAGAATGCACGGCTCGCAGACTTTCAAGAAATGACTGCAAGCCTGCAGAAAGACCGTCATAGGCTTTATACATACTGGTAAACCAGGTATCACCACCAGACGCGGGTAGCTGCCTGGAGACCAGTACCGACCCCAATGCCGGACGATGGTCATACGAATGATCTGTATGCCAGTCACCACCAATATTAAAGGTTTGATCAGGCTCCTTAGACACCACTGCGATTTCCGGGAATTCAGGATGGGCATCAAAAAATCGGTTAACGTTTATGTCCCCCCAAATCCGCGAGAAACGAAGATGCGCCTGTTCGTCAATGTCCTGATCTCTAAAGAACAACAAACCATGTTCAGCAAAAGCAGTCTTAACATCATCAATCTCAGAATCAGCGAGCTCGTTTAAATCGATCTGCGAAACCTCAGCCCCGACACCTTCCAATACTTTCACCCTCATGGTTAATAACCCTCCCAAAGCCCCTAACCAGTGGCACCTTACTATCGGCACCTGCGAAATTCAATTTCTGATCCCACCACCCGTTAACTGGATCACAATACGCAATCAGTAGCTAACAATTTTTTTATAGCCTTCTATCAATTTACCCGAATACATCCAGATTTATCTACCTTGATACCCGCATCCCTGAATACCTGGATACCTGGATACCTGGATACCTGGATTGGATACCTGAATACCCATCATCGGCTACTTATCGCCAATACCCTTCACCAACAATCTTTCCCAATAACCTTTCCTCAACTGGCTATTACCCACTCATCGCCCGGTTTCATCTGTAACGATACTTTCTATTTGATATCGCACTACCACAACGCTTGACCTGAGGCAGTTGCCAATGAGCAGGATCAGGCTTTATCTAGCCTGTCCAGGTGATTAAACCTGATCATCTCTATGAGTTCATCGACATACAATTGCCCCCGTTGAGAATATTTCAACAACCCCGGTGCCAGGCGCTCTCCACTGAGAATTTCTTGCTTTGCCCTCAAGTCACTGCGTAAGGCTCGGAGTGTGCTGTAAGCCGGGTGGCTATTGAGATTTAACAAGTAGTAATCGATACAATCTTGCACGGACTCAAACGCTGCGACCTGATGTGTTGCACCTTCAGCACGATGCCTGGGAACCACCCCGCAATTCTCGGTATAGCACCATATACCAAACAGATTCAACTGATGACGAGCAAAAGACGACGTTCCCCACGCAGACTCATTAGCAGCCTGCGCCAGGACCAGGGATGGTGGTATCTCATCAACCCTGTCCATTAACTGATTCAATACCTCCTGTTGAGACAGACTATCGCGATTGGGA